>JADFJC010000218.1 GCA_022566315.1 Planctomycetota bacterium
CAAAGACGGAATGCCCGGAAAAGACCGCCAGGAAAAGGTCAAACTGTCCCTCTTCGACATGAAAAATGACCCCCACGAAACAACAAACGTACTGGCCAAACACCCCGACATAGCCAACCGCCTCAAAGCCTACGCCGAACAGCACAGAAAGAAATTCTACGCAAAGAAATAAGTATGGAGAAGAACATGCTTCTTAACCGTGCAAACGGGAAATCTCGGATTAAACTGCCCTCCCCCTAAAATCGAGCCAGTTCCCGAAACAGCACTTCCCTTTCCACACTGGCAAGTTCAATGCATGCGACTAGGCCTTAAACAAGCGTAGGTAGTATCGCAAAATTGTTTGTGGTTTTCAAAAAGTACTCGAAACACCCCTTTCAGTGCATTACAATGCACTTATAAGAAATTAAAGAATTTACAAAATTCAACGAAAGGAGTCGTTTCGAGTGAAAAAGAAAATAGCAGGAAAATTGAGACAACGCAAGCGGAAAATCAAGAATCGCCTTGACAAAAGATCTCTGCCGGAGCATCTCGGGCCGATGCTCAATCCGGGCAATATCCATTACGAGATATCCGCTCGTAATCACGGCATCCTTTATGGCGGGATGGGTACTGTGCAAATGCTGGTCAAGCAGCTGCAACTGGATAAAGCTATTAACAGTCGTCTTCATCTTTTCAAATTGCACAATCCCTACTTCGAGTCTGACCATGTTCTCAACATCGCTTACAACATTCTCTGCAACGGTGAATGCCTTGAAGATATAGAGCGGTTGCGAAATGATGAGGTGTATCTTGACGCAGTTGGCGCTGATAGAATACCCGACCCGACTACCGCCGGTGATTTCTGCCGTCGTTTTTCAACTGAACATGTTGAGATATTACAGGATGCCATCAACGCAACTCGCCTGAAAGTCTGGAAGCAACAGGAGCCGGAGTTTTTCACTGAGGCGATCATCGATGCTGACGGCACAATTGCCGGAACCACCGGCGAATGCAAAGAAGGGATGGACCTGTCTTACAATGGTATCTGGGGATATCATCCTCTGGTGATATCCTTATCCAATACCGGTGAACCGTTATATCTTTGCAATCGCAGCGGTAACAGCACAAGCAGTAAAAATGCACCACACTATCTTGACAAGGCCGCCAACCTGTGCCGGGCGGGCGGATTTAAGAAGATTCGTTTTCGCGGCGACACGGATTTCAGTCAGACGAAATATTTAGACGGCTGGGATGATGAAGGCATTACCTTTGTATTCGGCATCAACGCCATGCCTAATTTAGTCAGGATAGCCGAAAACCTTCCGGAGACGGCCTATAAAGACCTTATGCGTCAGCCTAAGTATACTGTCAAAACAGAGCCGCGCCGTAAACCTGTCAATATAAAAGAACGGATTGTTAAGGAACGAGGCTACAAAAACATTCGATTGCAATCGGAACAGACAGCGGAGTTTGAGTATCAGCCTGTCCAATGTCGCAAATCATATCGGGTAGTAGTTCTAAGAAAGAATTTGTCTGTAGAAAAAGGTGATGCTGTCTTATTTGATGACATTCGCTACTTTTTCTATATCACCAATGATCGCAAAGCTTCGAGAGCAGATATAGTTGGCGATGCAAATAATCGGTGCAATCAGGAGAATTTGATAGAGCAGTTAAAAAACGGTGTCCGGGCAATGCGTATGCCGGTTGACAATCTGGTCAGTAACTGGGCCTATATGGTAATGGCCTCATTGGCCTGGAACCTGAAAGCGTGGTACGCCTTGTTGTTACCTGCCAAAGGCCGGTGGCGTAAAAAACACAAGCGAGAGAAGACAAAAGTATTGCGGATGGAGTTCAAGAAATTCCGCAATTTCTTTATCATGCTGCCGTGCCAGATTGTCAAAACCAGCCGCAGGCTTGTGTATAAATTGTTAGGCTGGAACGAGTATTTTGATATATTTTTCCGGGCGATCGAAGCCTTTCGAGGTCCGCTTCGCTGTTGATTAGTAAGTGTATGATGTCGGGGCACGGACGTCCCGATTCGTGTTGGCCTTTTTGATGTGCTGAAAGCAGGTAAAACTATGACGGAGCAAAAATCTGGAACAAAAATCTTTAGCCGTTTGCGGCTGGCAGCGACCTGCTGCGCCGAAAAAATCGCCCCTCCAATATTCAACAAAACAATCAAGGTACGCTTGTTTAAGGCCTAGTACTACAGCGCGACATAATTATATCTCCGGTGGTATACATGTCTGAATTTTATTGACATCGATACCCAAGGCTTCCAGTTTTTTTATTGCCGTTTTCCAGTGGGACACGCGCGAGTCCCGATTGCGATTTTGACGATAGGCTATCACATCGGCTATTTTTTGAAAAAAGCGGTATTGCACTGACGGTTTCACTTGCTGAGCTGTAATCCAGGCACTGGCGGCCAGGCGAACCTGCTCGACGGTCAGATACGGTTCCTGTAGAGTTTTTTTCTCTAAGGGATTGCTGGACTTGCCCACAAAACAGTTGAGTCAGCTGGCTGATATAAAAGTGCCTGTGAATGCCAGGCCACTGACGCATTTCAAAATGATCCATACCAAGATCACGTTTGCCGATTTCAAAACATCGTTCTATCGGCCAACGTGAAAACGCTACCGATAACAAATCTTTCAAGGTCACATGAGGTGATTGCAATGACTGGTTAGCCAGAAAATATTTAATCTCTTTCGGATTCAATACATTACGAGCAACGATGAGAGTGTGAGTCTGTTTGGGTAACCCATCGGCGCCTTCTTTTCGGTAAAATGGAACGCTTTTAACCTCCCAAACTATCGGGCCTTTTTCACCATCTTTTATGCGATAGCGTTGCCAATTTTGCCCGGTAAATACCGGAGAGTATTTCGCCAAATTTCGAACTTCGCAGGCAGGGAGACTTTTTCGTGAAAGACGAGGAAAATGCCGTTTACGCCCTCTTTTACGGACTTGAGCAGGTGTCGGTTTGATTAATATCTTCGGCTTTTGCGTCCAGCCGACAAAGTCACAGGGAATCTCTCCGACGAAATTTTGCCCCAATTCCGTCAGGCCATCGAGAAACGATCTGGACCTGCCATACAACTCATCAAAAGTGAATGACCGAAAACGGACACCATTTCCCAGAGCACGCTTTACCTGGCTTAACGCAATTTGGGGCTTGGTTCGAAAAACAATATCTTCTGGAACCTTGGTTTTCCTGCGACGCTCCATATCCTCAGCCCATTCTTTGGGCAAGAAAAGGTCGCTGTCCAAAAGGCATTGAAAATCATCTACGGTATAGCCCAGATGAACTCCTACAACACAGTTATCCACCTTGCCGGTGTTGCCGCACCATTGCCGATATACCCCGCAGGTATCTTTACCCTTTTTAGGATTTCCTGATTCATCAATCAGACCTATTGAGCGAGAATGAGAATGCTCCGTTGCCACCGTTCGTTGCAACTGATCACACATACGCTCATGATCCCAATTCCCGGAAGCAATAAAGTCTTGTAACGTCCGAGGAGCGACACCGGCAGCAAGAGCGATAGGTTCAAGGCTCTTACGCTCAAGGCCGGAAAGCTGACCGCGAACAATAGTTTCCAGGTTGAACCGAGGCTCGCTTCGTCCAAAACAATCATCAAATTGTGACAAAAACTTCTTCAATTTACGCCCAATTACCTTTATGTCTTTGACTTCCATACGATAACTCCTTATAAATAACGTATCTATAAAGAGTTATCGGGCATATAAGCTCATTCTCTTGAGCCTATATCGCGCTGTAGTATTAATATCGAACGCCGATCGCGCGCCGGCCAGCAGCATGACCTGCCCCTTTGGCGTACACCACGTCTGTTGTTCGTCAAGCGGCTGGAGGTCGGGCGATTCGACGATCGGCTTGTCGGTATTGCGCAGCCATCGCGCCATCCAGCGGACGGCGCCTTGTCGCAGTTCGCCCGAGAAACCGTGCTTGTTGTCGGTTTCGACGATATCGACGCGTTCGGCAAATCCCATGCGGCTGTAGAGGCGTTTGGCGTAGCGGAAGCTTTCCCACGTGCCGGAAATATCGAAGAAATCCTTCGTCGCACAGCAGATCAGCGTCGGCTTGGGCGCCCGCATCATAATATAGTCGGCATGGTCCATACCGAAGGCCAACTGGCCGAAGATATTCTGCTCGGCGTCCTGACAGCCGATGGTGTTGAGCAGGCGGTCAAAGCTCGTGATATAGCAGC
>JADFJC010000098.1 GCA_022566315.1 Planctomycetota bacterium
TTTGCACCTCTGCATATCTATCTCGATTCAAGCAACAAATTGCTTGCGGCCTATCAGTTCGAGCTTAAAGCTACTGCCGGACAAATCAAAATCGTCGGCGTAGAAAGCGGTGAGCACAAAGCATTCAAAGAGGCTCCTTATTATGACCCTGCCGCCTTAGCCAATGACCGTATAATTATTGCCGCATTTAACACCGGCCGTGAATTGCCCAAAGGGCGCACCCGAATCGCCACTATCCATCTGCAAATCATCGGCGATGCCGAGCCTGATTACGAGCTAAAGCTCACCGTTGCCGCTGATGCAGATGCAAAAGAAATACCCGCTAAAATCTCATTCGAAAAAGGAGAATAAAAGTGAAAAAGAAAATACTAACCGTATCAATCCTTTTGGGCATAACCGCAATAGCAATAGTCGGCTATTTTGTCGGATGCAGCCAGCATGAAAGTGGTACTGTATCCTCGCGGACAGCAGATCGGTCGAGCGAAGAGGAAGGTGTAACATTCGCTGATGTATCTGATAAACCTGATTCCAAAGCACAATTACCAACGGAACCGCAAGCTATACTGTCCCAGCCACAAAAGGATGTGGCGGAAGATGGGATTCGCCTCCGCAAACAATTGTCGGAGCTAATCAAAGCAGATGATAAGGAAAGAGCCGATATTCTGACTAAAACCGATGAGTCCGGAATTCCGCACGTTACTTTCCAGAATGGTCATGCGATTGACAGTTTTAAGGGTAAGAGTCAGCGGGAAATGGGCGAGTTCCTCGAATCCAAAAGTGAAAAAAGCGCAAAGCGTTATTTCGTAAATGGCCAGGTCCTGGTGCTGGGCGACAAAAAAGATATGGACGAAATAAGTGGGTATGGCAGAACGGGCGTAAGAGGCATAAGAGGCAGTGACAGGAGCGGCGGAATGGGTGGGAAAAGGTATAGAACAAAGGGGCCTGCTCCGACTCTCAGAAACGAATCCTTAGGCATAACCACTATGGCAGGCTCGCGGCCGTCCGGATCGGGACGAGGGGCCTTGCTTAGGAATAGAGGCATCTCAAGGCGACCCGACAAGCAGCGAATACCCGTTGAATTGCTTAATGTCACGGAGGATGAAATATGGGTAATAGCCCGGCCTGAGACGCAGGCAGTTCCTGTTGATGAGGATGCTCCCGGCTGCGGCGCTATGTTGGCTAAGCTGCCGAAAAAAGAAAAGGAAATACCCCTGCCTCTCAAGCACACCGACGTTAAGGGACAAATCATCGGCTACATCGCCACCATTGAGGTTACCCAGCAGTTCCATAACCCCTACGACCAAAAGATTGAAGCGGTGTATGTGTTTCCGCTGCCGCAGAACGCGGCGATTAACGAGTTCATTATGACGATTGGCGAACGCCGAATCCGCGGCATTATTCGCGAGCGCAAAGAAGCCGAGGAAATCTACAGAGAAGCCAGGAGACAAGGGTATGTCGCTTCGCTTCTTACGCAGGAACGGCCCAATATCTTCACGCAAAAGGTCGCCAACATCGAGCCGGGAAAAAACATCGACATCAATATCAAGTATTTCAACACCTTAGCCTATGTGGACGGCTGGTATGAGTTCGTCTTTCCTATGGTCGTTGGGCCAAGATTTAACCCTCCCGGCTACACCGATGGCGTCGGCGCCGTTGCCCGCGGCAAAGCCGGCATCTCCGGCCAGAAAACCGAGGTCCAGTACTTAAAACCCGGCGAGCGCAGCGGCCATGATATTACCGTTACGGTTGAAGTTGACGCCGGCGTGGTCATCGAAGAAGTGGTCTGCACAAGCCACGTTATTACCAAAACCTTTGCCACACCCGAAAAGCTGACGGTCAAGCTCAGCAGTCTCGACAGTATCCCCAATAAGGACTTCGTCCTCCGCTACAAGGTCGCAGGTAAAACCGTAAAGTCTGCCTTAGTAACACACCACGACAAACGAGGCGGATTCTTCACGTTGATGCTGTATCCGCCGGAAAGTCTTTCGTACCTGAAGCGTGCCCCGATGGAAATGATATTTGTCCTCGATTGCTCCGGCAGTATGAGCGGCAAACCCATCGCCAAGGCCAAGCAGGCGATTACACGTGCTCTTAGAAAACTACAGCCGAACGACACTTTCCAGATAATTCGTTTTTCAAACAATGCCTCGCAGCTTGGTCCCAATCCCATCCCCGCAACGCCGGCCAACATCCGCAAGGGACTCAACTACGTCAAATCTTTACACGGCAGCGGCGGGACTATGATGATTGAGGGCATAAAGGCCGCCTTGGACTTCGCCCACGACCCACACAGATTTCGTCTGGTCTCTTTTATGACCGATGGCTACATCGGCAACGAGGTCGAAATCCTCGCAGCGGTCCACCAACGCCTCGGTGCGAGCCGAATTTTCAGTTTCGGCGTCGGCTCTTCCGTCAACCGATACCTGCTGGACAGAATGGCCAAACTCGGAAAAGGCGCCGTCGCCTATATCGGCCTGGACGACAGCGCCGGAGGCGTCGTTGACCTGTTCTACGAGCGCATCAGCCATCCTGCCCTTACCGACATAACAATTGACTGGGGTAATATGCAGGTTACAGATGTGTATCCCCACCGCATTCGTGACCTCTTTGTCGGTCGTCCTTTAATTCTCACCGGCAGATTCAAGGGCCAACACAGCACAACCATTCGCATCACCGGCAAAGTCGGCGACCTGACTCAGGAAATCGTTATCGGTGTCAACCTGGACGATTCCGCTGTTACTCATCCGGGCATCGCCTGCGTATGGGCCCGCAAAAAAATCGAGACCTTGGCTAATCAAGCCACCCACGACAACAATTCGGACCTGCCGCAGGAAATCAAGCAGGTAGCCCTTGAGTATGGCCTGATGTCAGCCTACACAGCCTTCATCGCCGTCGATTCTTCCAGACAGACTATCGGCGACCATGGTATCACCGTAGCCGTCCCTGTACCGGTCCCCGATGGCGTGCGGTACGATACTACTGTTCAGAACTAAACGGATAGCTGTTGCGGAAAACAAAAACTGACGATGTCACCCCTGCGAAACCTGTCCTGAGCAAAGTCGAAGGAGCAGGGGTCCAGAGCGAAAAAGCTGGATTCCCGCCTTCGCGGGAATGACAAATACTGTTTCCGCAACAGAAACTCATTAGTATATAAAATCTGCCTGACAAACGCAACCACACCAGAATAACAAATGTCAACAAAATGGGTTGGAATTGAGGAGGTGATTCAGGTATTATGATGACTTAAAAGTCCAGAGAACATGGTTGAATCGAGACTAATTAGGAGCAAGAGCATGATAAAATTAGGTATGCATGTAGATAATTGGCGGCACTTCGACGTGTCGTACGATGTCCCTTGTCAGGTCGCTAAGGACCATGATTTGGAGTACGTGGAATTTGGTACGATCGACGGGGACTACTTTGTTCAGGCGTTGGGCTATAATCCCCACATACCGCTTCATTCCGACCCGATGAAACTCAAGCAATACTTAGACTCGATGGGCTTGAAGGTCTCGCAGCTCGACGCGGCCTACCCGATGTCGTCTCCAGAGGGTCAGTATCGCGGTATCGGCTACACGATTCGAGCCATTCAGTTCGCTAAAGCTCTTGAATGCCCCTGCGTGGACACTACTGACGGCGGCCGCAAGCCGCAGGGATACACCGACGACGAAGTAATGGCGCTCATAAAGCAGTACTATCGTGTGGTGCTGGAATGGGCTGAAAAATACGACATTATCATCAATGTCGAGCCGCACGGTCCTTACACGACCAACCCGGATACTATGGAGCAAATCCTGAGCTTTTTCGACTCACCCTACTTGAGAATGAACTTTGATACGGGCAATGTGTTCATCGCCGGGCAAGACCCGGTGAAGTTTCTCCAGCGGTTCCGGGACAAAGTTTCGCATTGCCACATCAAGGACGTCAGCGAAGAGCTTGCAAAGGCTGTACAGGGCGGACAGACAGGAATTGCCTCGTCTGTGGTGAGTATCGGTGAAGGGGTCAACGCTGACAACATAGCCGGGTGTATCGAGCTGCTGAAAGAAATCGACTGGGATGGCGTTCTCTCCATAGAATGCGAAGCAGCGCCTGGTAAGATTGAGCAAAGCATCGAGTGGCTGCGCGGCGAAATCTCCCGATAGAAAATTGTGCCTGAGAAATAAAGATTAGAGCAAGAAGGAGATAGATTTATTATGCCGGGCAAGGGAAGGGTTAAAGTCGGGATTATTGGGTCACAGTTTGAAGCAGGCATTCATGCCGAATCGTTTCGAGTTATGCCTGATGAGGCGGAAGTAGTTGCAGTCGCTTCTCCTACTCCAGGCCACGCCCAAAAGTTAGCAGATAAGTATGGTATTGCCCGTGTCTTTACGGACTACAAGCAGATGCTCACGGAGAAAGATATCGAGATGGTAACGATTGCGGCACCGAACTATTTGCACGCCCGGATGACCATTGATATTGCCAACGCCGGCAAGCATGTGGTTTGTGAAAAACCCCTCTGCATGACGCTGGAAGAGGCGGACCTGATGATTGAAACGTGCCGGCAAAAAGGAGTATTGCTGCTGTATGCAGAGGAGCTGTTTTTCACACCAAAGTATGTGAAAGCCAAAGAGATGGCTGAACAGGGTGCGTTTGGCAAGGTCTATTTGGTGAAACAGTTAGAAAAGCACTTCGGCCCGCACGCCTCGTGGTTTTGGGATGTCGAGAAGTCGGGCGGAGGGGTTTTTATGGATATGGGCTGTCATGGGATTGCTTTTTGCTATTGGTTTCTGGGTCGGCCGAAGATTAAGACTGTATATTGTCAGATGGCAACACACGTTCACGGTAACAAAACCAAAGGTGAAGACAATTCCATTTGTATCCTCGAGTTTGCCAACGGCGCAGTTGGATTAGTTGAAAACAGTTGGGTTCGGCGAGGTGGTATGGAGGACCGTATCGAGGTATACGGAGAAGGTGGAGTTACTTATGCCGATTTGCATATCGGCAATGCTTTGCCTACCTACAGCGAATATGGCTACGGCTATGCAGTCGAGAAAGCTCCTACAACCAAAGGATGGAGTTATCCGGTCTTCGAAGAGTTGTGGAACTATGGGTTTCCGCAGGAAATGTATCATTTTGCTCGATGCGTGCGCGGCAGGGAAGAACCACAGGCAACCGGCGAGGATGGTCGCGTAGTGCAGGAAGCCCTCTATGCCGGCTACAAGTCGGCAGGAACGGGCGGCAAGGTCCAATTGCCGTTCCAACCTGATGGCATTAAAAGACCAATTGATTTGTGGTTTAAAGGACAATGACACAGTGGTCATTCCACGCATTATAAACAACTTGATAGGCTCTGGTTGTATAGTTTCAGTTAGCTGAAGTGTTTTCTGGCTGTGGCGTGAGAGTAAAGAGGTTGGTAGAGAAATGAACGCAATACAAAAAAGCCATCCAGGGATTGTGTTGAGGACAGTTCTGGTGGTTTTCATTAGCCCCTGCCTGGTAATGGCTCTTGAGCAGAGGCCATCTTCCTCCCAGGATTCGTCGTGCAAGTATTTCAAGATTCAAGTGGTGGACCGACAAACCGGCCGGGGAGTGCCTTTGGTCGAGTTACGGACTACTAATAACATACGGTACTTCACCGACAGCAATGGAATTGTCGCATTTTATGAACCGGGCTTAATGGACAGAGACGTCTTTTTCTTTGTTGAAAGCCACGGTTACGAATTTCCCAAAGACGGATTTGGATTCCATGGAACAAGGTTGAGAATTTCGCGAGGAGCAAGTGCAGTCATCAAGATTGACCGGCTCAATGTTGCCGAGCGAATTTATCGAATTACGGGCCAGGGCATATATCGTGACAGCGTTCTTACGGGGCATCCGGTTCCGTTACAAAATCCGGTTCTCAACGGCCAGGTCATGGGACAGGATTCGGTATTCACCTGTATCTACCACGACCGGTTGTTCTGGATGTGGGGTGACACGGGAAGGCCTTCGTATCCACTCGGGCACTTTGCTATGGCCGGTGCAGTCTCAAATCTGCCGGAGCAAGGAGGGCTGGACCCCGCGATAGGGGTTGATCTCAAATACTACGTCGCCGAGGACGGGTTTAGCCGACCACTTTCGGCTTTGAAGGAACCCGGCCTGGTCTGGCTCGATGGATTGCTGACCGTCAAAGATAATGAGGGCCGAGAGCGGATGGTCGCCAAATTTGCCCGACTGAAAAATCTCGGCGAGGTGCTTGAACGAGGGCTGGTTGTTTTCAACGATGCTACACAGTCGTTTGAGCCGCTTGTCCGTTCCGGTGTCGAATTTTTGCCGTTTTCCAATTCCGGACATGCTTTCAGCGTAAATGTGGAAGGTCGGAAATATTACTACTTTGCCACCCCATTCCCCCTGGCGGTTCGTATGCGTGTCAGGGCTGAGTGGGATGATGTTATCGACGCAAACTGTTATGAGGTCTTGACAGCTCTAAAACCGAAGAAGTCCGCCGGACAGCTTGAACCACGACTGAATCCGGTCAAGTCAAATAAGCCTTACCGCTGGATTCGTTTTGATGAATTGACGGGGGATGATGTCTCTGCAAAAAACTCGGTTATTGAGGCCCTCAAGAAAGAAACGAAGGATGTGCATCTGTACGATATAGAAACGGGGAAAGAGATATCTCCTCACGGCGGAACTGTCTATTTCAATGCTTACCGACAGAGGTGGATTTCGATATTCGTGCAGCAATTCGGCGAAAGCTCTTTTCTGGGCGAGGTCTGGTACGCCGAAGCTGACACACCTGTTGGGCCGTGGGCCTATGCCAGAAAGATTGTAACACACAACAAGTACTCCTTTTACAATCCAAAGCAGCATCCGCATTTCGACCGGGACGGCGGGCGCGTGCTCTTTTTCGAAGGTACTTATACACACACGTTTTCAGGCTCGCTTGAGAACGCCACGCCGCGATATGACTACAACCAAATCATGTACCGACTCAGCCTTGATGATAACCGTCTTGCTCTCCGTAAGGAGTCCATAGGACTGCCCGTGGCGGTCTATCAAATACGGGATACCCAAGGTGGAAAGAGCTATCTACTGCGCGATGGCGTGGAAAAGGCCGGCAAGTGGGACTTTGTCGAATTGATACTGTTTTATGCAATCGAACCGGCTAAAGCTAATGACGAGTTGGTTCCTGTCTATGCTCACAAAGTTTCCAGCAATCCGCAGGACACCTTGCGGTGGAACGGGCGCACACTTTCCTTGACCATCAAGCGTCCTAATCCATTTGCTAAACCGCTTTTCTATGCTTTGCCACCGAATAATCAAACGAACGAGAATTCGTGCGTAGTATCCCTCTATGAATACCGGCGCGCCGGGACAGGGCAACGCCTTTATTCCACAAATCCCGATGTATCGGGGCACTCCACAGGACGCCTTTCGGCGGAAAAGGGTTGGATTCGTATAGAAAATCCTTTGTGTCGGGTTTGGAAAACTCCCCCAGACACGCTCCTTCTGGACAGCAAGGCAAAGCCAATTGTTAGGCGCTAAGGACTTCACTAACGAAAACAGCTATATTTGAAGAGAACATCTTTTTGGTTTAAGCCCCTTGTTGTCAGGAATACTTAGAAAAACAGTAAAATAACTGGACGGGAGCAGCAAATTTGATTATAATTCAGTTTGGCTAAGCCAGCAGTGAGTTGACCTGACTTGGTATCCCACCAACGGTGGGTCTAATACCGACCGGCTCCGCCGGTATCTTTTATCATTTTTAAGAGGAGACGTCCTTCTAATGCAAAATCGACAGCAATTCACAATGAGTAATACCGCGCTCGTCGCTCGTCGCTCGTCGCTCGTCGCACGGGTCACGGGGCACGAGTCACGAGTCACGGAAAAGCTTTTAGGCTTTCTGATGTTGTTTGTTGTTTGCAGCGTTGGTATAGCTGAGGCTCGCCTGTCGGCGGCCAGGGATTGGCCGACTTACCGGTCGCAGATAACGCGAAGCGGGGTTAGCTCTGAAACCGTTGGCCCGAGGCTTTTTCTGCAGTGGAAATATATTCCCACCCATCGGCCCAAACCTGCCTGGCCAATGCCTTCGGAAGAGCTGCCAAGAATGCACAACGACAATGCGTATCACGTGGTGATAGCCGACAACAATGCCTATTTCGGTTCCTGTATTACAAACAAGGTTTATTCAATTGATGCGGCTAAAGGCAAGGTACGCTGGGCATTCTTTACCCAGGGGCCGGTCCGTTTTGCTCCGGCCGTTTATGACGGCAGGGTTTATGTCGGTTCCGATGATGGTTATGTGTATTGTCTTGATACCAAAGACGGCTCGCTTATATGGAAGTACCGGGCCGGGCCCAGTGATGAAAAGGTCATTGGCAACGGCAGAATGATATCTCTCTGGCCGGTCAGAACCGGCGTTCTGGTTGACAACGGGATTGTCTATTTCGCGGCGGGTGTTTTTCCATACGAAGGATTATACATCTGTGCCCTGAAGGCTGAGGATGGCTCGGTCGTCTGGAGGAACGATACTATCGGTGACCGCGCGCATGAGCTGGAATTCGGCGGGATATCGCCGCATGGTTACTTAGTCGCATCCAGGGATGTACTATACGTTCCTTCCGGACGGTCAATGCCGGCTGCCTTCGACCGTAAAACCGGAAAGTTCCTTTTCTGCGCTTCCCCCGGCGGCAAACGGGGCGGGACATGGGCCCTGATAGACAATGACAAGCTTATCTCCGGCGTCGATTACTCCGGCAGACCTCACAAAGTCGCTTACGACGTGAAAACCGGCAGGCGACAAAAAGAGGCTTTTGCCTGGTTTCCAGGAATTGATATGGTCCTTACCCGTGAGGTGTCTTACGTCTTAACCAAAGATAGGATTTATGCTATTAACCGCACCAGGTACGTGGAAGCTTTGAGAAAAGCTGACAAAGTGATAAGTGAACGCAAAAAACTGTCAAGCCAGCTCTCAAGCCTAAGAAGAAAACTCAGATACGCCGATGAGAAAGCCGGTAAAGAGATAAACCGGCAAGTTGATGAACTAACCCGTAAGACCGCCTCTCTGGCTGTAGAAGAAAATCGATTGCGAGACTCAAGCTACGAGTGGCGCTACTCAAGAAGAGGGCTTCGTTCGGTGATACTGGCCGGAGATGTTGTATTCGCCGGCGGTGAAGGTTTCGTCGTCGGCATTAACTCAAGAACCGGCAAACAAGTGTGGAAGAGCGATGTAAATGGCGCCGCCGTCGGACTGGCCGCCTCCGGTGGCCGTCTGATTGTAAGCAGCGACAAAGGTCCCATCTACTGCTTCGGTAGGAACGAAGTCGCGGTGGCGAAAGAAATTAAATTGGAAATAAAAGCTAATCCCTATCCCAATGATTCGCTCACCGAAACATACAAGGCCGCCGTGGAAAAAATCTTAGCCGAAAGCGGCATAAAGAAAGGGTACGCTTTAGTTCTGGACTGCGGCCAGGGGCGCCTCGCTTATGAATTAGCAAAAAAAACGGAACTAAAAATTGTCGGCCTGGAAAAAGACCCGGAAAAATTAGCCGCGGCCCGAAAGAATCTCGAAGCCGCCGGATTATTAGGAAAGCGAGTGGTGGTTGAGCCCTGGGACATAAAGTCTCTGCCGGACTATTTCGCCAACCTGCTCGTCTCCGACGGAATGTTGCTCACCGGCAGAACAACAGGTACGACAGAAGAAGGGCTGCGCATTCTTCGCCCTTGGGGAGGCACAGCGTGCCTGAGCTTTCATCGCGATGGGGAGGTTAGCTGGAGAAAATACGTCCGAGGCCCCTTAGAGGGCGCCGGCGCATGGACGCAGCAGTACGGCGATCCTCAAAACACATCCTGTTCCGGCGATGAACTTGTCTATGGCCCGTTGGGAGTTCTCTGGTTCGGAGAGCCCGGCCCCCAGGGAATGACCGAGCGGCACGCCCGCGCACAAAGCCCCGTCTCCATGAACGGCCGGCTATTCATGCAGGGCGAAGAGCTCATCATGGCCGTTGACGCCTTCAACGGTACACTGCTGTGGAAAAGGGAAATTCCGGGAGCGGTCCGCGTGAAAGTTAAGGCCGATTCCGGAAATCTAACTGTAACAGAAGATGGTCTGTATGTGGCCGCTCATGATAAATGTTACCGCCTGGATCTGGAGACAGGCGAAACCATACGTGAATACAAAATCCCCCCCTCTTCCGATGAAAGCCCGCGCCGATGGGGTTATATATCAGTCGTTGACAACATTCTCTATGGCTCGGCAGCGAAAGCTATGGACGAAGATTACGGTGCCATTTTGAAGCGTTTCGTGGTAAATGGAAAATGGAAGAATATTGAAGATGTCCCCCAAGAGCACAGGGTTCGGTATGAGTACTACAAAAAGCTATATCCTGGTCCAAAGGATCTGCTGATGGCCGCCCAAAGGGGTGGAATTATGTATCGATACATGACATCTTTCGCCCGAGGAGGAGAGTTTCTCCAGAAAAACGCCGTAACCGATAACTTAATGGTGAGCGACAAAATATTCGCCATGGATACGGAAACGGGCAAGCTGCTGTGGAAGCGCAGCGGGAAAAAGATTGCTAACATAACAATCACGCTGGGAGATGGAAAAATCTTCTACGCCGACAGCGGAATATCAGAAGGACAAAGAAACCGAGCTTTGAAGAGAAGGCGAAGACTCAAAAAAAGGGGCGTGTACAAAGAAAGAGAAGGAGTCCTTGAAGAGCTAAGGGAAAAGAAAAAGTTCTTAGCCGAGAAGTTAAAGGAGAATAAATCATATAATCGGAAAGCGACGGTTGAGTATCTAATCAGCTCCCTGGAAGCCGAGCTGTTTAAAGAGGAGTATCCCGAAGGGAGTTTGACATACGATGATGCCGACGTGAGAAATGTTTTTGCGCTCGACGCCGTTACCGGAAAGTTAATCTGGAGACGTCCAGTCGATTTAACGGGAAGCTGCGGTGATAAGATGGGGGCCGCCTACAGTGGCGGATTGCTCTTGTTTTTCGGCAACCACGGCAACCACGATGCCTGGAGATTCAGAGAAGGCGGCCTGAAATGGCGGCGCATCACGGCGCTATCCACCGAGAAAGGCGATATGGTTTGGTCCCGTGCCCTGAACTACCGCACACGGCCGGTCATTGTCGGGGATAAAATCATCTTAGAGCCGCGCGCCTGTGATCTTCATACGGGCGAGATTGTCATGCGCGACCATCCGATCACCGGCGAGAAAGTTCCCTGGGAGTTCTTGCGTCCCGGCCACACCTGCGGCATCACCGCCGCTTCGGCGAAAGGCCTTTTCTATCGCTCGGCCTGCACGGCGTTTTATGACCTGGAGCAAGACAATGGAGTTACTATCTTCGGCGCCTACCGCCCAGGCTGCGCCATTAGTATGATACCCGCCAGCGGCCTATTGCTCTCCCAGGAGGCGTCGGCCGGATGCACTTGCTCATACCCGATCCGCTGTTCATTAGTGATGAAGCGCAAACCAAACAGAACTCAGCCATGGACGGTCTATGTTACGCCCGGCGCACTGAGGCCCGTCAAGCGGTTCGCTATAAATTTCGGCGCCGCCGCGGATATGAAGGACAATGAAGGAACCGTCTGGTTCAGCTATCCTAATCCGAAAACCAATTCGTATACTCACTTCCCCAATTACGGCGTCAAGTTTGATCTCCGCGTCCAGACCTTGCCCGGAATGGGGTATTTCTGCCGCGACTTCAAAGGCGTTAGTATAGCTGATACCGACAAGCCCTGGCTATTCACATCCGGCTGCCGAGGGATGCTGCGTTGCGAAGTACCGCTGATTGATGACGCTGCCGGGCAAAAACCCGCCGTGTACACCGTCCGCCTCGGCTTTAATGCGCTGCCGGGAGACCACGCAGGCCAACGCGTCTTTGACATAAAACTCCAGGACAAGATGGTGTTGGAAAACTTTGATATCTTAGAAGCAGCAGGAAAAGCTAACAGAGCGGTCGTAAAAGAATTCAAAGGCGTCAGGACCGAAAGTGCTCTCGTCCTTGAACTGCTTCCCAAATCGGCTAATCCACAGATGAATCAGGCCCCGGTAATCAACTTCATCGAGGTCATCAGAGAAGATGCGGGAGAGATTGCCAAAATACCCGGGAAGAGTATGTGATAGAATTTAACTCCGCAGGACACCTGACGATAAAAAGGGACCGTATTGCTATGAGCGGACGAAGAGGATTTACCTCGTTAGAAGTCCGCACCGAAGGCGGGCATCCCGATAAGTCGCGATTACTTCCAACGGGGTTTACGTTAATAGAACTCCTGGTCGTGATTGCTATCATTGCGCTATTGATGGCGATATTGATGCCAGCCCTGCAGCGGGCGAGAGAGCAGGGTAAACGGATAGTTTGTCTTAACAATCTCAAACAGTTGACCCTTGCGTGGATAATGTACGCAGATGACAACGATGGCAAAATCTGTGCCGCCAACATAGGTCATTCGGATTATGGTTGGGTAGCCGCGATGGACGTGTCAGATTCCATAGTGGATCAGATAGCGGCTATACAGAAGGGAATGCTGTACCCATACTGCAGTAACTTGAAGCTTTACAAGTGCCCAACCGGCATACGAGGGGAGATGCGAACGTACTCTATAGTCAGCTCTATGAATACTAATCCGGGAGGGTCATGGAAAGGGAAAGTCATTAAGAACAAGACAGAGATTCTCAGGCCCGGCGAGAGGGTAGTTTTTGTTGACGAAGGCCGAATAAGCAACTTCGCTTTTTCAATTTATTACAAGGAGGCGAGATGGCGGGACCTTCCTCCCTTGCGACACGGCAGCGGAACAAACTTCTCATTGGCGGATGGGCACAGTGAATACTGGAAGTGGAAAGACCCGCTGACGGTAAAGTTCGGCAATGGGGAGAATGCTGACCCTTCCCAGCCGAGCAATCCGGACCTGGTCAAAGTCCAGAAGGGCGTGTGGGGGAAATTGGGTTATACACCAAGTTATTAACTAACATCGTTTTTCTTAATTGCGTTTGTTGTTCAGCTTACTGCATCAAATGTATCAGACCAGCAAGGGTGATGGAAGAGTAATTTGTGTTCATACAATGACAAGAATATGGTGGAGCCGCGCTTCTCCAGACTTTCCTGAACTCTGTGAAAAAACAGCCGGAATAATTGACCAAATTTGAGAGTTTGGGCAATTTCATCTTGACATCCGTGGTGCAGATGTGGTACAGTCTTGTAAGAGGCAGGATACGCAATTTCAGACGGTCGCATTGTTGACAAACAGTGGCTTGTTTTGGCGAACGGTTTTATATTTCTGCCGTCTCTTGGCTGGCAAAAGACTGAAAGTCGGCGAGTAGAGGAGAAGAGGCAGGTAATCAGGAAGGAGAGTGCCATGCTTAGAAAATGGACATGTTTAGTTTCCGTTGTTTTCGTGATTGGTCTGGTTCTGCCGAACTTGGCCCATGCAGTCCCCCCGACACCTGTCGCCTGGTGGAAGCTTGATGGTGACGCGCTTGACTCCTCCGGTAATGACCGTAATGGTACGCTCCACGGCAACCCGCGGTGGGTACCCGGGGTTTACGGCGATGCCCTGGAGTTTGACGGCGATGATTACGTGACTATAGACGGCTACAAGGGCATTCTTGGCACGCAAGCTTTCACCATAACCGCCTGGATCAAGGCCACTGGCAATGGTGAGATCATTGGCTGGGGCAGCAGCGGCGATGGTAACAGGGCCGAATTCCGTGTCAACAGTGGCAGGCTGCGCTATGAATCCGGCGGCGGCAATGTCCAGGCCGACACTACTGTGACCGACAATAAGTGGCACCATGCCGCGGTGACAATACCGGCCAACGCTCAATATGTGGACGTGACAATCTACCTGGACGGCGAAGATGACACGCAGCCGGAGAACGACACGGACGTGGTCCATCCGCTCTCAGGCAACGACGTCATCATGGGACAGCGCTACAATCGGAACGGCAGGTGGTACACCGGCGCGATTGATGATCTCCGCATCTATGACGTTGTATTGACGCAGGAAGAGATACGAGAGGTTATGGCAGGTATTGGACCCATTTCACTTTCGGCCTCTGAACCAGGTCCGGAAAATGAATCAACAGATGTGACACGAGATGCGGTCCTTAGCTGGAAACCGGGAGAATATGCACCGGCAGTCAATGGGCACAAACTCTACTTCAGTGAGAACTTCAACGATGTCAACGACGGCATTGGCGGTATCACCCAGGATGCCAACAGCTATGCTCCACCTCAACTGCTTGATTTCGGCAAGACCTATTACTGGCGAGTCGATGAAGTCAACGCGCCGCCCGACTCCACAATTTTTGAAGGCGAGGTCTGGCAGTTTACGGTCGAGCCATTCACTTATCCCATTGCCGGCGATAATATAATTGCCACAGCTTCCAGCACGGGCCAGGAAGGTATGGGCCCTGAAAATACCATCAACGGCTCAGGACTGGATGCTAACGACCTGCACTCGACGGAAGCAACGGATATGTGGCTTAGCAGCGATGAACCGAACGCCTGGATCGAATATGAGCTCGACAAGGTTCACAAACTGCACCAGATGTGGGTATGGAACTCTAATCAAGCGATGGAGTCGATACTCGGTCTCGGGTACAAAGATGTTTCCATTGAGTATTCGGTCAATGGCACCGACTATACGACATTAGATACTACTCACGAGTTTGCCCGGGCGCCTGGCGCGGACGGTTATGAACACAATACCACGGTTGATT
>JADFJC010000099.1 GCA_022566315.1 Planctomycetota bacterium
TTCAGTTTTGGCCAAAAAGTGCTGTTTTCTTACGAATTTCCGCAAAAAAGCACGAAATAATACTAAAAAATCTGCGTAACTTGTGCCAGCGCAGCTTGTCCCCGCGCAGGCGGGGATATGGTATCTGTGAAATCTGTGGTTAAAATTAGCTAATTTGCGAGTTTTTTTCTTGACCAATCTCTAAAAATGTAAGATAATACATATTGAACAACTGATGACGAACGAGATTGTGGGTTGTCCCGTATCTTCCTTGATGGTTTATTGTTACTTTGCAAAGGGACGTATAAAAGGGGGAAGGCTCGTAAGCCTTTTCTCTAACGGTAGTTAAGTTACAAAGAAGCTTTTAGCGCCTGTTATAGGCAGAGAAAAAACCTGGTTCCGCAACCTTGATGAGGCGCTGAAAAGTGATTTTAGCGTGAAACGAAATCTGCTTGAAAAAGCGTTCGCTTACCGATGAGGGAGTGTTGGTATTGAGTATAAAATCAGCAAATTACGAGAAAAAAAGACCAATAATACCAAAAGTGCCGCAATTAGAGGAGATTTTGGTACTAAGTAGCTGATTCTACGCTCTGGTAAAAAGGATTTCGTAATTCACAGCCATCTCTTTGAGGCTTTCCTGCCGGATAACCTGCATTCTACCCTTTTGAGCAATATTTTGTAACTCTATGAGAACTGCAAGGGAAAGGTAGGAATTATGAATACCATAATCATAGGACTCGCGACGCTGCCGGCCGCGGTGATCACCGTTATTGCATTTGTTCTGGGAATTTGCCTGACTGTCGTCATTTATCATATAATTTCCAGAGCAAAGTCCAAAACCTTCGAACAGGACGTACAGCGGCAGATCAATGGGGCCAAAAAGGAAGCCGAGAACATAATTAAGTCCGCTCAGATTGATGCTGCTGCCGAGACTATCAAGAAAAAAGAGCAATTTACATCTGAGGCGAATAAAACCCGTGCTGAGCTGCACGGAACCGAAATGAGATTGACCAAACGCGAGAATTCGCTTGACCGCCAGGCAGAATTGCTCCGGCAGCGCGAAAAATCGTTGAAACAGCAGCAGCAAGAGAGCGATAGAAGACTGCGCAATATTAATCTAAAAGAAAAACAGCTTTCTATTCTGTTGGCACAGCAGAAGAATCAACTGCTTAAAATCACCGCAATGGGCATTGAAGAAGCCAAGGATCTGCTCTTGAAACGCCTCGAAGATGAATGCGAGCATGAGATGTCAGCTTTGATTCAACGCAAGGTCGAGGAATGCACCGAAACTGTCAGCGAAAAAAGCCGGGAGATAATCAGCGCCGCCATTCAGCGTTACGCCGCAGAGCAGACCTGCGAAGCAACTGTCTCGACCGTCGAGATTCCGAATGACGATATGAAAGGCAGAATTATTGGCAGAGAGGGGCGTAATATCCGTGCTTTTGAAAAAGCTACCGGCGTAGATGTCATTGTCGATGACACCCCCGGAATGATTGTAGTCAGCGGTTTCAGTCCCGTGAGGAGAGAGGTCGCTCGTCTTTCGATGGAAAGGTTGATTCAGGATGGGCGAATACACCCGTCTCGGATTGAGGAGCTCGTTGCGCAGACCAAGAAGGATGTCAACCACAAACTCCTGCAGATCGGCAGAGACGCCGCCGTCGAGACCAACGTCAGAGGTTTGGGCAACAAGGTACTTAGTTTAATCGGTGCTTTAAGCTACAGAACAAGTTATGGGCAGAACGTGCTTCGCCACAGCGTTGAGGTTGCGTTTCTTTCGCAGGTTATGGCAGATGAGCTTGGGCTGGACGGCTCGATAGCAAGACGGGCGGGATTATTGCACGATATCGGCAAGGCCATTGATCACGACGTTGAGGGAAACCATCCCACGATAGGGGCAAATTATCTCAAGCGTTTCAACGAATCACCAGTTGTGCTAAATGCCGTGGCGGGACATCACGGCGACATCACGGCGGATAATCCTTATACACCGCTGGTTGCCGCCGCCGATGCAATTAGTGCTTCCCGACCGGGTGCCAGAAGAGAAACGCTTGAAAGATATATTAAACGACTGGAAAAACTCGAGGAGATCGCCGGCAGCTTTAAGGGGGTTGAAAACGCATACGCAATCCAGGCCGGCAGGGAAATCCGCGTCATTGTCAGCGCCGATCAGGTGGACGACGAGGCTGCTATGAAAATTGCGCGCGACATTGCCAACAAGGTTGAAGGTGAGATGACCTATCCCGGCGAAATCCAGGTAACTCTGCTGCGTGAGGTCCGCTGCGTCGAATACGCAAAATAGAAATCGTACATCGTATATCGTATGTGGTATGTTGTGAAAGGAGAGCAAAAGAATAGACAAAAAAATAAAGACATACAGAGACCTAAATATCTGGAAGGTGGGAATCGAATTGGTCAAAGACATATATAAGTCGATAAGCACGAAATCAGAAACACAAAACTAAGAAAAGCACGGAGCACTCCGATATTCGACCCGTCATCGGCGGGTATGGGTCAGAACCCAGCGTTGCTGGGTAGGATTTATAAAGCCGACAGCAGGAAGTATCTATACGAATAACACATTATGAAAGTGAACATTCTTTGTATTGGTGACATAGTAGGTCGGCCCGGCAGGCGAATTATTGCCGATAAGCTAAAGCCGTTGGTTAGAGAGCTGGACATTGACTGTGTAATAGCCAACGCTGAAAACGCCGCCGGCGGCTCCGGCCTGACTCCACAAATTTACGACAAGCTGCTGCGGTACGGCGTAAATCTGATTACTTTGGGCGACCATACTTACCGCAAACGAGACATAATCAAAACATTGGAAACAAGTGAGAATATTGTTCGGCCTGCAAATCTTTCCGAACGCGCAGCCGGCAGGGGGGTTGCATTTTATGAAACCGCTAAAGGGCCGACCGTAGCCGTCGTCGCTCTGATAGGGCGTCTTTTTATGAAAGGTGCCGACTGCCCTTATAATGCTATTGACAGGATCCTGCCGCAAATTGAGTCCAAGGCCGAAATTATAATCGTTGATTTCCACGCCGAGGCCACCAGTGAAAAAATCGCGATGGGCTATCATCTCGACGGCAGGGCCAGCTTGTGCTTCGGCACTCACACCCACGTGGTGACAGCCGATGAAAGAATCCTGCCCAAAGGCATCGCATATATCACCGACATCGGTATGACCGGAGCACATGATTCGGTGCTTGGCCGAAGCGTTGAGAACGTCTTAAAGTCGTTTAGAACACAGATGCCGTTTCCGTTTGAAATAGCGACCGGCGACGTTAAAATCAGTGCAATTCTGGTTACTGTTGACAGCAGCACAAAAAAGGCTGAGAGCATCAGGCGAATCAGAATTGACGCCGAGACCAAAGAATCGACGGGCTACGATAGTGACGACGGCAGGCCGGAATACCTCAATAACAACTTCTGATTTCGTATTGCGTATTGCTTTGTATGCAATATCCATCGCCGAATACAAAATGCAATAATAGATTAACCAGGATTTCCCAAGTAAATCCGTGCAAAAAATAAAATTTTTGATAGTATAGAGCTACAGGAAAGGTAGAACCGGCCGTCCAAAACCAAATATTCTCAGAATCATTACTCTAAAACAGAAAAAGTGGTGCGAAGTGCTACTCTGCGAAATTAGCTTCGCTACGAAGCATGAGAATCGTACCCTACATAGACATCCTACATAGAAATTCTCAAAAATTATCACTTATCAATTATCAACAAAAAAGGGCCTATACCGAATTGTTTGGTATAGGCCCCGAATTGTCTGCACATGTGTAACCCACCTGTGCCTGCGTTACCGACAGGTGCAGGCAGGTACAAGTAACGCGAATCCGTTGCCCTGTTGTTTGTCGCCGTGAGTCCGGCAACGTCGTTTAGTCAACGTCATCCGTAATCAAGATAGCGTCAAGGAGTCCACCATCTTCACGACGAGCGATTTCCAGTGTGTGCTGACCGGCCGGCAGCGTCCAATTCACAATCGCGTCGTTGTGGTCGCTACTGTGAACCTCGTCCCAGTGCCAGTCAGCGCCTGCCTCTATGTCATTCCACCTCACCCAACCGGTACCGGGCTGGTCAGGGTCTTCATGGGTTTGATTAGTAGCACCCACTATCCGGAACCAGAACGAGTTGCCTTGATCGGGTTTGACGCGGCCCAGGATCTTATAGATTCCGCCGGCAACCGTGAAATTATAAGTTGCGACACCGTCAGCAGGCGCAGCGTCATCTTCATTGCCGATGCCATCGTCTGTGCCGATGTACTTTCCACCCGATGCCAGAGGGTCATCATAAGTCTTCATGGGCGATGTAATGGTGTCGGCAGCTTCTGCTTCAAGCCATATTTCCTCAGCAGGCTCAGGAGCCAACCGATACAGCCTAACGTCGTCAAAGTACAATGTACCACCGGCACCACTGCCGTCAATCCCAATAGCCAGCGTCGTAACACTCTGCAGGTCCACGCCTAACGATGCAAGGTCGATATTCCACTGCTTCCACCGTGGTTTCGCTATGTCACCCGCATCACCGTCATAGACCACCTTGGAGCCGTTGACCTTGACATACAACTGCCCGGTGTTGCCTATAGTGCCGTGGAAGTACAGCACCAATGTCTGAACGCCGGCTTTAGTCCAATCCTGCGGAACAGCAAAAGTGCGTTCGCCCTCTGAATATGCTGCGCCGCCGGTGTTGCTGTAAAAGAACGGCATCGCCTGAGAGCCGCCGTGAACAATCGTAGTCTCAACATAATGCTCTCCCTGATTCCAATCCGGAGCAGGATAACCTACTGTGGCGCCGTTTGCCGGGACGCCGTATCCGTCTATCCACGTACTCCATATCTCATCGGGCGGATAGTCATTGTAGTCCTCGAAACCGTCCACAACAAAGAACTCGTGTGTCGTAAAGTTCCAGATATCGCCTTGCCACGTTGTGGTGGTCTCGGCCTCATTGACCTCATTAATCTTCCAGTAGTAAGTCGTGCCTAAATCAAGGGACAAGGGACCATAGCTGGTCTCGGTCACGGTAGTAACAGGGGCATTACCGTCAATCACAGCCTGCTCGTCGGTGCTCAAGTACACATCGTGCGTGTCTGCCTCTCTTCCTGCTCTGAAGCCGAGAGTTACATCCACAGCGACATCTGTTGTGCCAGAATCCGGCTGTGGCTCTCTTGCACGCACAGGTATGTACAAGAATCGCACCTCACTGAGACCATATTGGTCCAGGATGCCTCCCCAGTTGCTGTTAGCCGTAAGCCTGACGTACTTTGCTGTTACGCCGCTAAAATCAACTGTGGTATTGTGTTTATAACCGTCCGCGCCAGGCGCCCGGGCAAACTCATAAGTAGTACCTAATGTCGTATATATGGTGCCGTTGGTCGAATACTCGATCGTAACATCCTTGAGCCCAAAACCGAGAATAGACTCCATCGTTCCATTATGGTTCCATACCCACATCTGGTGCAGTTTGTAAACCTTGTCGAACTCATATTCTATCCAGGCCCCGTTCGGTTCATCGCCGCTAAGCCACATATCCGCCGGTTCTATTGAGTGCAGGTCGTTAACATCCAGTCCCGAGCCGTTGATGGTATTTTCAGTGCCCGTATCTGCCAGGTGTGTACTGGAAGCTGTGGCGGTTATGTTCTCGATGGCATAAGCAATTGGCTCGGTCGTAAAGCTCCAGACATCGCCTTTGAACTCTATTTGGCTGGTGGGTGGAGCATTGACTTCATCTATACGCCAGTAGTAAGTCTTGCTGAAATCAAGGCGTTGGGCAGGAGCATAGCTGTTGGCATCCTGGGTGATTCCGCCGGTGGCATCGTTGACGTCGTTGAAGCTCTGGCCAAAATAGACTTTGTGCCCGTTTGTTGTCGCTGCAGATTCTCCAGGCGTCCAGCTAATGACCACATCCCGCGGCACATCTGTTGCCTCATCAGCCGGGTTCGGGTTCATGGCACGGTTACGCTGCTGGACTGGGGGCTCAGCACCAAAAAACACCCGGTCAATCCAGACTTTTGAGTTCATATCAGAACCGGTCATGGCCCACCACTGGCCCTTTAGCATCAGATACATATTTACTTCCCAAGCTGGATGGGCACTGGTCGAGTCGTCTACATGTGTGTATTCTAAAACGAACGACTGCGCTTCGGTGGTTAGCGATACCCGCGTCAGGATAATATCGATCCACGAAGGACCTTCAGGTTTGTAGAGTTGGAACAGGACCACCATTTCCCGGTCCTGATCAGCCTTGGCTGTGAAGCCGAAAGGATACGTTTCGCCCTGCACAAGGTCAAATCCCCCCTGGGGAAGCCCTATACTGGCTGTTGCAGAAGCGTCGGTAACATTTATCAGGGCAGCGTTACTCCCTGATAGACCGGCATCGGACACGACTTCCAGAGTGAAACCTGCCGACCCGTATGACCCCCATGAATTGAGACCATCGTCAAACTCGCCGTTTATGATTTGATTTTCTTGACCGCTGGCGATTGGCCCGCACAAGCCAAAAGCAAAAACAAAACAAACAAAATAAATCAACTTCTTAGACATAATAGTCCTCCTTTCTCAAACAGTGGTAATTGGTAATCGGTGAATTCTATAACCATTTAACCAATAACCATTTAACCCATTCACAGTATGCTTTGGCCACACACCAAAACAGAAGTTTACCCGCCTATGGTGGGACAGAATGTAGAATTTAGGATATACGATAACTTTCAATTCTGACTTCTGACCTCTGATTTTTGACTTGCCACTACCTCCTTCCTTTCAAAGGTCCAACATCAGCCGTTAATTGATATGGATAAATTTCATCTTATTTATACCAGATGAGCAACTCTCTCGTCAAGGGAAATCTTTCGTGCTATTCATACTTTTTTCAACGCCATCAAACAAAATCTGAAACTGGAACAAAACGGAAGTCGAAGCGATAGCGGAGAGCCGCCTATGGCGGGCCCTGAGCAAACAAAAGCCTGCCCTGCCTGCCCTCCGTAGCTTTAGCGAAGGGGGGAGCGAAGCCGAAGGGGAAGGGACGAAGCAATCCTATGAAATTATCAATCATCATTTATCATTTTAAAAGGGGCCTATACCGAATTTACTCGGTATAGGCCCCGAACTGGTGCAAATCTACTATATCAACCACACCCCCATATCTTGCTTCGCAAGAAGCAATGGGGGCCACCTGAATCCAGGCTTACGGTTGTGGTTCTGGCTCTGGTGGTGCCGACCGATACAGTCGAATATCGTCAAAATAGACCACACCTGAGCCGCCAGCCTGTGGACTGCTCCTGTCACCGAAGCCAATACCAATAGAATTGACATTGGTTAGGTTTACGCCTTGGTCGGCAAACGCCTGCAGGTCGATATTCCATTCCGTCCAGGTATCTATCTGTGCTGCATTAGGATTATCATGATAGACCACCGCGCTGCCGTTGAGAACAACATACATCGGCACAGCAGCATTAGACGCATCACCGCTGAACCAAATCGTTAATATGCTAACGCCGTTCTCAGTCCAGTCACGCACCGAGACCAACGTCATGGTTGCCTCAGAGTTCCCGAGAGCGTTGTCGTAGAAATAAGGCATCGACTGCCTGCCACCGTGAACAATCACAATCTCAACGTAATGCTCGTCCTGATACCAATCTGGATCAGGATAACCTACTGTGGCGCCGTTTGCCGGGATGCCGTATCCGTCCACCCACGTGGACCATATCTCGTCGGGCGGATAGTCGTTGTAGTCCTCAAAATCGTCCACGGTAAGGAAGTCTGCTGTCGTAAAGCTCCAGACATTTCCTACCCACGGACTGTCGGGGTTGAGGTTATTGACCTCATCAACCCGCCAGTAGTAGGTGGTATCCCACTCAAGCTTTCCGGGGTCATACTTTTCAGCACCAAGTGCTTTAGTGCCTTTGTACTCGGGTGAAGTTGTATCAGCGTTGCGCACCACCTCTTCGTCACTGCCGAAGTACACCTGGTGCGAGGCGGCACTATCTCCCGGGTTCCAGCTAAGAGTAGGTGTTATCCTCGCATCTGTGGCGTCATTAGGCGGATTCGGGCTCCCGATGGCGCCCGGAGTCGTAAAGCTCCAGACATCGCCTTTATGTGTGGCCAAGCGATCGAATTCATCGACCCGCCAATAATAAACCCTCTCTAATTCAAGGGGGCCGGGAGTATGGGTTGCAACTCCCGAAGGGGGACCGCCAGTGGCGTCGTTCACATCGTTAAAATTGTCGCCAAAGTACACATAGTGCAACATCGCACCAAAACCAGGCTCCCAGCTAAGCTCCGCATTCGGGTCTACAAACTCGGCACCATCAGCCGGGTCGGGGTCAAAGGCAGTCTTGGGGGCAATCGCAAAGCTCCAGACATTGCCTTTATATGTATTACTGGGATCGACCTCATCGATTCGCCAGTAATAAGTCGTGCCTGGAACAAGACCGTCCGGGTAAGGAAATCCAGGAAAGCCGACAACAAAATACGTATCGCCCTGGTTGACGTAGAACGTCTCGCCAGTGCCATCATTAACATCGTCAAAATTGTCGCCGAAATATACATCGTGCGAGACTGCATAATCTCCCGCCGTCCACTCAAGGCTCACCCATGTCTCCCTGAGTATGGTACCATCAGCCGGGTCGGGGCGACGCGCGTATGACCTCTCCACTGACAAGTACTGGCTTGGAATGGCTTCCCGCGTCAGTGTTGGAGTTGACCAGGAAAGCTCACACACGGCGTCGCCGCCGGCATCATAGTACTCCAGCATAATCTCGTATTGCAGCCCGCCTGTCAGGGCAATGTCGCCGCTGTCATGAGTATTTGAATGATCGGTCCAGTTGTTAATAATCTGTACGTTATTCACCCACAACCGAATCCCGTCGTCTGACTGGGTGTGGAAAGTGTAGGTCGCGGAGCCTGGCACTTCAATCATGCCTGTCCACCGTACGGTGAAATTATTTGAGTTCACCGACGGATCCGGCGAGCCACTACCCCAGTTAAAGTCAACCGTCGGATCTACGCGCTCCATTACCAAAGTCTGCCAGGGGTCCCCGGCACTGCCGTGATAATACTCGCCGAGCAAGCCTTCTTTCCCGCTGGCCACAGCAACCACGCCCAGCACTAAAACAAAAGAAACTAAACAAATCAATTTTCTACACATAATATCCTCCTTCAAAAAAGATTAAGATAACTGTGCTTTGGCCACACACCAAAACACCCGGTGTTTTCAACTTAAAAAGGGGCTTATACCGAATCACTCAGCATAAGCCCCGAATTGATGCGAATCTGCTATATCAACCGCTCAATTTTAATTGCTACTTGCATCTTATGGTGCTTCCGGTTCTGGTGGCGGAGGATACAGACCAATATCGTCAAAGTACATCGCACCTGAACCGCCAGCCTGCGGGTTGTTCTTATCACCGAAACCAATAGCAATCGTATCAACATCGGTAAGGTCAACACCCTGGTCTGCAAATGCCTGCAGGTCGATATTCCATTCCGTCCAGATGGCTATCTGTGCTGCATCAGGATTATCATGAGAGACGACCGCAGTCGGGCCGGTGCTATTGGCCACAGCCACATACATCGGCTCAGCAGCATTGGCCGGATCACCATAGAACCAAAGTGTCAGCGTGGTGACACCCTTCTCTGTCCAGTCACGCGGGTAACTCAACGGCAAGGTCGCCTCTGAATAATTTGCCGGGCCAGAGTTGTCGTAGAACAACGGCATCGCCTGCCTACCACTGTGAACGATAGTTCGCTCGCAAAAAGGAGGAACACCATAACCAACAATAGACCCGTTTGACGGCTGGTCCCATCCGTCCATCCACGTATTAAATATCCTGTTGCTGTCGGGGTCATCGAGTTCAAGGTCATTGTATGGCTCAAAATCGTCCACGACAAGGAAGTCGGCGGTCTTAAAGCTCCAGACGTAGCCCATCCACGGACTGTCGGGATTGACGTTATTTACCTCATCAACACGCCAGTAATAGGTGGTATCCCACTCAAGTTTTCCGGGGTCATAACTCTCAGAACCAAGGTCGTTGCTGACTTTGTACTCGGGCGAACCTGTATCGGCATTGCGCACGACCTCTTCGTCAGTGCCGAAATAGACCTGATGTGAAGCGGCCTGATCTCCCGACGACCACACGAGAATGGGTAGCTGCCTCACATCCACGGCACCATTAGGCGGATTCGGGCGGCTGGCCTTTAGGGGTACCGACAGGGTGTATTGCGGAATGATCTCCTTTGCCATGTCGGGATTGGACCAGGACAGCTGTGCTGACATTACGTTGCCTCCGTATCCATTGTGCAAATTAGCTAATTCCATAACTATCGGACACGTTCCAGCCTCAAGGTAAATCTTGCCCTGGTACTCGATAGCCATGTGATGCATCATCCAATTATCGACAAGCACCTGGTCATTAACCCAAAGGCGTATTCCGGCTTCTACATTCGCGTAGAATGTGTAGATCTCGGCGAATGGCACATCTAACTCGCCGGTCCATCTAACCGAGAATAAAGGAGCCTTGACCCCCGGACCCGGTGAGTCGCCGCCCCAGTCAAAGTTAATCTGAGGATCTATTCGGGTCAGAATGGGCGTACCGACGATATTCAGGTTATTGTAGTATTCTCCTTTTATACCTCCGGTGATTTCAAGGCCCATAGTTGTGAAGCTCCATACATCGCCTTTATACGTGTTGGCGCCATCAAACTCATCGACTCGCCAGTAGTAAACCTTGTCTAATTCAAGTGGTCCAAGCTCATAGGTTTCCGGTCCCTGGGGGGAGCCTCCGGTGGCGGTGTTCACATCATCAAAATTGTCGCCGAAATACACGGTGTGTAATTTTGCACCGAGACCCGGGCTCCAGCTAAGGTCTGTATTCGGGTCCACAAATTTGGCACCATCACGCGGACTGGGCTTCCAGGCAGTCATGGGGGGAACCGTAAATCTCCAGACATCACCTTTCCAGGGACTGTCCGGATTCAGGTCATTGACCTCATCAACTCGCCAGTAGTAAGTCGTGCCCAGAATAAGGCCATCCGGATAAGGAGATCCGGGAAAGCCGACAAGAGAAAACTCCACGGCCTGGTTGCCTAGGAAGGTGTCTGGGGTGCCGGCATCTACATCAACGTAATTGTCACCAAAATACAAATCGTGTGAGATTGCAGCATATCCCGGCGTCCAGCCAAGGGTCGCCCATGTTTCCAGACGGAGGGCACGATCAGCCGGGCTGGGCTTGGTGGCCTTTGGAGTAGCTCCCAGCTTTATTATCTCGCCCTGCGATAGCGCCCGGTTGTATATGCGCACATCGTCTATAATACCGTTGAACTCATCACCGGCCGGTGCTGTTGAATGTTTGTTCCCAATAAAAAGAGGACCGTCAGAGATATCCATTTTTCCGCTGGCGGCCGTTTCGGCAACCACGACTCCGTTGTAGTAGACCTTAAGTGATGAGCCGTCGTAAGTAGCTGCAAGGTGGGTCCACTCACTTGCTGGTGGTATGTTGCCCGTGACTTCAAACCGCGGGATGGGCGGGAAGTGAACTCTGATATTGTTACCTCCTTCTTTTATAAGGCGATACTGGTTATCCGAACCTTCTGTACTTTTTTGTATTATCCTGTTGTTCCCTGTCCAGCTCGGGTTTATCCAGGCAGCAATGGTAATGGCATCGGTCGGGTTCAACTCCGGGCTGTCCTCAACAAGCACGTAATTAAATGGGCCGGTGAAGAGCAGCGCTCCGCCGATGTACCCCTCGTCCGTCCACTCCACGGGGCCATGAAGGGTACCAGTGTTCTCATTACCGGAAGAATCGGCGGTAGTATCGCCGACGCCCTCATCAAACTTCCACCAGCCGACGAGAGCCGGGTCAGTGTCAAGATCAATGCCGCTAACAACACTCGTGTTGACCAGACCCAACACAAAAATAAAAGATGTTAAATAAATTAATTTCCTACACATAATAGACCTCCTTCAAAAAAAGGTTAAAATAAATAACTGTGCTTTGGCCACACACCAAAACATCCGTTGTCTTCAACGGACAACTTCCAACAAAACGACCGATAATAATTTCCGCACTCATTACATCATCTGCCCAAGATGAGTTTGTACGGCTTAACACTACCCCCTTACCTTACCAAAAACCCAATATTAGCCGTTAATTGAAATGTAAATTGTTTGTAACTGTTCACGGGTATTTTGACAGTATTGGGCAACACACCCAACATCAAATACCTAATCTTTAATATTCAATTCATTTAATAACATAACACACCTCAAGTGGTAATTCAACTAAAAAATATTTTTTAAAAGCGGCGGGACGCATTCGTCTGATAATCTTTTGGCACGAGTTAAAATCCCCTCCAAGCTCTCTGCGACCCCATCCCACTAATATAACCACCCCCACCCCACCCACACACCACTCAAAACCAAACAATCAAAACCAAACACTCAAAACTATTCCTCGCCCTCACCCCACCCACCGCAACGTCCGATAATCTTTTAACGCGAACTAAAATTCCCTATCTTTCCCAAACTAACAAAATGTTAATTTGAAAAAAGTGTGAATTTTTATGAATTTTGCCCAAAAAGCGCGCATTTTTACGAATTTATTGAAATTCTTGCCAATTTTTACTCATTTTCGCGCGTTTTTTGACGCATTTTTCTTATCTATATCACCCAATCTCCGCAAATTAACACACCACCCCCCGTTTTTAGCCCAAAAACCAACTTCACCACACAAATGAACAAAAAAAAACCTGAAAAAACCCAATTTCCTCTAATTTTTGCATTTTCTTTCAACCAGAAATGTTAAGTTCGGTAAGGAGCGATTTCAAAAGTTCCATCGGCAGCCTCATTACGTTCGTCTTCCGTGAATTCTGTGGGGGCCTTGTCTAAGGACATATTAACGGATAAGGACATATTAACGGACGTCGGCTCAATTATTATAGGCCGCAAGCCCCAAAAACAGCCGATTTAAGTATTGAAAAAGTCCGCAAAAAGGTTTGACTTTGGCGGCCGATTTGGGTATAATATTGATAATAAAGTCCCGATGGGACCCGGAGGATGTCATCTGAACAATCGTGTTGTTAAAGGTGTCCTTTTTGTTAAGTTGAAGTTTCTCGCCAATTGGCTCAAAGTCTCATCACAATGTGATTTGGAAATAAGAATATGAAGCCGAATAAGTTGACTTTAACTGTTCTTGTTGTGGGTTGTGTTTTACTCTTGCAGGTCGGCTGTGAAGAAGAGGCTATGGCACCGCGAGAGCTCAGCCCTGACTGGTTCAAGCAGCAGACCTGGGCGACAATGGCCCCACGCGTCGCCAAAGCGGTCCCAAGAATTACATTTGAAAAAGTAACGCACAATTTCGGCGACGTCGGCCCGGGAACAAACCACCTCTGTGAGTTCAGATTTACGAACAGCGGAGACGGTGTTCTAAAAATAGGCCAGGTTAGTAAAACCTGTGGTTGTACACCATTTTTATTAGCCAAAACAGAATATGCACCGGGTGAAAGCGGAACATTGAAAGTAAGGTATTATGCTGAAGCAGAATATGGCGGCACAACGAAACAATTGTTTGTACACAGCAACGACAGACAAAACCCAAAGGTTGCACTGGCCATAAAGGCAAGAGTTGTTTCAAAGGTCAATTATGAGCCGAAGACATTGAGACTGTCGCTGAAACACCAAAACGCCGGCTGTCCACAGATCATACTTACCAGCATTGACAACCGGCCTTTTTCAATAAGCTCTTTCAAATCGACCGCCAATTGTATAACTGCCGACTATGATCCTTCAGTAAAAGCGACGAGGTTTGTTCTTCAGCCAAAGGTTGATATGGCCAAACTGGAAGAAACTTTGAATGGGCGTATCGAGATTGGCCTGACTCATCCGGAATGCAAGACGGTTAGTATCAGCCTTAATACGTTGCCGAGATTCAGGGTTTCCCCGCGCCCAATTATCGTTCGCGACGCCCAGGCGAAAAGGTCGGTAGTAAGGAAAGTTCGGATACAAAACAACTACAAGGATGATTTTGAGATTGAATCGGTGTACTCCAAAAAACGTACCGTAAAGCTTGTGGGCTACAAAAAATTTATCGATGGCTACGAGCTTGAGCTGAGGATAACCCCGCCGGCCGCCACAAGCCGAACGAGAATTTTCACGGATGTGGTTTATGTGAAGATAAAAGGCGGCAGGAATCTGGAAATCCCCTGTAGCGGATTCTATTCGGGGCGAACTGCTGTATCTCGGGCACCTACTAAAAAAACAACCACAAAAGAAAAGGAATGCAAAACTTGTATACCTACACTTTTCTACCCTAACAGACGGAAGGCTAAAGGTTCCTAAGCGTGTTCTAATCACTTTGCGCCCGGGCAAACTTTGCCCGTCAACTGCCCTTTTTCCCATTTTGAGATTGGGTTTGTTTGGGTTTGTTTTTTTGGGCCGGAAGGCGGTTTCATTTTCATAATCCTCTATAATATATAAGTTTACGTCCATTTTGGGCTTTATGGAAATTGGCTTTGAATTGGGTTTGTTTTTTCGGACTGCGAAATCATCTTTTTTTCTGTAATCCTTTGTTAAAGTTAAGTTTATATTCATTTTGGCTCTTTTTAAATTGGCTTTGATTGGGTTTGAATTGGGTTTGTTTTCACCAAGTGTCCAATTGGCAATATTTTCATAATCCGTTGTATTATATAGATTTACGTTC
>JADFJC010000219.1 GCA_022566315.1 Planctomycetota bacterium
AGCGTCGATTGAGGCCGGCAGAGCCAGCATTTTTTAAGAGAAATCCGCAATTGTACATCACGCCTTTAGGGAAGTAAAATACCACAATAGAAATTAAAAGTCAAAAAGTAAATAGCAAAATTACAAATCAAAAATCAAAAAGTTATTAATTTTGCAGGCCAGATTCCTCGGCTTCGCTCGGAATGACAATTCGTATTGCGGATAGCGTGCAGCGTATAGCGTATAGGGATTGAGATTCTTCACTACGTTCAGAATGACAAATATTTTAATAGATCCCTCGGCAAGCTCGGGATGACCCCAATCAATTTATTATCTACTATTGACTATTTACTATTGGTGTTGAGGAGGGGATCCCCATTATTAATTTATTATTGATTATTGACTATTGATTATTGGGGTTGGGAGATGAGAATTTAGGATTGATAATTGGTTAAAAAGGCAAGATTTAGGAAATTAAAAGTCAAAAGGAAATTTTAGCCTGCACCCCCGGCCAGAGACCGGGGCTAAATACGCTCGACGCGGGGCGTCGAGTTGGCGTAGGGCAAGGCGATAGAGAATTTAGAATTATGAATTAAGAATTGGTGGGGCAAGCCCCACCCTACCCTGGAAAAGTAAAAGGCAAAAATAAGGAGGCCCTGCGGGCGGATAATTGAATAGATTCCTCGGCTGCGCTCGGAATGACAATTCGTATTGCGTATATAAAGAAAAAGGAAAAATCTTGAAATTTCCTGTACTTGAGTTTAAATAGAAGACTTCTGGTTCGAAAATTGCGTCAAGAAACGTTTTTAACACATGCTTGAAAGGACTAAGCTATGGGCAGTTTCGAGGTATTAGACTGGATTGCGATTGCAGGTTATTTCGGCATTATGTTAGTGATTGTCTGGTGGGTGGTTCTGCAGAAACAAAGGACATCGACGGATTACTTCCTTGCGGGCAGAAATATGCCGTGGTTTGTGGTCGGGGCTTCAATCTTTGCCTCAAATATCGGCTCTGAACATATTGTCGGATTGGCGGGACAAGGCTCCACCACTGGTATGGCTATGGCGCATTGGGAATTGCACGCCTGGGTAGTGGTACTATTGGCCTGGGTATTTGTTCCATTCTATTACCGTTCGAAAGTATTTACTATGCCGGAGTTTCTTGAGAGGCGATTTAATTCGACCTGCCGATGGATATTGTCGATTGTCTCGCTTGTGGCGTATGTTTTTACCAAGGTATCAGTTACAGTCTATGCAGGCGGTGTAGTGTTCAATGTACTTTTGCCTGAGATTAATATACAGATTACGGACACTATTGTTCTTGATGCGTTCTGGGTCGGGGCACTATTAACAGTTGTCCTTACCGGAATCTATACCGTCCTCGGCGGTCTGCGAGCCGTGGTTTATACTGACACTGTCCAGACGGTTATTTTGTTAATCGGTTCGGGCTTTATTACATATTTTGGCCTGAGTAAACTTGGCGGCTGGAGTGAGCTGCAGGTGATATGCCGTGAGAATGCTGCTAACTTTGCCCTGTGGCGACCAAATACGGACCCGGATTTCCCATGGTTAGGCATATTAATCGCATCACCTATTGTCGGGATTTGGTACTGGTGCACTGACCAATATATTGTGCAGAGGGTACTTTCGGCTAAGAATCTGCGAAACGCCCGGCGGGGCGCTCTTTGGGGCAGTTTCCTGAAGGTTTGGCCTGTGATGCTCTTTGTCGTCCCCGGTCTTATTGGTTATGCACTGCATCAAAAAGGACTGATTGATATCCCTACAAAAATTGTCAATGGTCAGGAAGTAACTGATGGTGACCAGGTCTTCGCGGTTATGGTAAGCTCGTTATTGCCGGCGGGTCTGCGCGGCTTGGTGGTGGGGGGGCTGCTGGCTGCATTGATGAGCTCTCTGTCATCACTTTTTAATTCCTGCGCTTCACTTTTTACCGTGGACATTTATGAAAAGATAAGGCCGAAGGCCTCTGAGCGGCACTTGGTAACAGTCGGGCGATTCGCAACGGTGGCTGTAGTTGCTATGGGGATTGTCTGGATTCCCGTGATGCAGCGAATTTCCCAGGGTGGGTTGTATAAATATCTCCAGAGTGTTCAGGGTTATCTGGCTCCGCCAATTACTGCGGTTTTCATGCTTGGTCTTTTCTTTAAGCGGATTAACGGCAAAGGCGCAGTGGCAGGTCTGGCGATTGGTTTTATCGCAGGGATGGCCAAGCTGACTATCCAGGCACTTACAGGCGGGGGAGAAGACGCCGTTATACAATCGCCCGAATGGCTGGTATATATTGGAAATTATAACTTCCTTTTTGCTACGGGCTGGCTGACGCTTATCAGCATTGCGGCCATAGTCGGAGTGTCACTGTTGACTGCTCCGCCGAACTATGAAAAAATCGCTGATTTGACTTATGCCACGGCCACACCTGAACAAAAAAAGGAATGCCGTGAAAGCTGGGGGCTTGTAGAGGTGCTGTTGACCGTCGTGGTTTTAGGCCTGGTGCTTGGTCTGTATCTGTATTTTAGTTTCTGGTTAAATTGACACTATTCTCGATTCCGGATTCTGGATTCTCGATGTTTGTCTTTTACGAGTATCAAGCAACGAGTATCCAGCACCGAGTATGGTTAGAATCAAAAGACAGAAAAGAACTTAAAAAGCGTTAAATAAAAAATGTCAACTTAGGTGAACGGTGGTGAATTTAAACTGTTACCTTATCCTTATTGAGCCATTTTGGGTCCTTAGGTAAACTTTTCCAACACAAAAGAGCTGGCCTGCGTCAAAGGCTTCTATTAGTTTTTTCCGTTTCTTTCCGATTACCGTTAAGGGAAGGTCTGTTTTTACAGAGCCATTATGTGTCCAGGCTGGTTTTAAGTAATGATTATCTTTCATTGTTCTATTCTTTCATATTATTTAGCTTCCTTCGTTCTGTCCTTATAGACGTTTGTTACGGGCCATTTATTGCAGATAGTCTATCGAATTATTTCGCAAAATTCGGAGTCCCGATAAATCGGGACCAGATTGGATACTTGACAGTTAAGGCAAAAACGCTTACTATCGGCAACGACTAAACTGGCTTGAAGCCAGCGATACGTTATCAATTTAGAGGGTAAATTATGGCATATACAATCGGCCTGGATTTCGGGACCAATTCTGTGAGGGCATTGTTAGTTGATGTCAGTCATAGGGACTCCATACGGAGTAACGGTAACGAATTAGGGCAGGCAGTATATGAATATGAAACGGGCGAAGCAGGTATTATTCTTGATTCGGCTGACCATAATCTGGCAAGGCAAAATCCTGCTGATTACTTAGAGGGCATTGAGGTTACTATAAAAGCGGCAATCGCCGAAGCTAAGAAAGCTGATAAGGATTTTAATACCAACCAGATTATAGGTATCGGTATCGACACGACCGGCTCGACGCCTATTCCCGTTGATAAGAACGGCACGCCTTTGAGTATGTTAGATGAATTCAAAGATAACCCAAACGCCTGTGCCTGGCTGTGGAAAGACCATACCGGGCACGCTGAGGCGGCTGAGATAACCGAATTAGCTCAAAAAGAACATCCCGAATACCTTGCCAAGTGCGGCGGGACATATTCGTCGGAATGGTTTTTTGGCAAAGTACTTCACTGTCTGCGAACGGACCCGGCGGTTTTCGATGCGGCTTATAGCTGGGTCGAATGCTGCGATTATATTCCGGCGGTTTTAACGGGCACTACACAGCCGGATATGGTTAAACGAAGCCGCTGCGCTGCCGGCCATAAAGCTATGTTCAGCGAGCGGTGGGGGGGCTTGCCTGCTAAAGACTTCCTTGCCAAACTCGACCCTAAACTCGGAAAGCTCTACGACCGTCTTTACAAAAAAACCTGCACTATAGAAACGCAGGCAGGAACTCTTACAGAACAATGGGCACAAAAACTCGGATTACCTGCCGGTATCCCCGTAGCGGTGGGGGCCTTTGACGCTCATTTAGGTGCCGTTGGTTCCGGTATCGCTCCGGGTAAATTAGTTAAAATAATCGGCACCAGTAGCTGTGATATGTTAGTGTCCGAGTCGGGCAGAAATAGCGGACAGCGGATAGCGGATAGTAAAAGCCTAAACGCTAAACGCTATACGCTAAACGCTAAATCACTGGCGGACATACCCG
>JADFJC010000100.1 GCA_022566315.1 Planctomycetota bacterium
CGTCAGTTTTTCGTTTATCAGTTCTGCGGCTTTTTTGAGGGCGTCGTTGATTTTTTTTGGGTTTTTTCCGCCGGCCTGTGCCATTTGAGGTCGGCCTCCGCCGCCGCCGTCAATTATCGGTGCGATTGCCTTGACGATGTCGCCGGCCTTTAGGCCCTTCTTGATGAGGTCGTCAGTCATACCCGCCAGCAGTGTCGCCTTATCGTCATCGCCGAAGCCCAAAACGATAGCGGCGGATTTTGCTTTCTTCTTGAGCATATCGACAGCTTCCCGGGCCTGCTCGATACGTGTGGCCTGCAGTCGGCCGATGATTATGGAGGATTCATTGATTTTTTCGCATTTTTGGAGAAGCTGTTTGGCCTCGGCCATAGCGTCAGAGCCGGATGCCTTGGCCGCTGTCCTGAGTTCCTTGGAGAGCTTCTTATTGTCCTTTATCAACTGGTTGACCCTGTCAACCAGCGCTTCGGAGGGGGCCTTCAGCATCACCGAAAGCTCATCGACGATGTCGCTTGCTTTTTCGAAATAAGCGTTAAGGCCGGGGCCGGTCAGTGCGGTAATCCTGCGGACGCCGGCTGAGACGCTCTCTTCTTTAATTATCTTGAAGTCGCCGATAGAGCCAAGCCTGTAAACGTGCGTACCGCCGCAAAACTCGCAGCTAAAAGCAGAAGTCAGATGTCGGAAGTCAGATGTCAGATTTTCTGTCCTCTGTCCTCTGTCTTCTGTCTTCTGTCCTCCGATAGCTACTACGCGTACTTCGTTTCCGTACTTTTCGCCGAACAGCGCCATTGCGCCAAGTTTTTGCGCCTGGTCTATTGGCATTACCGTCCAGGTTACCGGCAGGTCGGCAGCAATTTTTTCTCTGACCAAATCTCCAACCTTTTTTAGTTCTTTGACAATGGGTGCTTTGGGATAGGTAAAGTCGAATCTCAAATAGTCCGGGCCAACGAAACTGCCCTGCTGGGCCACTGATTTGCCGAGTACCTCCTGCAGCGCCCACTGGAGCAGGTGGGTGGCGGTATGGTTTTTCTTTGTTGCAGCTCTGTCTTTGCTGATGATTGCCTTTACATTTTCACCGACGCTGAACGAACCTTCGACAACTTTGCCTTGATGAATGATACAGTTGGCTATTTTTGCGGTGGCTTCAACTATAAATTGGGCATTGTCCGATTTTATAATGCCGCAATCACCGACCTGGCCGCCCGCCTCGGCGTAGAAGCAGGTTCTGTCAAGAATAATTCCAACCTCGGTGTTAGTCTCAATTTGGCCCTGGTTTTTGAAACCTCCATTATCGAGCCAGCCGATTAGTTTGCTGTCGCAACTGTCGGTATCATATTTGTGGGCATCTTCGGTTACGGGCAGTTCGGTGTTTGTCAGGGCTGCCATAAGTGAATCATTTTTTTGCGCCGCCCTTGCCCGCTGACGTTGGGCTTCCATTAATTCGTCAAACTTAGCTGTATCGACTTTCAGCCTGCGTTCTTTGGCCATAAGCTCGGTCAAATCAAGCGGGAAGCCGTATGTATCATAGAGCTGGAAGGCATCTTCGCCGTTGATAATCTTCTTTATTGATTGTTGTGCCCGCTTGGCGGCGGTGTTGAAGATTTCGATGCCTCTGTCAAGTGTTCTGCCGAAGCCGGTCTCTTCGGATTCGATTACCGTTGAGACGTAGTCCGCCCTTTCCCGTATCTCGCCGAACGCATCGCCCAGACAATCGACAACCACCGGCACGAGTTTGTAAATAAACGGCTCGTGCATTCCTAATTCTCTGCCGAACCTCGAAGCCCGACGAAGTATTCGGCGAATCACGTATCCCCGGCCTTCGTTAGAGGGAATCGCTCCGTCGGTTATCGCAAAGACAAGTGAACGAATATGGTCGGCTATTACCCTGAAAGCATTGTCGGTTTTGTTGCCGAGCTTCGATGTATATTTGTGGCCGGTGATGTCGCTGGTGTAATTGATTATGGGCATAAATAAATCGGTATCGTAGTTGCTCTTTTTGTTCTGCAGCACCGCTACGATTCTTTCGAGACCTGCACCGGTGTCAACGTATCTGGCTGAAAGCGGCACGAGCTTGTCCTCAGACAGACGATTGAACTGTATGAAGACAAGATTCCATAACTCGATGTATCTTGCGCAGCCGGCGTTGACCCGGCATTTATGGCCCGGGACGTTTTTCATATCGCACATCTCAGGGCCGAGGTCGATGTGTATTTCACTGCAAGGCCCACAGGGGCCGGTCTCGCCCATTTCCCAGAAGTTATCTTTTTTGCCGCAAGCAAGGACCTTCTCAGCGGGTATTGGAGTTACTTTGGTCCATAAGTTCGCGGCCTCTTCATCTTCAGGCAGCCCGTCGGCATGGTCGCCTCCAAAAACCGTCACCCACAGGCGGTCCGGCTCGATACCCCAAACGTCTGTAAGAAGCTCCCAGGCCCATTGGATTGCCTCAGCCTTGAAATAATCATCGAACGACCAGTTGCCTAACATTTCAAAAAAGGTGTGGTGATAGGTATCTTTGCCAACTTCTTCAAGGTCGTTGTGTTTGCCGCTGACCCGCAGGCATTTTTGAGTGTTCGCCACACGGGGATATTGGGGGGGCACCAAACCGATGAAAATATCCTTGAACTGATTCATTCCCGCATTGGCAAAAAGCAGGCTCTCGTCACCGATGGGAACTATGGGTGAGCTGGGGACGAATTCGTGGCCTTTGCTTTTGAAAAAATCGATAAAGCCGTTTCTTATTTGCTTTGCACTTAGCATAATAACATTCACATTTTACTTTTTACTTACTCTTTGCTTTGTGCTTCTACAAGGCCTTTGGCAACGAGGATTTTGTTTTTTATTTCTTCGCATAAATCCTTGTTTTCAGTGAGGAATTTTTTGGCGTTCTCTCTGCCCTGTCCGAGTCGCATACTGCCGTAGTTTAGCCAGGCACCGCTTTTTTCGACGACCTCACAGCCGGCGGCCAGGTCGAGTAAATCGCCTTCATAGCTGATTCCTCTGTCGAACATGATATCGAACTCGCCTTCGCGGAAGGGCGGTGCGATTTTGTTCTTTACGACCCTGGCCCTGACCCTGGTGCCGATGGCGCCGGTGCCGTCCTTTATGGTTGATATTCGTCTCAGGTCGATTCGGATGGAGGTGTAAAATTTCAGCGCCCTTCCGCCGGGTGTGGTTTCCGGGTTGCCGAACATAACACCGATTTTCATGCGGATTTGATTTATGAAGATAAGGGCGGTTCTGCTCTTACCAATGATAGCTGTGAGTTTTCTCATAGCCTGGCTCATTAACCTTGCCTGCCGTCCTATGTGTACGTCGCCCATGTCGCCTTCAATTTCTGCCTTCGGTGTCAGTGCGGCGACCGAGTCAATAACTATGACGTCGATGGAATTGGAGCTTATCAGCATCTCGGTGATGTCAAGGGCCTGCTCTCCGGTGTCGGGCTGGCTGACTAACAGACTGCTGACATCGACACCGAGTCTTTTGGCCCAGGTTATATCCAGGGCGTGTTCGGCATCGATGAACGCAGCCACGCCGCCTGCCCGCTGGGCGTTGGCAATGACGTGAAGCGCCAGGGTCGTTTTGCCGGACGACTCCGGGCCGAACAATTCGGCAACCCTGCCGCGCGGGATGCCCCTACCGCCGAGGGCTAAATCCAGTGACAATGAGCCGGTCGGTATGCCCTCAATCCTGGCGTATAGGTGCTCGTCCATTTGCATAATCGCGCCCTGGCCGTATTGCTTTTCTATCTGTGCGATTACGCGCTGCAGAGCGGTTTCTTCGCCGGTCGCCTCCGGTTTCAAACGCTCTATTTTGCCTTTGGATGCCGCTTTTGATGTTGTCTTTGCCATTTTTCTTTTCTCCTGTTTCGTAAGAGTTAAATGAGTTCTGCAAAATTGAGGCTATTGCAATCCGTAATTTCCCAGCACGGTATAAACAGGGCCTTTCGGCGTTAGCTCGCTCTGATATACCGAGACCGAATCAGCCGAGATAGTTCCGAGTTTGAAATCCTTGTATCCTTCGGTCATTTGTGCCAGTTTAACTCCTGCCCTTGCGTTTCTCACCCTGCAGAGGGTCAGATGGCCTGAAAATTTTCTTGTTTCCTTAGGCCAGCCGGCCAAGGCCAACTGCTGCTCAAGGTCGCTTTGTAATTGTAGCAGATTTTCGCATCCCTGTCCTGTGCCAACCCATAAAACTCTGGCACTTCTGCCGCCGAAATGACCAACCGTTTCTACATCCAGCTCGAAGCTCTCATGTCGGCTCGCAACGTCTTTGGTTATGTTGCAGACATCGACGACCTGCTCATCCTTAATCTCGCCTAAGAATTTCAATGTCAGATGTATCCTATCAGGATTCACCCATTTGGCATCGCTTTTTTTAATATCGACTTCGCTCTGCAGCTCATTTTGCAGACTGCCTAAGGCCTTTCTGATTTGCTCGTCGATATCTATTGCTATAAATACTCGCATTTTGACTTTTGTTAGAAGCTTTAGTTAAAATTTTGTCAGCTTTTGCAGAGTTTCAAATCTGCTGTCAATATCAGTTCTGCTTATGGCAGTTAATCCGTTCAGCGAAAAATCGGCAATGGTAAATGAGGCAACCACTGTGCCGTAGGCGACCGCTGCCTTCAACGTCTCAAAATCTGTTTTGCCGTTTTGTGCCAGATGGCCCATAAATCCGCCTGCGAAGCTGTCGCCGGCGCCTGTCGGGTCTTTGACCTCGGCGGCTGGATAGGCCGGCAGAATAAATTTTTCGCCGTCGGCACTGCACATTATCGAGCCGGATTCGCCTTTCTTGATAACAACGACACTCGGCCCCATATCCATAATTTTTTCTCCTGCTCTTATCAGGTTGTATTCCTTTGCCAACATCCTTGCTTCGTCTTCATTGATTATCAGGCAGTCGGTTTTTTCCAACAACGATTTTAAGTCATCGAGGTGGCCTTCAATCCAGCAGTTCATCGTGTCAGCAGCGACGAACACCGGCCCTTGTATTTGTTCTAACAATTGGTGCTGAAGAGCAGGCGTTGTGTTTGCAAGAAATACGAACCTGCTGTCCCTGAACGAATCGGGCACCTTTGGCGGTGCCTCGGCAAGGACATTTAATTCCAGGCGGTCCGTTGTCCTGCTGTCCATATTTTCGTGATAGGTTCCGGCCCAGCGAAATGTTTTGCTCTGCGGCCTTATTTCCAGGCCCGTCAGGTCAACGTCCCTTCCGGCGAAAACCTGTACCAAATCAAACGGACAATCCGAGCCGATAACACCTATAAACCGCACCGGCGTAAAGAAGCTCGCCGCCATACTAAAATAAATAGACGAACCGCCGAGGCAGTTCTCGCTTACGCCATAAGGCGTCTTAACTGTATCAATTCCAATCGAGCCGGTTACTAATAATGACATTCCTGTATTTTTTCTCCTTCAATTCTCCGCTGCAAATTTTTTCAGGGTGGTATCTATTCTGGTTAGGGTGTCTTTTTTGCCTAACATCTGAACGGATTCGAAAATTGGCAGACTGACCGTGGTTCCGCAAATGGCCACACGCAACGGCTGAGCGATTTTACCTAAGCCGACCTGTTTTTCCTCTGTTAAACAGCGCAGCATATCTTCAATCACCTGTTCTGTAAATTGCTCCATCGCAGCGAGTTTGTCGCGGACGATTGTTAGGACAGCTAAGCCGTCGTTTTTCAGCAGAACCTTCTTAACCGCTTTGTTGTCATATTCAATTTCGTCGTTGTCTAAAAAAAGGAATCTGCTTTTGCGTTCGATATCAACTAACGTTCGCGCTCCTTCGCAGAGTTTAATTATTTTTAAAAGAAGCTCATCTTCTGCGGAATTTACCGGAGAGTTGACGGTCTTCAAGTAAGCTCTGAGATGTTGTAAGAGTTTTTCCGGTGGTGTCATCTTTATATGTTCGGTGTTGAAAGCAAGAAGTTTCCTGCGGTCGAACAGACTGTTGGCCTTGGTCAAACGCGAGAGGTCAAAGGATTCGGTCAGTTCGTCAAGCACCATAATCTCGCGATTGTCACCGGGGTTCCAGCCCAAAAGCGCAAGAAAATTGACCATTGTTTCCGGCAGGTAGCCGCTTTTGAAGAAATCAACGATATTGATTTCCGGCAGGGCAGCGCCGAGATATTCGGCCATTGCGTCAATAGCAGGTATATCGGGCATGGCCTTGCCCTTAATAAAGGAATCGAGCTGTTCAGGAGTAATGTTACCGGTCTCGGCAAGTTTTTCGAGGTCAATATCCTGCTTGGCTTTGATGGCTGTTCGGAGGGTCTTTGGACGCTCGCGCTTGGAAAGCTTTCCGCCGGTGTCGCTGACGGTTACGGACATATGAACATACTTCGGCAGCGGCGAACTAAACAAGGCCCGCCATAGTGCCTGCTGGCCCGGCGTATTGTTGAGATGTTCCTGGCCGCGAATGACATGTGTAATCTTCATCAGATAGTCATCTACCACGCAGGCAAAATTGTACGTTGGGAAGCCGTCACTTTTTTGTATGATAAAATCGCCTATTGCACCCGCTGCAAATGTAATCTCGCCGCGGACAATATCGGCGACCACCATAGGTACATCCTGCGGCACGGCAAAGCGGACCGTTACGTCTCGGCCCTGAGCTTTGGCCTTTTCAACATCGCTTTCGTTTGGGAACTCTTTGGGGCGGGAATAAGAAAAGGACTTTTTTTGAGATTCAGCTTCTTTGCGAAGCGCATCAAGCTCTTCGGTGGTATCGAAGCAGTAATAGGCCTTTTGTTCATCGAGCAGTTTCTTTATGTATTTATTGTAGATGTCTATTCGTTGAGATTGCAGATACGGCCCGTTTGGCCCGCCGACTTCGGGGCCTTCGTCCCACTGGATTCCGAGCCATCGCAGGTCGTCCATAACCTGCTGTGTGGCGGTAGGGGTATTTCGTTTCTGGTCGGTATCTTCGATGCGGAGGATAAATGTTCCGCCCGTTCGCTTGGCCAGGAGCCAGTTAAAAAGGGCTGTTCTCGCTCCGCCGACGTGCAGATAGCCGGTTGGCGACGGTGCAAAACGTGTTACGACCTTCTCAGACATAGTTTATGATTCCTCATCAGTTGTGAGAACATGTGAAAACAGTTAGGTTAAGCTACACCGCTGCCATTGTCAAGTGTGAGATGTTGAGGTTAGTAGATTTGTATCTCCGGAGAAGCAAATTGATAAATACAGCTTCTGAAATACTTACATATTGATTCCTGCTGTTTAGGGAAGAAGGGAGAATAGATGTTTCAATAGATTTCTCGGCTCCACTTCGTTCCGCTCGAAATGAAACCGCCACCTCGAGCGCGGCCAAGAGATCAGACTGTCACCCCGAGCGCAGTCGAGGGGTCTGTTTAAAATTACTCCGCGAAGCGATTCCTTAATACGACGGCTAAAAAACCTCCAGCTTGACGGTTGTATCAACTCCACCTATAATGCGCCAAAACTTATGTTACTATACCTATAAGCTTATCGCCGTTAACCAAAAATCGAAGTGAAAGTTTGCCAAAATGACGAACACCAAGCAGAATAATAGCAACAGTGAAAAGGAAAGGCTCGATTTTATTCGGCAGATTGTGGCCGAAGACCTAAAAACCAACAAATGGGATGGGCGGGTTGTAACGCGTTTTCCTCCTGAGCCGAACGGGTATCTGCATATCGGACACGCTAAGAGTATCTGTCTGAATTTTGGTATCGCGGCAGAGAACACAGGCGGCGTTTGCCATCTGCGGTTTGATGATACCAATCCGACCAAAGAAGAGCAGGAATATATAGATTCAATCATAGAAGATGTTCACTGGTTAGGCTGGGATTGGAGTGAGCATTTGTATTACGCCTCGGACTACTTCGAGCAGATGTACGAATATGCTGTGCAGCTTATAAAAAAAGGCAAAGCATACGTCTGCGACCTGACGGCCGAGCAAACAAGAGAATATCGCGGTACACTGACTAAGCCGGGAAAGGATAGTCCGTATCGCGACCGTTCTGTCGAGGAAAATCTCGACCTGTTCGAGCGGATGAAGGCGGGTGAATTCCCGGACGGCTCGTGCACGCTGCGGGCGAAAATCAATATGTCGCATCCCAACCTTAACATGCGCGACCCGGTTATGTACCGAATCCTGCACGCGGCGCATCACCGCACGGGTGATAAGTGGTGTATCTACCCGATGTATGACTGGGCACACGGGCTTGAGGATTCCATCGAAAGAATCACGCATTCTATCTGTACGCTGGAATTTGAGAACCATCGCCCACTGTACGACTGGTTCCTTGACCAGTTGGATGCATATCATCCACAGCAGAGAGAGTTCGCTCGGCTGAATCTGACCTACACAGTGATGAGCAAGCGCAAGCTGCTAAAACTGGTGCAGGAAGGGCATGTAGTCGGCTGGGACGACCCGCGGATGCCGACCCTAAGCGGCCTGCGAAGGCGAGGCTATTCACCGCAGGCCATCAGAAATTTCTGTAAACGAATCGGAGTCAACAAGTTCAACAGCACAGTCGATATCGCACTGCTGGAGCACTGCCTGCGGGAAGATTTGAACAAGACCTCGCCGCGCGTAATGGCTGTGCTCAGGCCGCTCAAGGTGGTCATCGACAACTACCCAGAGGGTCAAGTCGAGGAGCTTGAGGCCATCAATAATCCCGAAGACCCAAGCGCCGGGGTGCGGAAGGTTCCGTTCTCAGGCGAGCTTTATATCGAGCGGGAAGATTTTATGGAGGAGCCGCCGAAGAAGTTCTACCGTTTAGCTCCCGGCCGAGAGGTTCGACTGCGATATGCGTATTTTGTTACCTGCACGGATGTGATTAAGGATGAAAGTGGCGATGTCGTCGAGTTGCACTGCACTTATGACCCGGCCACACGCGGCGGGGACGCTCCGGATGGACGCAAGGTCAAGTCAACTCTGCACTGGGTTTCAGCCGGCCACGCACTCGAGGCCGAAGTGCGACTGTACGACCATTTGTTCACGAAGGAGAACCCGGATGATACAACCGAGGGCGAGGATTTCAAATCCAACCTGAATCCGAACTCGCTGGAAGTTTTGACTTCGTGCCGGGTCGAACCCTCTCTGAAAAACGCACTGCCGCTAAGTCGATACCAGTTTGAAAGACTTGGCTATTTCTGTGTTGACCCAGATAGTTCCGATGGCAAGCTGGTGTTCAATCGAACAGTGTCACTGCGCGACCCCTGGGCCAAGATACAGAAAGCCCGGAAGAAAAAGTAGGTAGTTGACGGCGGGTGGCAGCCTCAAGCGCAGTCCCTTGGGGACACCTTACGGCGCTTGGGGATGGCTGAGGATTATCAGCCAAACAGCTCGGCAAATTTTTGTTCTATGTCAGGATTTTCGCACAGCGTCTGTCCAATCAGGACTGCTTTTACGCCGACGAACTTTAGCTTTTCTACGTCGGCTCGTGTTTTTATTCCGCTTTCGGCGACCAGCTCATTTTTGTTATCGATAAGTTCCGCCAATCGGCTGGTCGTGTTCAAATCGACCTCCATCGTTGTCAGGTTGCGGTTGTTGATTCCGAGAACGCTGTAGCCTTTTTTGGGAAAGCCAATCATGCTGCGGACGCTTAACAGCGTATCGGCACGGTGAATTTCCAGAAGGACCGTTAGCGTCAGCTCGGCTGCTGCTATCATCATATCCATCAGTTCGCCGGGCTTTAGAGCTTCCGCTATTAACAGTATCGCATCGGCACCGGCGGCGCGGGATTCATAGACCTGCCAGAGGTCGATAATAAAATCCTTTCGCAGGACAGGCAAATCCACCGCTCGGCGTATCTGGTTTATATATTCGAGTCGGCCCTGAAAATATTTTTCATCGGTAAGAACGCTGATTGCATCGGCACCGCATTTCCTGTAGGTTTGCGCGATTGCCACGGGATCGAAGTCCTCGCGAATGACCCCTGCCGACGGCGAGGCCTTTTTGACCTCTGCGATAATATTTATGCCGCGGATGTTTGGTTTGGTGACGGCCTTGTAGAAGTTGCGGCACTTGGGCAGAGAGCGTATCTGCTCTTTGAGATTCTCGAGACTTCTCTGTGATTGTCGAGAGCGTACTTCGGCTCTTTTGTCAGCGATTATTTTATCTAATATATTCGCCAATTCAATTTACCCACAAGGATATCAAATATCAAAATGCTCCGTAGAAATGACATCTACGTATCATCCTGCCACTTTAACGTAGCCCATACGAAGCTCATTGAGAGTATTAGCCAGAACTGTTTCTTCTTCTTTGGTCAAATTGCCTTTGGTTTTTTCTTCAAGGGTCTCGAGCATATCAATGTTGTATTTTGCCATCTCTAAATCGCCCCCCTTTTTTTCCTGTCCCTTTACCTGCAGCAGGCCCAGAGCGAATAATGCCTGCGTCATAAGCATACTTATCAGTGCAGCAAAATTACCCTGCGGTAAAGGGCCGCGGGCCTGTTTTTCTTCCTGCGGCTTTTTCTTCTCGGCCTCTTCCTGTGCGACTAATATTTCCTTCTCTTTTTGCGCTTCGGCCTTCCAGTCTTCATCGACTATGATCTTTTTCTCTTCTTTCTCTTCTTTTTTTTCTTTCTTTTCTTTTTCGGACATAGTTGGAACCTTTGAATGTTTTGTTATCTGTGATATTTTTTCATACTTCTATCGACATCGCGCTTTTGGTCGCGCTCGGTAATTGCTTTTCTTTTGTCGTATTGTCTTTTGCCTCTGGCTAAGGCCAATTCTATTTTTGCCAGGCCCCTGTCGTTGAAATAAATCCGCAGCGGCACCAGGGTAAAGCCGCGCTGTTCGAGCTTCGTTCTTATTTTGTGGATTTCGGCCTTGTGCAGCAGCAGCTTTCTTTTTCTGGTCGGCTCGTGCTGCCAGGCCCCTGCCTGCTGGTATGGGGCGATGGTTGCCCCGACGAGCCAGCACTGTTGGTCTTCGACCCTCGCGTACGAACCATTCAGGTCGGCCTGAGCGTTCCGCAGCGATTTAACCTCGGTGCCTAACAGTTCCAGGCCGGCCTCGAACTTCTCGACGAGCTCGAAGTTTCTGTAAGCCTTTTTATTGACCGCCACCGGACCCTGTTTATCTCTTTCCTTACGCGATTTTGCTGCCATTTGCTCTATGATAGCGACGGGATGAGGATTTTGCAAGAACCGGGTACCTTATATCAGAAGTCAGAGGCCAAAGGCAAGAGGTCGGGAGGCAGAAGCCAGTTTAGCCCCCACCCCTGTGGTGGGGGGAAGTCAGTGTCAGTCAGTGTAATAAAAAGCGGCCTTATGCGATTGTGCATAAGGCCGCCTGTAAACTGTAAACAACCGAAGCAAGAATAATCTTTACGCTGTCCGGCTATCAGCCAATACGGTGTTCTATGAACAGATTGAACAGCCGTGGTTGACACGCCCTATTAAAAATCGCGCACGACTACTCCATCCTTGCCTACCATGTACTTCTCTGAGTTGTTGACCTTCAGGTTATAGACCTTGCCGACGAAAGGCATTGCCCTGGTTACAACGCTCTTGATAGCAACTGTGCCGTTTAGCGATTTCAGGTTCATGCCACTTTCCAGATTCTGGGCAGCTACCCATTGTCCGGAATCAAGCATGAAGCAGTGTGCATCCACGACACTGATGCGATTTCCGTTTTCAAGCGTTATATCGCGGCATTCGAAGGTCCCCTCGTGCACTTCGAGTTTTTCCAAGCTCGCTGTTGCAAGACAACTGAATTTGCCGATTGTCTCACCTGCGGTAACTTTCGAGATTTGCACGAGTGCCCCATTTACCCATACGGGCGTATCAGCAAGGAAGCATCCCCTGCCCTTTGGCGGTGGTGCAATTGCGGCTCCGCCTTCGCCATCGTTGACCAGGAATGAATCCAATCTATCGCGTGGCTCAGTGGCTCCGGGTATAGGCAAGCCGCCTCGTCGAGGACCTGTGCCGTCCCAGTAGGTGTAAATGTTATCATCATTGATGGCACAGGCTGGGGATTTTTCAAAGCTAACGTGGCTGTCCATAAACAATACGTTTTGTCCGTCTTCCTGGTGTTGAATGGCGTTTCCAACATTGATCGATTCTCTACCACCGTCAGGGTTGAATGCGGACAGCATGCTAGGATCCTTGCGTTCCGCACCGGGAGAGTCTATCCATGGGTTCCGGTCGGCTGCCACTGCCATACCCGGTTCGCTTGACGTGGTCAGAGCATACAGGCCATAAGGCAAGTGGTAGGAGTAGCTGACGTGTGTTAATGGGTCAGCGCCGAAGTCCCAGAGGTCGATAAGATCTCTGGCGCCTTCGCCGTAGTCGGAGGGCTTAAATTCTCTGGTCCCGGAATCACCCTTGCAGATAAATGACTTGGGCGTTACCTCGGCATACTTGACCAGAAGATAGAAGCTGGACGTAATGGTTGCCTGGCCACCGCTGCCGTCGGCGCCGCTTAAGCCGTAAGCGCCGAATCGGGAAAGGGCCAGCCAGTCCACACGGTTGCCCCAAAGGCTGTTTCTTCCGCCGGCACGCGGAAACTCGTCTTCGTAATCGTTGCTGTAGATAAGCATTGCCTTGCCGAGACCGGACAGGTTCGTCCCGCAGACCATTCTAAAGGCAATCTGCCTTACTCTGGCCAGCGCTGGCATCAGAATGCCCATCAGCAGCGCTATGATCGCGATCACGACCAACAGCTCAACTAATGTAAAACCTTTCTTTTTTCTCATTTTTGTTCTCCTTTTCTACTTTGAGATTCGCAAACTTGACCGTTCTTAAGTACGCTTCAGTTTACATTTTGATATATAAATGCTTACTGTCACATGAATGCTGGACACTAAACACTCTTTCTGTCGCGAATCTCCTTGACTTAATATTTTTGCTTAAAAACGGTCAGTCCAACCTTGCAAAACCACGTTTTGCCAACAGGATTTGTGCGCTAAACTCTATTTACTTTTGCATAGCTGCCGATTCGAGGTTATATGCCAAACCGTAAAATGCCTCTTCCGGGCAGGTGGGCTTTATGATATGAAGTTTGGACCAAAATATGATGACGGTTTTAATTATGATAAACGGTACTTTCCAAACCTACCTGCCTTAACTATAATATAATATTAGCACAGGATGCCTTTGCTGTCAAATAAATTTCGGTGATTTTCCCGTGTTTCTTGAAAAAAAGTTGAAATTGTGTAATATCCTTGTTTTCAGCTTGAAATCGTGGATATGAGGACCAAAAAATTTACGAAAACATAAAAAAGTTGCTAAAAGAGCACCACCAGAGCCATCTTTTGGCATTATGGGACCAGTTGGATACGGCGCAAAGGCAGAATTTGCTTGCACAAATCCAGCGGTTGGACCTTGCGAAAATTGACGATTGGGTGGCTAATTGTGTCAAAAATTCTGCTTCTGTTGCAATAAGTGGCGATTTGGTCCCTGCTTCATTCTACAGCCAGTGTCCAGCCGACCCTCAGCAGCATCGCAAATATGCCGGAGCCGTCGAATTGGGGAGAGAGCTGATACGGCAGGGCAAGGTTGCTGCCTTCGTCGTCGCAGGCGGCCAGGGAACCCGGCTCAGATTCGACGGCCCGAAGGGAAATTTTCCCATCAGTCCTGTCAAAAACAAAACGCTGTTCCAAATCTTTGCCGAGTCTGTCGCAGCAGCCTCGCTAAAATACCAGACCATCTGCCCCTGGTATATTATGACCAGTTCCTTGAACCATGCCGAGACCATAGAGATTTTTTGCTCCAATGACTATTACGGCCTGGATGAGGAGAACGTCTTTATATTTCAGCAGGGCACACTGCCCAATTTCAGCACCGACGGCAAAATACTGCTGGCCGACAAAGACCGGCTAAGCTGCTCACCCGACGGCCACGGGGGAAGCCTTAAAGCACTTTACCGAAGCGGAGCCATCGAAGATATGAAAAGACGCGGCGTGGAATTTATCAGCTATTTCCAGGTCGATAACCCCCTGATAAATATTTTCGACCCGCTCTTTATCGGTCTGCACGCTCTCGATAAAGCCGAGATGTCTTCAAAAGCAGTTATAAAAACCAACCCCTATGAAAGGGTCGGCAGCTTCTGTTTGGTTGACGGCAAGCTGACCGTCATCGAATACAGCGATTTGCCTGACGAGCTGGCCGAGAAACGAAACCAGGACGGTTCCTTGGCCTTTAAGCTCGGTAGTATCGCTATCCACATCATCAACCGCGCCTTCGTAGAAAGACTAAACGCTGGTGGTTTTTCTTTGCCTTTGCATAGAGCCGTTAAAAAAATTCCGTACATCGACGAGCATGGAAAACTCCTCGAACCTGATGAGCCGAACGGCGTAAAGCTGGAGAGCTTTGTTTTTGACGCTGTGCCGCTGGCCTCGAAGTCAATAATTTTGCAGACACTGCGAAGTGAAGAATTTGCCCCGACCAAAAATGCCGCCGGCATTGACAGTGTCGAAACCGCCAGGCGAATGATTGTTGCTCGTGCCGCTGATTGGCTCGAATCAGCAGGCCTGATTATCCCCAAAAAACCGGATGGCTCAATTGATTGTGT
>JADFJC010000013.1 GCA_022566315.1 Planctomycetota bacterium
AAGTGCTCCGGATCCCGCAGACGAAAGATTTTATCATAAACGGCAGGGGCGACGCGTCGGCCTGGAAGAAGGCCGCCTGGGAGCCGCTTCACTTGCGTGCCGCCGACGGTCATCAGTACCAGACGCGTATCAAGATGCTCTACTCCCGGACCGGATTGTACGTATTAATGGAGGCCGAGGATAGAACGCTCACCGCTACGATGAACGAGGACTTTCTCGATTTGTGGAAGGAAGACGTGTTTGAGTTCTTCTTGTGGCCGGACGAACGGTACCCGGTTTACTTCGAATACGAGATTTCGCCGCTGGGTTTCGAGCTGCCGATTCTCATCCCCAATTTCGGCGGTGAGTTTCTCGGCTGGCGGCCCTGGCGCTACGAAGGGAATCGGAAGACGCAAAAGGCCACTACGGTCGTGGGCGGCCAGAAGCTGTCCGGTGCTCGCATAACGGGTTGGAAAGCCGAGGTCTTTGTTCCGTACGACCTGCTCAAACCCCTGCAAAACGTTCCCCCGCAGCCTGGAACGCGGTGGCGAGCCAATTTCTATCGCGTTGATTACGATGACGGCAAGAGCACGAGCTGGGACTGGGCCCGGGTAGGAACAAGTTTTCACGAGTTTGACAAGTTCGGCACGCTCATTTTCGAGTAGAGCCGCGATATTGAAAGGACATTGCAGTGAGACCAACTATTAGATTTCTGACTGACGAACTTATCGAAAAGATTATTTCCGAAGCAACTGGCATACTGTGTACGCTCGGAATTGAGATTCACAACAAAACGATTCTGACCATGCTTTCGGACTGCGGCTGCCGGATTGACATGGAAGAACATCATGCAGTCCTCACACAAGAGGTCATTGACAAGGCCCTGAAAACCCCTCCCGAATCGTTTAGGCTTTACGATGTTACCGGAAAGCAAACCCACGATTTCTCCGGTCGCAATATTCATTTTACGCCCGGCTCAACCGCTCTGAACATCCTGGATTCTCAAGCAAGTAAAATGCGCAAGCCTGTCACCGCCGATTATATCAACTTTGTGAAAGTGGTTGAGCAGCTCGAACATATCGCTTCGACGAGCACCGCTTTGGTACCTGCAGACGTACCTGAAAGAATTTCCGACAGCTATCGCCTCTTTCTCAGCCTTCTTTACGGCAGGAAGCCCGTAGTTACCGGTGCTTTTACAATCGAATCGTTTAACGTAATGAAAGATTTTCAACTTGCTATTCGACAATCCTCAGAAGCCCTCAAAGAAAAACCTCTTACCATCTTCTCCTGCTGTCCTACCTCCCCTCTGAAATGGTGCGATGTCACTTCGCAGAACTTGCTGGATTGCGCCCGGTATTTTATCCCTGTGGAACTTATCTCCATGCCGTTGTCCGGGTTCGTGGCTCCGGTCACTCTTGTCGGAACACTCGTACAGCATACCGCCGAAACTCTGAGCGGTGTTGTCATCAGCCAGATAGCCAATCCCGGTACTCCTATTCTCTATGGCGGTTCGCCGGCCGTCTTTGACATCCGCCACGAAACCACACCCATGGGCGCTATCGAAACTATGATGATAGACTGTGCCTATAATGAAATCGGCAAGTACCTCCACATGCCTACCCAGGCATACATCTCTTTGAGCGACTCCAAACAGCTTGACACCCAGGCAGGTCTGGAAAGTGGGATCGGTGCTGCATTGGCTGCGCTGTCCGGAATTAACAACATTTCCGGCCCTGGTATGCTTGATTTTGAAAGCTGTCTGTCTCTTGAAAAACTCGTTGTGGACAACGAAATCTGCGGTATGGTCTTTCGATTAATTGCCGGAATTGAGCCGAGAGAGGACTTCCCGGCACTGGGAATATTTCAGGAATTGCTTGAAGAAAAACATCTGCTTATCTCCGAGCATACTCGACGCTACCTCCATAAGGAACACTTTTTCCCAGGCCCCGTCATAGACCGTGCCCGCAGGTCACGATGGGAACAAGATGGCGCTTTGACCATCGAGCAGCGGGCGCATCGTGAAGTGGAAAAATTACTGGAAAGTTATGAACCATCAGACCTGCCGGAGCACGTTAAAAAGGAGCTGGTAAAACTGATGAGTGAGGAAGCCTGCCGCCACGGGCAGGATAATTTGCCGCATCTCCCGTAAGGGATATGCCGTAAGGCCTACTGGTTGGTAGTCCGAGTTTTGCTGAGGCCGCCAGCCGAAGCCGCAGCCAGCCAAAACTTGTCCGCCGCGGCGGGCGAGCCTGACGACAGTCAAGAATGGAAGATAATTTATTCACAAGTCCTAAGAGAGTTTAATGAGAAATATCGCTTTCTATATTTACACATAGGAGATAGCTGGTGAAGACGATTGATTTACGTAGTGACACTGTTACTTTGCCAACGCCAACGATGCGAGAGGCAATTTATCGCGCTGAGCTTGGCGATGACGTATTCGGCGAAGACCCGACAACGAAACGCCTTGAGAAAATCGCTGCCGAACGTATGGGAAAAGAAGCGGCGGTGATGGTCGCCAGCGGAACGATGGGAAACTTAGTGTGCGTGCTTACCCACTGCAGACGCGCAGAAGAGGTCATACTGGGTAACCGGTCGCACACGTTTCTTTACGAAGCCGGTGGTATGTCAGCTCTGGGCGGGATACATCCGCACACAATTGTCAATCAGCCTGATGGCACAATGCGGTTGGAGGACATCGAGGCGGCGATTCGCGGCCATAACGTACATTTTCCACGAACTCGGCTGATATGCCTGGAAAACACCCACAATCGCTGCAATGGCTCTGCTCTTACGCCAGAGTATATGGAAACAGTAGCGGCATTGGCCAAAGACCGAGGCCTTATGGTGCACCTCGACGGCGCCCGGATATTCAACGCCGCTGTGGCTTTGCAGGTGGACGTGAAGGAGCTGACCCGTCACGCGGATTCGCTTAGCTTTTGCCTTTCAAAGGGGCTTTCCGCACCCGTCGGCTCTGTGGTATGTGGTACCAAAGAGTTCATCGCTGAGGCGCGGCGAAACCGAAAGGTGCTCGGAGGGGGTATGCGGCAATCCGGCATCATCGCTGCAGCAGGTATTACAGCTCTTGAGCAGATGGTGGATAGATTAACAGAAGACCATACAAATGCTCAGCGTCTGGCTGAAGGTATCGCTCGTATCACGGGCTTGTCCATTGAGCCGGAAAAGGTACAAACGAACATTATTTATTTCAACCTGGTAAGCCAGCGACTCACAGTTGAGAAACTTGTAACACAACTTAATAATAAAGGAATCAAAATATTGCAGGTGGGGCCAACCCGCCTTAGGGCAGTAACTCACTACGGCATCAGCGCCGAGGATATCGATTTAACGCTGACGGCTTTGGGCCAAACAATGGAGAAGTCCTAACTGCCGCCGTCGAAAGAAACAGAAACCTCATCGGCGGTGGGAAAGTCCGCGGGGACTTCAACTTGGGTAACTCGTCCGGTGGCGGCCCACTCAGTACCACGCAGGAAGGTTACGATAAATCCGACACAGCGCAACTGTTCGGGGCCGTGGCCGAGGACCGTATGGAATACTCTTCCTTTGCCGTAGCGGACGGTGAATAGGACTGGCTCATGCTCGCCGGGGCCTCCTTTTGCCGGGTCGGCATAGGCGGTTGCGAGGACCGCCATATTCTTCGCGGGGCCCCGGAGTTTGCTGTAGAGTTCGTCCTTTGCATGCATCCATTTTTCGGGAAGACCTGCGGTGATAGAATGATGGCGGTCCCTGGTAATGATTTGGAATTCGTGCTGGGGGCCGTGGGTGCCACCACGACCGGGCGAGTTATCGAAGACAATTTTGCCGTCCCGGTAACGAACCATAGGTCCGGACTTCTCATCTCGACCGCCCCACCCGCCGATAGCAATCATTTCGTTCCACTCTTTCCATTTTGGAAAGGCGTTGTCTGCGGCGTGATAGATAACCAAACCACCACCGTTTTTCATATACTCAACCAGTGCATCCTGGGTTTGTTTGGGCCAGTCTGCGCCGGTATAGTTCGAGACAATGACATCGTACTTTGCAAAATTCGGTTTGAATGTATCCATCGGCTGACTTTTAGCGGGCGAGGTCGCCACGTCCACCGCAAACAGCCCGCTTTCTTCCAGCAAGCTCTTGAGAACAGGCGTAGTGCCCTGCCAGTTATGGTTGTTCTGGCCGTCAACTATCAGGGCCTTCAGAGTTTTCTTATTGCTTTTGCTGAGGTCCTGGATGCGGATATTGCGCCATTTGATTTTTTTGTCTGCCACTTTGGAACCGTGGACTTGTAAGGCAATAAAGCCGGTGGAAGTCATATCGTCTTGCAGGTCGGCGACGGGCACACCGTTAACCCAGGTTCGTATTCTGTCGCCAATGGCCTCGATGCGGTAGTGGTTCCATAGACCCAGCTTGAAGGCTTTTTGCGCTTTGGGTTTGTCTTTGAGAGGATAAAGCCAACCACGGCGGGCCTCGTCATAGATGCCGCCACTCCACGCCCGGGATGAGGTGTCTATCTCGACCTGATAGCCGTGGACGCGGTAGTTTTTGTAGTGCTTGAAACTGTTGCTGCGAATCTGAATACCGGAATTCATTCCAGGCTCGACAAGAAACTCCAGTTCCAGAATGAAGTCGGTGTACATTTTCTCGGTGCAGAGGAAGCTGTTAGGCGTATTGAGGACCGTGGTTCCGACAATTATCCCGTCCTGAACGGTGTACTTTGCCTGACCGTTGCGCTGGACCCAGCCGTCGAGGGTTTTACCGTCAAAGAGGTTCTCCCACTCTTCGCCCGCAGCGAGCGACATACCGGGGAGCGAAATATATGCTATGACGGATATAAGTAAAAACGCTATTAGTCTTTTCATTATTGTACTCCTTTTTTATAGTATTGTCCCGAACAAGATTTGCCGAGACCTGAGATAAAAAACACAATATAGCCTGAGGTCCTTATTGCCTACCGCCAGACGGAACGGAGCTCGTAAACCTCCAGAGATTTAACCTCGGTATTTCCGCCTTTTGTGAAGATTTCAAGCGACTTTGAATTATCGACAAGGTTCACACCAATCGGCATGTAGATTCTGCCGTTGTTACCGAAGATTTCGATTGAAGTTCTGTCCACCAGAAGTTCCAGGCGAATCTTGTCATCCACCGGTTTTAAAGGAGCTGTTTTTTTCTGACAGGACAGCTCCTGCTTTTGAACGTTATAAACGACCGGAATATCCCGAATGATAAAACCAGTTTCCTGAACATCATTGTCAACCTGAAACTCAACCCGAATATGAAACAGCTCACCCGAAAGGCCAGAAAGCAAATTGTCTCCCGGCTTTAAGATTTTGTTCTTCCATTGCCTTTTACGCTTATGAAGTTCTTCAATTTCGCGTATTGGTTTGACAAACATCCGAGGTCCTTCTTCGGTTGTCCGCAGAGTCAGTGTTACCGGGAACAGCATCATCTGGTTAAACGGCATCTCAGGCATCGCCACCCGTCCCCAGGCTATCTGGATACGTCGGCCGTCCTTTTTGGGAATGTTACTGAATGTCTGAGAGGCGTAGAAGCAATTGCCGTAATGGAAACGGACCGGACCTGCCTGGCTCTTGAATTGCCTGCCGTCGAAACTACCAATCAAATATTCCCCACTGCCGCCGTACAATATCCATTTCTTGTTATTTTCATTACCATCGACCGGCAGTTCAAACAGTTCAGGACACTCATGAAAGCACTTCAGCTCGCTCTGGAATTCCCACGATTTCAAATCTTTGGATGTGAGAAATCCCATCGTTCGTTTATCCAGATATAGTGCCATCACCCATTGGCCGGTCGGTTTATGCCAGATAATTTTCGGGTCCCGATTGCTCCCCTCGATGTGGCCCAGAATGGGATTGCCCTCATAAACTGTCCAGGTTCTGCCGCGGTCATTGCTGTAGGCGATTGATTGGGTGAAGGGCTGGCCTTTTGACATAGGATTTGTTCCACCTGCAGAGGTGTAAATACATACGATTACTTTTTCATCGCCCGTCTGGAACCCTGCCGTATTATTAACATCTATCACCGCCGAGCCGGAAAAAATAGTCCCCAAATGGTCAGGGTGTATCGCGTCACCTAATTCGTCCCAATGGACAATATCTTTACTGACCGCATGTCCCCAGGTCATATTGCCCCACTTCCAGCCGTATGGATTATGCTGATAAAACAAGTGATACTCACCATCATAATAGACCATCCCGTTGGAATCGTTGTTCCAGCCGCGGCGGGAAGTGAAATGAAACTGCGGGCGCAATTTTTCGCGGTAAAGATTCTTTTTGCCGATGAAGGTATCTGCCTGATAGACAGAATCGAATCCTTTGCTTTTGAGGGGTTCGTACTTATCTATCCGCAGAATCGCTTTTTTACCTCTAAACTCGCGGACATCCAGAAACACCCAGAAATCAGGCTCATCAGGGGCCAGCTCGATATCAAATTCCCGGACCACCTTGTCACTGATAACGAGACTTATCAGGCGTTTTTTGGCTCCATTCTTGACCGGGAAGTTTAAATATTTTTTCCGCAGCAAAAATTCCCGGCTCTTATCTGTTGTCAGAATATCTTCCTGGGCGGTAACGATGCTAAGACAACTAAACATCGCTATAAAAATAACCAACAGTCCCGACAGGGATGGCCAAGTCCACAACTTTTTCATAGTATTTCCTTTCTCAAACCTGGTTTTTCTGGCTATACACACTTAGGACTGGTAAAGAAATTAGTTGAAAGCGGAGATGCCGAAACAGCCGAGCATTTACCAGTCCGAAGGTTACGCTCGCCGCATTTCTATCCTGACCACCTATTTCCTCCGGCCGATTCCGAACTGGTCGCCCGTTCGGATCGGGCGGCTCCCGCGAAAATCGACCTCCAGCAGCTTCTCGCTCTGCACCTCCCGCCCGTCCTCGTCCGTCAAGGTGGCGATAATCTTGTGAGTGCGCACGTCAATCACGTCACCGGTGGAAGGGTACGCCAGGGTACCGTCTATGCTGAAAGTCACCCAGCCGGGCTGATCGCGGAGCTTGATGCTGGCGATCTGCTTCGGCGGCATCACCGTGGCGTCGAAGACGTGCAGGCGACTGTTGGCCCCGTCGGTCACCCAGATCTCCTTTTCATCGGGCGTCATCCCGATGCCGTGGCTGGGGCAGCCGTGCCGCTTCACTTTACCCTTTTCGTAGCCCTTCACCTCCACGCGATGAAGCACCTTGCCGGTCTTGAGGTCCCCTATCTCAAATCCGAGTAGATTGTTCACGTTGACATAACACAGGGTCCCACGCCCGTTGACCGTGAACGGTCGAATGTTACCGCTGAAGGGCCCGACCTTGCCGGCAACGGTGTGATTCTTCGTTTCCGCCACGGTGAGCATCGGCGACTTCAATCCGGCCATATACACGTACTTGCCGTCGAAGCCGTAAACCGTATTGTGCGAACCCGACTTCGGCACAACTCGCTTGATCACCTCGCCGTCAGCCGCGTTAACGACCTTCCAGTGGTCCTGCTCCAGCGACGGCAGGTAGATCACTTTTCCGTCCGGCGAGATGGACATCCGGTCGCAGCCCGACTCGTACGTCTTCTCCCAAAGGAGCTTGTCGGTAACCAGGTCCAGGCACATCAGGTGCCTCAGCGTGCTCACGTACACCCGTTCGGTGGCCGCGCTGGCGCAGATACCCTTGACGTTGATCGGGCGCCCCTTCTCATCGACGCCGGCGATGGGAATGCGCCTGACAAACTTGTGCCCGCGGTCGATGTCAAACACCAGTATCCCGTGTCCGCCATGCTGCAGGTAGTTTCGAATGCCGGGCGAAGCAACATAGAGCAATCGCCTTTCCTCCGTTTTGTTTTCTTCAGCCTGTGTCTTGACCGCCGGCGACACACATACGGCCAGCGCGACCAACAAAGGCATCACAGTCAAACGATACTTCTTCATAATTTCGAACCTCCATTTTGCAAAACTCATTAATAACAAAAAGTTAATCAAATCCATTGCGGACACTAACCATCAGTCAAAGGACCAATCTCAACTCCCTGCTGAAACACCGAGATAGGGCAGATTATCAAGATTGAGCGTATCGCCCACTTCTTTTTGCAGTTCTTTCAGCCGTCTCCTTAGTTTCCTTATCAAGCCGGTATAGGCGGGGTCATCCGCAAGGTTGTTCATTTCCAAGGGGTCGGCCTTGAGATTGTAGAGGAGGGTTTTAGCGATTTTCGGATAATAAATCATTTTGTATCCGCCTGTGCTGACCATTCTCTGCAGGTCGATATAACCACCGTAAATGGCATCGTAACTGCTGTCGGTTCTGCCGTCGATCAGCGGCATCAGGCTCTTGAACTGAACCTGCCGCGGTTTCTTAACACCTGCAAGCTCCAGCGTTGACGGCATGATGTCCTGAAGATAAACCGGTGCGGTTATCTTTTTGTTCTTCGCAATACCGGGGCCGTTGACCATTAGCGGAGCTCTGACGCTGTGGTCGAACATATTTTGTTTTCCCATCAGACCGTGATGGCCGACCGCCAGTCCATGGTCGGCGGTAAAAAAGATATAAGTATTGTCGGCTTTTCCGCTTTTTTCCAGGGCATCCAGAATGCGTCCGACCTGAGTGTCCATGTGGGTGATTATCGCGTAGTATTCCTGACGGTTCACTTTGACGGCGTATTTGCTCCGGGGGAAGGGGGCAAGCCTTTCATCTCTCTGTTTGATGCCTAAGCCGATTGAGTCTTTGTACGGGTATTCGGGCAGGAAATTGGCGGGCACTTTCACTTTGTCCAACGGATATTTTTCCACGTATTCCTTCGGAGATTGTCTCGGGTCATGCGGGGCGTTGAAAGCCAGATACATAAAGAACGGTTTTTTTCTCTCTGAAGCGTTTTCGAGAAACTCCACCGCGTTGTCTGCGAGGACTTCGCTCCAGTGTTTGCCGCCTTTCCAGTAACCGCCGTATTTCTTGTCCCACGGTTTCCACGGGTCCGGTATTCCCTCTATAGGTCGGCTGTATCCCTGCGGCGTTTGATTAGGCATCCCCGGCCGAACGTCTTTGACGTAATCGAATATGTCTTTCGGCTTGATACCTTTGACGTGCCATTTGCCGCTCATATAAGTATCGTAGCCCGCCTTACTCATATACTGCGACCAGAACCTGCCCGCTTTGGTTTCTTCCTTCAGCTTCGGCTCGAAATCTCTGGCTACCCACAGGAACCGACCCGTATTGAGCATCGTCCGGCTGGCCACACACACCGCACCAACCCAGGAACCCTGATTATATGCGTGCGTAAAAGTAACGCCGTTTCGAACGAGCCTGTCAAGGTTTGGAGTTTGTATTTCGTCACAGCCCATTGAGTGCAGTGTTTCAAAGCACTGGTCATCGGCAAAGATGAACAGAATGTTGGGCTTGTTTCGTTTCTTAGCAAAGGCCGAAATGCCCGGCAGCGATAGGGCAGCAAAGCCCAGACCGGCACTCTTTAAAAAACCACGTCTTGTGCAATCGTATTCACTCATCAGATTTTTCCTTAACCAGCAGTGTTTGTTTTGCTAATAATATAATCATCGTGTTTACTTGTTCCAATATTCGTCAATTACTTTTTGTATATGTGGGTACTTTGCATCTGTTTCATTGTATTTTCTTCTCAATCGCAGCAGCTCGGCCTTCAACTCTTTGACCACAGCGGCATATCCTGGTTCACCGTACAGGTTGTTCATTTCGTGTGGGTCATTTTTCATATCATACAGTTCCCAGCCGGCTTCAGTCGGTTTATGACCGCCTTTTTTGTAATTTAGGCCGTAGAAAAATATCAGCTTATACTCTTTGGTCCGAACACCGAAATGCGCCGGGTTGTCATGATGCGCCATGTGCATCCAGTAGCGGTAATAAGTGGACTTGGGCCAGTCAGCAGGTGTTTTGCCTCGCAGCAGCGGAACAAAACTTCGCCCCTGCATATAGCCTGGGGCCTTCAGGCCCGCCAGCTCAAGTATCGTCGGTGCAAAGTCGGTATTGTTGATGATTTCGTCTGTGCGAGTCCCCGGCTTAATCATCCTGGGATACCTTACAAGAAACGGCATCCGCATCGACTCTTCGTACATCCAGCGTTTGTCGATATAATCATGTTCACCGAGCATCATACCCTGGTCGGACGTATAGATGATTACAGTGTTGTCCATCTGCCCTGTCTTTTCCAGATACGCAAACAGCCGACCCAAATTATCATCGATTCCCCGAACGCACCGTAGATACTTCTTCAAATAACGCTGATACGCCGTCCGTTTGTACTGCTCATCCGGCAGCGACTGGTCAACAAACATATGCATTCCCATATTCCGTCGTTTGTTACGCTTACCGATGGATGTGCCCATGCCTTCGGTTGCCTGCGAACCGTGATCCGGTTGTCGCCACAGGCTCACAGGCTCAGGGATATCCACATCATCGAAGAGCCAGTCATATCGCTCGGCATTTTCGAAATTATCGTGCGGCGCCTTGTAATGGTGCATCAAAAAGAAAGGTTTTGACCTGTCCCTGCTCTTAAGCCACTTGAGCGATGTATCGGTAATAACATCTGACGAATGACGTGAGTCATATCTCGCGAAACGTTTTTCGTTCTTGGGCCATTGTCCGCCCGACTCCCGGAGAATCGGATTGAAATACGACCCCTGTCCCGGAAGCACACAATAATAATCGAATCCTCCCGGCTCCTGCTTTAAGTGCCACTTGCCTATCATAGCCGTTTCGTAACCGGCCTGTTTCATCAGCTTCGGCAGATATTGTCTTTCCGGTTCGAGCCTGCCGCCCAAATCCAGAGCACCATTGGTCTGGCTGTATTGACCGGTCAGGATTGTCGCCCTGCTGGGCACACAAATCGAATTGGTACAAAAACAATTCTCAAAAAGAATCCCTTCCTTAGCGAGCCGGTCGATGTTCGGCGTCGGAGCCACCTTTGCCAGCCTGCTCTGATATGCACTGATCGCGTGCGCGGCATGGTCATCGGACATAATATAAAGAATATTTGGGACTTTGCTTCTATTCGCCTTCCGGGCTGCCCACGATCTGCCCCCCCAGGCAAGTGTTACAACAGCTCCAAACTCTTTCAAAAACTGTCGTCTATCCATCCCAATACCTCAAATTATACAACTGCAATTCCCCATTTATTCCTACTCACTGAAGTTTTGCAAAAGTCTTGTTACACAGTTACATTACTGCTCGACTATCGTAATCTTCAATACGAACGCGTGTTTACAAGGTTTTATAGAGGGCATTCGGATTTTTAGCCCTTCTTGGTTCCGTTCCCAGTTCAGCCTGTCGTTATGGCCCAGCAGCTTGACATCTGTAATATCAACGGCTCCAGGCTTATCTGCCAACGACCGGATTGTTAATGTTGTCCCAGCGCCCGGCCAGCCCAGCACAACTGCGTAAATTGTCTTGCCGTCCTTGCTGCGAGTGAAACGAATATCCTCGGACGTGAACGGTTTGTCCTTGCTCTCGCTGAAACCCCCGCCAATGTTGCGTGTGGGACCTTCACCAAAGGTTTGCCACGGGCGCGTATTGTAGATCGCTTTGCCATTGACTTTGAGCCATCTTCCGATTCCAAGCAGCAGTTGCTTCGCTTCCAAAGGGATCGTGCCGTCGGCTGCGGGACCAACATTCAGAAGCATGCAACCGTTTTTGCTAACGATGTCCACGAGCACATCGACGAGCTGATCGACCGACTTGTAGGGGACGGATTTCTGGCAAAACCATGGGCCGACGGAAGTGTCGGTCAGCCAGGAATACGGTACAAGACGGTCTTCACGTCCGCGTTCGAAGTCCAGAATGCCGGTGTGCGCATGGATATGCCGGTGCTTGTGAGCGACGCCGACCTGGCGGTTGTTCCGCGACGCCCAGTTGTAATAGTCGGCGAACATCCGCTGCTGGTACTCAGGCGTGATGCAATTGCGTTTTTCATTGCCCAGCCCAAAGTCGAACCATATCAGGTCGGGCTGGTATTTTTTGACGACTTCGTTGACCTTGCTAAGCCACTGCTCCATAAACTCCTGGGTTGGTGGCGCATCAGGCTCGTGGGCCTGGCAATAAAGTCCGGCGTACTTCGGGTCGGCACCGTCATACTTGTACGATGGCTCGAAATACCGCCACGAGAAGCCGTGATGAAATGTCGCGATGAACTTCATGCCGTGTTTACGAATGGCCTTTTCCAGCTCACCGGTTATGTCTCGTTTCGGGCCCTTGTCCATGCTGTCCCAATCGGTGTATGCCGAATCCCACATGGCGAAGTTGTCGTGATGTATGGCCACAGGCCCGGCAAACTTCGCCCCGGACGCGGCAAACAGCTCCGCCCAATCTTCCGCATCGAACTTCTCTGCTTTGAACAAGTGGACGATGTCTTTGTAGCCGACCTTATTCTGGTCTCCGAAACGCTTGCGGTGGTACTCAAAGGTTGGGCTGTTGGGCTTGTACATGTTGCACCCATACCACTGGACACCGCCCGGACCATCTTCTGCACCCACGGTAACCGGCCCCCAGTGGGTATAGATGCCGAACTTAGCGTCCCGGAACCACTCTGGGGTCTCGTGCTTGGCCAACGACTCCCATGTTGGCTTGAACCTATCGCCGCTCTTTGCCGCAGATTCAGATGTAAATCCGGATGTCGCCAAGATTGCAAATGACAAACTGCTGAACACAATAAACCTTATAGTTCTCTTCACGGTACAAATCTTTTCACTGAAAAAGACAATACACAGACGAATCCCTCTAAACGATAACATTTGCTTTTTAACAAGCTAAAGTTTTCATTTGAGGCACTTTTGCCTGCATCTGTCGGTAACGCAGGCACAGGTGCGACTGACCATTATTTCAGCTGGCAAACAAGAAGTCTCCTCTGCGTAAAATTGTAAGGTTTTACAGCCTGGAGTCCACAATAATTTTCGGACAAAATACAGAATCTGCTGTTATTCTGTAATACACCTGTTAGTCGAAGACCCCTTCCAACAGGCCGAAGCGTGCGTTTCCACATCTAATGTAATGGGTGGCAACCTCAAACGCAGTCCCTAAGGGACACCTTACGGCACTTGGGGATGGCTCGGAGCAACTACCAGTAACCACCACACATTTATCGTGTTACAGACCACTTGGAGCGTGCTTATCCGATGTAACGGAAAGGGCGGGATTCGAACCCGCGGTACCCGAAAAGGGCACACCGGTTTTCGAAACCGGCTCGATAAGCCACTCCGACACCTCTCCAAAAATCAGAACTCAGAAAACAGAAGTCAGAGAATGAAACAATATCTGACCTCTGTCTTCTGACCTCTGTCTTCTGAATCTACCTATACACCCGATTAGCTGAAATTGCAAGAATATTAAGCTCACGAAAAAACTCTGCAGATAGCCGGCAAACAGAAAAAACCTTGTGTTTTTTCGAGTCCTTTCATAAGCTCTACAGAACTCATAATCAGTATGAAGAAAGGAAAACCACCATGCCGGCAAACGTAACACATATGCTCATCGCCCATAAGGCACTTCAAAAACTGAAAACAAAAGGGATTGACGAATTTACAGAATTTGCCGGGGTGCTTGATGACGCCTCCAGGAACAAAAACTACAAGGCGTATATGAATCTTGGGAGTCTGGGACCCGATCTTTATTACTATACCAAAATATTCAGCTCTATCAAAGACCTGCTTAAAGAAGGCTTCGTGCAGGCTAAGGGAGTAACGCCATGGTCGTACCATTTGCACTCACACAAACCGAACGAATTTCCCTTGAAGCTGGTCGAGATTATTTTCAGCGATGTGATAAGAGAAAAGGGCAAAGTCAAACTCTACGAAGACGACATTAGAAAACTTGCCTACATTGCAGGACACCTGACGCATATCGCCGCCGACCAGATTATTCATCCGATAGTGAACAGCGTTGCCGGTCCCTATTACCGCAGGGGGAAAAATCGTAAAAAACACCGTGAGTGTGAGATCTTTCAGGACTACTTTCTTTACGAGGAGGTCTATCGTCTGGAAGAAAAGAGCGGGTCGAAATACGACTTTTTTAAGCAGAATTTTAACAGGTGGGCGGACTGTGTGAAGGGTATAACCACCAGAAACACCGAGGAATGGTTCCGTTATTTTCTGCAGCGAGGTTTTGTAGAAACCTATAGCGCTTGTCCAACAGAAGAAGACATTGAAAACTCCGTTGATAATCTGCTGCTGACGCTGCGAGTATGCCAGAAAGTTGGGCCTTACAAGAAAGCAGACAAAGAGTATCGTAAGAACAAAGATGGCTCTGTGATGTTTCAGGAGTATATAAAAGATGTGAACTATATTAAGTTCTACCGACTGGCGGTGGAATTGGCGGTGATTTACCTTATTGCGCTGTACGAAGTCTATTTTGTGCTCAAGCAAGGACAAGATTTCACCGACCAGCACAAAAAACGGTTCCTGAGTATCGTCAGCGATGCAGATCTATCCTGTCCATTGAAGCAGAATATATTCGAGAAGGCACGTGCCGCACTGAGAAATAAAAGCAGCATGGAAGCGGCTGTCAAAACACATACCGCCAGGCTCTTGGCGAAAACAAAATTCATCACTACGAATCGTATCTTTAAAACCAGCAGTGACAGAGATATTGTAAAAGCATAACAAGAACATTTATACACAGGCACTGGAAAGACGCTACACTGTGGGTTATAATTCATTGATGGATCTATCAATTGTTATACCGGCATACGAGGAAAGTAAAAAGATTGCCCGGGACATCCAGGCGGCTACGGCATTCCTGGAGGACAATCATTTTACAGGCCAGATTATAGTAGTTGACGACGGCAGTAAAGACAACACCGCCGAAGCTGCAAAAAACGCTGTTACCGACCCACCGGCGGGAATAGAGATAAAAGTCGAGCGTTATAACCACCATCGCGGCAAAGGTTACGCCGTCCGCAAAGGTATTGAGCAAACCAGCGGCGAATACGTGATGTTCGCCGACAGCGGCAGTTGTGTACCATACGAAGACACCCTGCGTGGCTTGGAGTTAATAAAAAGCGGAGCGTGCGATATAGCACACGGCTCAAGAAAAATGCGGGGATGCCATATCGAAAAGGCACAGAGCCTATACCGCCGTATCTGTTCCAAGATGTTCCACTGGTTCGTGATTCACGATATGAAAATCCCAGCCGAGTTTACCGATACACAATGTGGATTTAAAATATACCGAGGCGATATCGCACGGCACTTGTACGGCGAGTGCATTACCAATGGATTCATATTCGATATAGAAATCATAATGCGGGCACAAAAAGAGGGTTACCATATAAAAGAATTTCCTATCGATTGGACCTGCGACCGTGACAGTCGGCTCTCGCCAACCCGCAGTTCCTGGCGTGTCCTCTCTGAACTGCTAACTATCAGACGCGTTATGGCTAAAAAATGAACACCCTTTCCTATTGACACCGCCGAGTAAAAACGGGAACGTATATTCGGGAAGACCGCTCCCGGCTGAACTTCCTGGTACCGTTTAAATTAGGAACTGACGTTTTGCAAAATTGAGGTCAGGAGTAAACGATGAGGAGATTGGGATTAAGTATCGTTGTGTTATTAAGTTCTTGTGTGCCTTCTTTTGCCCTGGAATTATACGTGGCCACGGATGGCCATGACGCCAACCCCGGTACGAAGGAGCAGCCCTTTGCCACCCCCATCCGTGCCCGCGATGCGGTGCGGACGCTGAAAAAGACCGCGAAGGGTCCTGTTACTGTCTATATTCGCGGCGGTACTTATTATCTGGATGAGCCGTTGGTATTTACCGCCGAAGATTCGGGCAGCCATCAGGCTCCGGTTCGTTTTGTGGCCTATGAGGGGGAAAGGCCCGTTTTCAGCGGCGGAGTGAAGCTCGGACTAAGCTTCAAACCGTATCGGAACGGAATCTTTCAGGCGAATGTGCCGGCGGTACGGAAGGGCAAGCTCAACTTTACACAACTGTTTGTCAACGGGCGACGGCAGCACTTAGCACGGTATCCCAACTTTGCAGGCGATTATCGCTATAATGGCCCCGGCTGCAGTACCGATGCGCTCAGTCCCCGGCGCGTGAAGCGATGGAAAAATCCAACAGGAGGCTTCGTCCACGGCTTGTCCAGCCACCGATGGGGCAGTCTGCATTACCGAATTACCGGCGCCGATAAAGAAGGCAACCTCAAGCTTCAAGGCGGAGAGCAAATCAATCGCAGCTCCTCGTTACACAAACAGTACCGATTCGTCGAGAACATTTTCGAAGAGCTGGACGCCCCCGGCGAGTGGTACCTCGATAGCAGCAAGGGTGTTTTGTACTTGATACCGCCCAGAGGCGTGGATATTTCCAAAGCCCGCGTGGAAGCCGTAGTGCTCAAGCAGCTCGTTGAGTTTCGTGGCTCGATGCACCAGCCTGTGCGGAACATCCACCTTTGCGGCCTGACGCTGACTCATACCGCGCACACCGTGCTGGAAAAATACGAACCGCTGCTCAGGGGCGACTGGTCGATTGTACGGGCAGGCGCAGTGTTCTTTGAGGGTGCTGAGGACTGCTCGGTGCAGGACTGCTTATTTGACGCCGTTGGCGGCAACGGCGTGTTCATCTCCAACTACAACCGTCGGATAAAAGTTACCGGCTGTAAATTCACCGAGGCCGGTGACAGCGCCATTTGTCTCGTAGGTGACTTCAATGCAGTACGCAACGGGTCAACGTGGCAGAACCATATCGCCGACCCACCGGACAAAACGGTCGGGCCTCGTACTCCGAACTACCCGGCCTTGTGCGTGATACACAACAATCTTATCCGCAACATCGGAATCCTCGGCAAGCAGACCGCAGGCGTGTTCCTCTCAATGGCTGCGGAAATCATCGTCAGCCACAATACGATTTACCACATTCCGCGTGCGGGCATCTGCATTAACGACGGTACCTGGGGCGGGCACGTAATCGAATACAACGATGTTTTCAATACGGTACGAGAGACCGGTGACCATGGGCCGTTCAACTCATGGGGTAGAGACCGTCACTGGCGGTCTGACAGCGAGCTGACGCGCACCATCTGTCAGCTCGATAACTTCAAGACCACCATCATTCGGCATAACCGTTTTGCGCATTCGGGCAGCCATTCCTGGGGCATCGACCTCGACGATGGCTCTTCGAACTATCACCTCTACAATAACCTCTGCCTGGGTATGAGCTTCAAGCTGCGCGAGGGGTTCTTCCGGCTGGTGGAGAACAATATCTGTATCGGTCCGACCCCGCCGGGCCTTCACGTGTGGTACGAGGGCTGCGACGATGTGATCCGCCGCAACATCATCGTCAACACCGAAGGCACAGACATATACGAATTCATCAGATGTAACCCTGCCTATGCCAAACAGTTCGACTACAACCTTTTTTACAATTACAAAGGTGCGCCTGTTGTGCGGCTGAAAGGAGGTACCTCACCTCCTTTCAAAGACGTTATGTCACTGGCCGAGTGGCAGGCACAAGGCCTTGACGTGTACTCGGTATTTGCCGACCCGTTGTTTATCGACCCGGCCAAGGGCGACTATCGCGTCCGGCAGAATTCACCTGCCTTAAAGCTCGGCTTCAAAAACTTCCCTATGGACAATTTTGGTGTCCTCAAGCCGGAGTTTCAGGCCGAGGCCGAAGAAGGACATCGGCTTTTCGACGATGCGCAAACCCATGTCCGGCAGGTAACTCAGCGCAGCATTGATCCTCGGACCTGGCTCGGTGCTGCCATCTCTGATTAGAATAGCAGCTCGTCCTTTTTCCACGGGCCGAAGTGTAAAATCTTGTCTTTCTGCACGTCTTTACCCTCGCCTTCCAGCATAATCATGGCCAGTATATCCGGGTGACGCGAGCAATATTGACTGATTTCATCCGGGTTCATAACCATAAAGGCGGTGGAAAGGGCATCGGCGGTTGCGGCATCAGGGGCTGAAGCCCAGGCGGCTACTTTGCCCTTAACAGGCTGAGCTGTACGGGGGTCGATGATATGCCGGCCCTTCTGAAGGCCTGAGCCGCTCAGGGCCCGGCCCTGCAAACAAGGACGAGCTAAAATCTGTTTGCGATTGCCCGGATTGCTTACCGTTAGAGGCCAACCTTTTGTCCCGGCTGGGGCATCAAGTGCCAGCACCGAACTATAGCCGCCGGAAATCAGAGCTGTTTCAATACTCCACTCACGCAATAACTCAGCCGCCCGGTCAACGGCGTAGCCCTTGCCGATGCCACCGAGATCAACTTGAACCGGACTGACCGATAGCTGAACCGTATGCTCAGACTCGTCCAATTGTAACAGGTGTGTGCCGGTATGCTGACGAGCAAGATTCAACTCCTCTTGTGAGGGCGTACGAGGCTTCCATCTTCGTTACGCCGGCAACTCAGCAAAGAACCGATAGTAATATCAAAAGCACCGTTGGTTTCGGCATAAATCCGGCAGCTAAGCTGCAGACATTCGAATGCATCCAAACCAAGCCGCAAAGGCTGATTAGCAGGTAAATTATTAATCCTTGAGATGTCACTGTTCTCGATGAATCGGCTAAGCTCGCCTTCAAGCCGGTCAACCTCATCGAAGGCGGCAGCGGCGGCCTGCCGGGCATAGCGGTCATCATCATACACCATGATGACCTCAAAAGTCGTCGCCATCGCCTCATGGCAAAAACGCTTCATCCCGGGAATTGATTGACAATCGCTCTGGACAAAACAGGTTTCTGACTGCGGCTGATTCATTTTTCAGACGCTTTCCTGATTAACTCCTCGGGGTCCGGGCCTTTATTGTAGCGGTCCCACAGGTCTTTTCTGACAAAACCCTTCAGTTTAATCGCAGGGCGTAACCACACATAGTAGGGCTTGTCAAACAGATACAAGTACATTTGACGCTCTTCCAGAGGGGTCAACGAATAGAGCTTATTGGTCAGCGCAGCTTCAACATCGGGCGAGGCAATAATCAGCGGCGCAGAAGCTGTGTCATTGTCAACTTCATTCGACCAGCGTATTTTTTTGAAAGACCGCAGATACCAGGGCAGAGGCCAATAGTCACCTTGCGAGCAAATGACATCGATAGGAATATCGTAACCATCTTCGTGAACACTTGCGTACTCTTCTATTTTCTCAGCTATCGTAAACACCTCTGTAGTCGGATGAGCATAGACATAAGGGTTGAGACTGTCTGCATAAAACTTGTAATTGCTCAGGTAGGACTGCCAGCTAAGATAAACAGAACCCCCTAATAACAGCAAAAGAATTATCAAACGGGGCAAAACGTTCGGCATCAGCTTCACTAACACCACTGCCCCGACGCCAGCCAACAGAATCATACCGTGCAAAAATCCTAACATACACCAGGGAGTTTTATATGGGATTACGGAATACACCACAGTCAGAACGAGCGTGTAAAAGCCGATGAATCTAAGCAGATTAACATTGGCACAAGACAGGCCTTTTTTTGTCATCGCAGCTATGAAGCCGACCACCGCTAAGAAAACTATAAGTGCTTCGGTCCATATCGGCCCGTTACCATATCTGGAATAGATGAGCATTTTGAGGTAGTAATACCACGGGTGGATATGAAGGCTGTTTCTGCCTGCGCGGTCGAAATAGGTTGTATAAGTTCGAACCGAGTCCACAATTCCGCCGAGGTTGGTAAGAAATGATGAATAAAACAGAATAGAGACAACTGCGCCGGCAACAAGACCTGCAATAAGATGTGAGGGTTTTATTTCTTTTGCAGCATTTATGAGAGAGCTTTTCGGACGCCGCATTAAGAGCATGAGCAGCAGGGCCAAAAGCATTGAGCCAAAAGCTATGATGCATGTTTCCTTGGTGGCGTGCATAAGCCCAAGGAACATCCCTGTCAATAAAACCCATTTGACATTTTTGCTCCGGGTATAGCGATAGCCGCAAACAATTACCCCAAAAGTAAAGCAGACAAGAAGCATCTCCTGGATGTAATAACGGCTGTAAAAGACCATAGCCGGCGAGATAGCAGTCAATACGGCGGCATAAACCGCAGCGCCCGACCCCAGGCCATCAACCATCAGTAAAAGCAGCAAGACCAGCAGCGCACCAAAAAAGACGGGGACAATGCGCAAGGTGAACTCGCTGACCTCGGTCAGTTTCTCGGCAGAGACAATCCGGGCTGGTATTAAAGTCAGGTAGTTAAGCGTCGGGCCGTGGTATTCATCGGGGTCGTACTCATAAATACCATCTTCAAGCAGTTCGCCGAACTTGATGGCATGAACGGCCTCGTCGCCATGCATGGGACGCTGGGCAAGCCGCGGCAGACGCAGCGCAAGCGCAACAATTGTCGCGGCTAAAATGAGCACGCAACATTTTTTGGACATCTTATTCTACCGGCCTGCCGTAAACCGCCACCTCAATATAGTGGTTCAAATCGTTGCTGGTATTACCGTTGCTGTAGAGGCGGACATAACGGGCCTTGACGCTCTTGGCGTCGATGAGTCTGCCCTCGTTGGTTTCTGTATAGTGCATATCTTCGCCGACCCCAATACCTGCGGAGTTGTCAATGTCATTGTTGAACAGTGTCCTGACATTAGTAATAAAATCAGGGTCATCAGCAACCTGCGCTACCACATCAAAATAAACCCGGGCCTGCTTATGGTAATGCCATATTATAATGGCGTAAATTTCATGCATAGCTTCGAGGTCGATTGTAACGTCCTGCACAAACGGGCCTAACTCAACGTAGCTGCCATCGGCGGCCTCTTTGTCGCCGTCGGTAATCATTTCTATGTCGCCTATGATAGGTTCTTCGTCACTGCTGGAAACCGGCTTTTCGAGGGCTACATTTGTTGTTCCAGCCGGGGCTAAAAATGGCGGACGCGGCTTGCCCAAAGGCTTCTCAAGGTTGGACACCCGTGTATTCTGCGGAGTACCTACGAACATCGGCTTGGGCAGCTCAATTTCAATCGGCACCATTTCGGCAGGAGGGGCAATCTCTGTAGCAGTCGTATCAGCCTCGGCAGATGGCTTACCAGAACTTTCGTCGGCAGACTCCGGGGAGGATTTTTTGCAGGCCGGTACAAAGCACAAAAACATCGCCAATAATACCAGCACACATACCTTCACAATTGAACCAAAATCTTTCTTCGTCATTTCTCTAACCTCAAAAATTCACCATTCCAAGTAACTGACGAAACTATTAATTGTCAGTAAACTATCGTATATCCACCAAAACCAAAGGAAGCATAATATCCTATATGTAGGACGTTGTCAAGCCGCCTAAAAGTATATTTTTTTTCCTTTTCTTTACAAAAAAATACGGCAGGAATTCAGTATTCCCGAATCCCTGCCGTTACTAATAAATTCATCGAAACAGTCTCAGCAGATTCACAGAGTTTCTGGTCTCGATATTTTTTTATTCGCCTGTACTCTCTTCTGCCTGCGGTGCTTCCTGTGGTGCACTTTGGGGCCGGGCCGCTGCCATCTCGAGCACTTCTGACTCAAGTCCTGCCTTGGCAAGGACATAATAGAGCACGGCGCCGACGATAAACGCCATCAGCGGCGCAGCCGGAACGTTCGCAAGCCCGACCAACGGCGCCATTCCAACAATAAAGCCGACCACCCAGGAAATCCACCCGGCAAGGTTCCACCCTGCCCGAGGACCGGCCCACTTCTTGCCCGCCATGAGATAATCAACCATCATCGCACCACAAACCGGGCCAAAAGCCGCACCGATTATCGTGAAAACACCTATAACGTCTCCTGCCCAACCAGTTACGGCAAGGAGGATACTCACGGCGGTGCCGATTCCAACCGAGATGAAAGGATTCACTTTAGGCAGCGTTGTCTTGAAACTATTGGCTGCGATAAACGATGAGAAGCAGGCTGGTGGGAAGGCAGCCACTGCCAACAACAACCCCATAGCCTTGCCGAGGCCCGGCGAACCCATTATGCCACTCATAAAATCAACGTTTGCCGTAGCCATAGCATACTTGCCACCGGCACCAAAGGCGCCTGCCACGATGAGTATCGACGCTCCACCTGCAACGATGGTAGCTAAAGCGACGCCAATTAGTCCACCCATCTGAACATCCTTCTCGTCTTTGCTGTTCATACCGAAATCGACACCCGCGGCTCCCGCCGTTGCAAAGAATCCTACGATATAGGTTATGCACAAGGCAATTACACCAAAAACACCCAAGCCAACCGTCTGTCCGCCTTCCACAACGCCGGCTGCAACAAAGCTCTCTGCCTCGAAGTCACCGATGCCGCCAAGAGTTTTCACTACCATTATCACCAATATGACTAACGGAATCAGCGGAAGAAATGTAGCTATTTTGGCAACGTATTGGATGCCCTTTAGTCCGACATAGGCTGCCACGGATGCCCAGATGATGGCGATGACTATCTGAGCTGCCGAACTGCCGCCAAAAAGCGGCGCAAGAGCCATCGAAGAGAAATAGGCGTTGACACCGAGCCATCCGAATTGCAGTACTCCCATCAGAAAGCCAGGCATCAGAAATCCGCCCTGCGTTCCGTATGTCGATGTCCCAACAACATAGAGCGGCAGTCCGGTCTTCAAGCCAAACAGGCCTGGAACCAGATAAAACAGAAAGTGGCAAAGCAGAGCAGCGACGATTAGACCAAGTAAAGCAACCCCGATACCTTTCGAAAGTATGCCACCTGGTGACTGGCCTCCGCCACTGGACATCTGGCTCCAAAATACAAACCACAGGAAGATACCGGCGTACGTCGGTGCCGTGTTCTTGTACCAGGGCGCCCGGTTCCCAGCCGGATTCGGCTTGGCCATACTGACATAATCTGGCAGTATTCCATTACTCATAATCTGTTCTCCTAACTAAAACCCTAATTCAATTCCACCCGGCACCTTGCCGGATATCTGCTTAATATAACATTCCCACTCAAAATGTGAAACTATTGAAAAAATTAATCTGTTCGTGGGATTTGGATTCTCTTGCCATCGTTCATTGCTGATTCATGAGCACATATCCCTGTCATTGTCCAGTTCGCAGCGGTATTTGCATCCACCGCGGATTCTCTGTTTTCGATAATCGCGCGAATAAACTCGTGAGTCAGATGGGGATGAGAGCCGCCGTGCCCGCTACCTTGAATAAAGGAAGTGTGTTCGTGTTCTTCATCATAGACGCCGTGCCCTGTGAATGGAGCTATCTCTTTTGGCAGCAGGCGGCCGTAATCGGGGACCTCTATTCTCTTGGCATCTTCATAGCCGGAATAAATCACCGGCCCCTCACCGGCAACCTGCTCCCACTCAAATGAAAGCTTCGTGCCATATACATCGAAACTTTCTCTATACTGCCGAATCGTATTAAAGAGCGACCTGGTTACTTCACAAGCAAGGTTGGAATCGGCAAGTTTCAGCAGAGCGGTTTCCGTTGAAAAAGGTGAATTGTAACACTTGATGTAATCTTCCTGAATTCGGCCTGAGCCGTGACAGACGACGGACTCAACCTGTTTTTTCGCAAGGCAGAGCAGCGGGCTGACGGCATGGGTTGCGTAGTGCATTGGCGGGAAACCATACCAGTAATCCGGCCAACCCGGCAATCCCATATTCTGCTGATGCGAACCACGCAGGAACTGAATCTCGCCCAATTTGCCCGAATCAACAAGCTCCTTTGCGTAGAGAAACTCCCGGCTATATACGGCCGTCTCCATCATCATATATACCTTGCCGGACTTTTTCCGTGCCTGAGCTATGGCAAGACAGTCCTTTGTGGTAGTGGCCATGGGGACCGTGCAGGCGGTATGCTTGCCTGCGTTCAAAGAGGCCACTGCCATCCAGGCATGGTCGGCTATCGGCGAAACCACATGGATAGCGTCCAGCTCATCAATACTTAAGAGGTCTTCAAACTTGGTGAACCGCCTTTCTATTCCAAATTGGTCGCCTATTTCATTGAGGTGGTCTTCGCTTCTCTGGCAAATAGCGTAACACTCAGCGTCGGGGTGTTTTTGATAAATAGGGATGAACTCCGCTCCAAACCCGAGCCCTACCACCGCTACGTTTACCTTCTCCATCGGTTTTCTCTCCTTTCCGGCCTGCTTGCGCCAAATCACAAAACAGGCTACCCAACAAATACGCGCCGAATAGCTCACATGGTTATTATTCCTGCATTTTAGTTCGGATTACCAGATAAATATGCACAATCCCAACCAATGCAAACACCAAAGCGGTGTAACGATGCACATTCAAAAGTAATTCCTGCCCATGCGTTCCGAAAAGCGGAAACATGCTCAAAACAATCGACAGGATCAACGGCAAAGCCAAAAAGATAATCAGCCAAAACGCCACTTTTTGTCCGAGGCCGGAGCTTTTACAAATAGCGTTTAGGTTTTTACTATCCGCTATCCGCTCTACGCTATCCGCTACCAAAGTAACACGCTGAACAATACGCTGGAACCATGGCCAATCGCTGCGAGTGAAACGACAACATCGCGACCACATTACAGCTAAAACCGCCAGGCAGATTGCGAAAACCGGCGCGAAAGTGGCATGCACCATCACCAGATAACCCGAAATGTGTTCACCTAAAATAATCGTAGGGTAAAAGCCGGTAACCGCCAATACCACAAAGCAAAGCAGTGCTAACAGATATACCAGTTTCCTCAAAACGCCCACAAGGTTTAGCTTCTGTTTGATGAAAAGCAGCATAAGCAGCTCAACCAGTTTCCTCAAAATATCTTTGAAGCTTAGCTTCTGTTCGATGAAAACCAGCGTAAGAAAATCCACTATATTTTTTACGGGGCGAAACTTCCGTTCATTACCGGAAGGAAAAGCTATGCAGTGCAAAACAATACCCACAAAAGTAACTGCAACTGTGGTTATTGAAATCGTTTGATACATATCACTCACATATTCTCAACAAGAACCACTAATCTTGCCCGGTCAGTACCTTCACAACGCAGGACAGGGCCTTTAGCGCATATAATAACAAAACCACGGCCAGAACCGCACAAGAGCCAAGGGCAATAATCTTCATCCAGGGACGGAACACGAATGAAAAAGCAAACGCCTTCGTGTAAAAAGGACGAACCTTCAGGAATTCAACCATTTTCACGGTGCCTCGTCGATTGACGATAGGAGAATCAACGGCAACATCACCGAAGAAGAAAGGCGCATCCGTGGCATGGCAATCCGTGCAGTGGCGAACGCCCAGCGACTGGGCGGCCGGCCTGACGTTATGGCCAATAGGCCACAAATAAGGCTCAGCCGACCGGTGTTCTTTTTCGCACAGTGTGCCCGAATCATCCAGTTGATAGAGTTTGCCGGCGCTAATGTACACTGGTACACCATTGACTGATTTGGCCAGTGCCTTGAGGCCTTTGGCGATATGCTCGGCAGTCAGCTCAGGCCAGTCGCCGAAAGTTGGACGGTTCGCATCGGCGAGGACCGGGACGATAACTTCTGTGACGGTGGTAAAGGCAATGGGCGCGACATTCTGGTCTTCTACGGTTGCCCAGAAGGAAGGCCAGAGCAGCTTATGAGGTGCAATCTTACCATTGGGTTGTTGGGCGAAAACAGGTGAAATAATGTGCGGAAGCGCCTCGCGGGATTTATTAACACCAATCGTTCCCAGGCGATGCGCTCGGGCGGTTTTAGTCAAAATGGTTTTTTCTCTTGGCCAGGGACCCGAGTGGCAGGCGGTGCAGCTTAGCCTCTCGAAGTGTACCGGAGGAATACCCCGATGTTCCGGCACGGGCGCACCCGACCGGCCCGCCATCGGTAACAACGAGTCTTTTTCTCCAAGGTGGCAACCCTCGCATGATGAGGTAGCCGCCAACGGATTTGTTGACACAGACGCTTCGCCTTTATAACCACGAGTAATGTTATGGTCGATGCCGTGACGGTGACAATCAACACAGGTCAAACCAGCCGTCAGGTGAATATCCTCATCTGACGACCACTTCTCTGCACCTTCTTTATCCAGGTCCATATTGGAATGGCAGAAGTAGCACCGATGGTTGGGGACCTCTCTTACAATGTTAAAGGAGATTTTGTTCTCGTGGTCGAAAGCGGTTTTGCGATAAGTAATGGTTGGTGGAACCTTCTTTGCATCTTCCGGCGGCTCAGGCATAAACGGGTCGTAGGTATCAGGCATATCCTTGGCCGAACCGCTGACAGAAGCAAATTCACAAGTGGCTGCCGAAACCCACCGGAAATTCTCACGGGACACCTGGATGAAACATTCGCCCTGGTTGTGGGCAGGGTCGGCATCATGGCAGCTCAGACAGTTGATTTCCAGCTTGCCGGAGATATAGTCGCGCATAATCTCGTCGGGGTCTTCAGTTTCAAGCTCTCCGGCGCCGCCGCCGGGCGTATGTCTGCCGAAATACATGGTGAACTCACGAGCTGTCAGGCCGACCTGCTCAGGCTTGAATGTCCCCGGCCAGGGACGATAAGAAAGGGGAATCTGAGTACCGGTCCGAGCGTCTGCGAGTATCCAGGGCTGACCAGGCCGACCGGGAGCAACATTCGGGTCAGTGGCGTTGAAATGCAGGCCTTTGCTGATTATCCCGTAGCTGTGACATCCGCCACAAGTCCAGCGAGTCGAAAACGGCAGAAGAGGGTCATCATCGGGGGAAATTTTTTCTCCTTTTTCACCGTCTTCATTTTCAGCAAACAGAGGAATAAGATGAATTGGATGTGCCCGGCTGCCGTCACTTTCGTCGCCAAGAAGTTTCTGGTCGGTATTAGCCCCCACTGCTTCGTTTGCAAAGCAAACGGTAGGGGCGGACAGGCACAATACCAGCAAACACAAAAAGCCTGTTAATATCAACCCTTTTCTCAATGTCTTGTCAATCCTTTCCTCAATTCAAAGTGACTAAAGTGAGCTAAAGTGACAGCAAAGCTGTCATTCTGAGCGAAGCAAAGAATCTCTTTTTCGTTGGCCAGATCCTTCGGCTTCGCCTCAGGATGACACATAAGTGTCACTTTAGGCACTTTCTAATTTCCTTTTTGAACAAGATTTTTTATACTTCGAAGTCTCCCGGCTTGAACTCTAACTTTCTACCGGCTGCCACTGCCTCATTAACCTTCAATACCGTAACCGCCGTTTCGTATCCGATTTCAGCGGGGCAATTGAGTTTGCCCTTGCCGCGCACTGCGTCGAAGAAGTTCTCAAGGTGCGGCTGGTGGTACAGCTTATCCATTGTTACCGGTATGTCATAACTGGGCGGCTTCGGCGACTCTCGCACATCCAGCACAGCGTCGCCGGCGGGCTTTTCTTCTTCCTTCTTGTCCGGTTCCTTGATGTAGCCCATCTTGACCCATTTTTCCCAGTTCTGCGGCGGGACCCACGCTTCGCGGTATATACTGCCGCGTCCGGAAGCTTCCGAGATTATCAGCGTCCCTTCATCACCCATAAAGGTTTCAAAGTATCCGTTGCTGCTGTTGGTGGTTATTGTCTGATAGAACGCCCTGACGATCCCCTGTTTGGTTTCATACTCATAAATGGCCATAACATTATCATACCAGTCATGCCCTTTCCAGTAGTCGATACCACCACTGGCCATTACAGCCTTGGGATTTGTGCCGAGGAACCAGCTATAGATGTCTATCTGATGCGAGCCGAGGTCAACAATTGGCCCGCCGCCAAGTCCTTTATACCAACGCCAGTTTCTGAACTGCTTCATCGAGTCGAAACCATACTTTCCCAGTGTTGCCTGGTCAATAACAGCGTTTTTCGGCCAACCTAAATCTTCGCACGCCGTCTTGCTGCGGTTCCACTGCCCATTGATAGTAGTAATCTGGCCCAGGAGCTTTGACCCGTTGATGAGTTTCTCGTAACAGTGAATGTACCGGGGGTTACTGCGACGCTGATGGCCTATCTGGAGTAACTTGCCGGTTCTCTTTGCGACCTCGAGCATTTTCCTGGCGCCTTCGAGGGTATTGGACATCTCTTTTTCACAATAGACGTCCAGCCCAGCCTCAAGGCAGGCAACAGTGTGCTCGGAGTGCCAGAAGTCAGGCGTGGCAATTATGACCGCGTCAAGGTCTTTTTCCTTATCGAGCATTTCCCTGTAGTCCACATAGGTATTATTCGCGTGCTTATATTTCTTGAGTGTGCGTGAGACACGTTTTTGATTATAAGCTGTCCAGATATCGCAGACCGCCTTGAAGCGAATGCCGGGTATCTTCAGACAGGCGTTCATCAGGATCTGCCCCTGGGCCCCGCAGCCGAGCAGGCCTATGTTGATATCATCCGGTTTTTTGCCGCCTGCCTGTCCTAAAACCATCGGCGAAAATGCCAATCCCGCTCCTGCCGCCGCGGTAGAATACAGGAAACTACGTCTGTCAATTTTTTTGTCAGTTTTTTGATTACTCATCGTATTTCTGTCAACTCCATAAATTTAACAAATTAACCTCATCACCAATTCTTATTGTCGCGTAATATAACGTTGCCGTATATCACCGTCAAGCACGCACTTGACGTTTTTTCTCTGTCGGCACTATCCAGCAGCGATAGACAGTTACTCTACCAACGGTTTTACTATGATATTGCGATACGCCACAGGCCCGTGGTTGCCCTGGAACATAAGCGGACCGAAAGGTGCTTCCTCACCTGTCAGAGGGCCACCCGTTACTCCATTCTTCATTTCAAGGTTCTTCTCGTGCAGCATCCGGCCGTTGAGTTCGATCTTGATGAACTTGGCATGACTGATTTTTCTGCCGTTGGCATCGAACCTCGGAGCTTGAAATTCAATAACATACTTCTGCCATTCGCCGGGCCTCCGAGAGGCATTCACGAGAGGCGCACCGGCACCGTAAATCGCACCCATATCACCGGAGCCCATCTTTACCCTTTCCCAGCTATCCAGCACCTGAATCTCGTATTCACCCATAACATATATACCGGAATTGGAACCCTTCGGCACCATCACCTGCAGCTCGATACGGCAGTCGCCGAATTTTTCTTTGGAGTATATATCGATGCTGTCACCATGCTTAGCAGCCAGATTTATCATTTCACCATTGCCATCTTTATTCACTAACATCTTCGGATTCTCAGACGACATCTTGGCTTTGCCGGCAACCCATTTGCTTTTTTGCTTGCTGCCCTTGACCGCCCAGTTATTGAGGTCTTTGCCGTTGAACAGCACGACGGCATCGCCATATTTCGGCTTTAGATTTTTGATGCGAATGTCCTTAAACTCCACGAGCATTGGCGGCCCGGCGTGGATTTGAAGTGCCAGGATACCTTCTCGCGCAGAACCTTTGCGGTCCTTGGGGTCGCCGGGGTCGGTCACCCGGTCGTTGTCAATCAGCTCCATCGTCTGGTAGCCGTTGAGGTAGTGTATCAGATGGTTGCCCTGGGCGATGATTCTATACTCATTCCAGTCCTTTTCCTTGTAGTAGCCGGCTTTGATAAGTTCGTCTTTATCGGAAACATTTCCGATGACATTCTTTTTGCCGTTTTCATCAATGACCATCATATCGCCGACGTTGACCAGCCATCCTCGGCCTTTCTCGTGGTAGAGGAAGCCGACCTTACCCGGTGCGTTCTGGACCTCGGCCTGGTAGCCGCTGACGACCCACTTGCTCACCTCCTTACTGCGGTACTGCACACCTGAGTTGCCGTTCCGGATGCGGAACTTCAGCCGCAGCTCGAAATCTCGCAGCTTACCGCCACGCCAGATAAGGAACGTATTGCCGCGGGCAGGTTTGGTAATAGTGGTTTGACCGCGAATGACACCATCCTCGACCGACCACAGACGCGTGTCACCGTCCCAGCCGCTCAGGTCCTTGCCATTGAATATCCATCGCCAATCGGTTTGGCCTAATTCGGCGGCGGTCCGCTCGAAGTAAGAAACGCACTCTGCGATTTCGGGCACAGAGTTTAGCCAGTTGTGCTCATACTCAATCGAGAATACGCCCTTGAAATTCTGACGGTCAAGCTCAGTTAATATCGCCTTGACATCGCCTGCCCCTGCGCCCCATATTACATCGTGTGTCCCGATTTTATCGGGACCGAACTCGTTCAAATCCTTGAAGTGCAGACTGATAATACGACCTCTGAGTTTTTTGATCGCTTCGACCGGATTGATACCGGAGCGCATCCAGTGCCCCGTATCTGCACAAGCTCCGATCCGCTCACTGCGTCCCTTGCAAACCTTGAGCACGGCATCAGGATTCCAATAACGCGATGGCTTGGGGTGATTGTGGATGGCCACGTTAATCTCGTATTCATCGCACAATCTACTTATAAGGTCAAACGCATCTTCCGGCGGCTCCGAGACAATCGTCTCAATTCCCATTTCCCGGGCAAAATTAAAGACCTTTCGGCATTCCGCTTCGTTGTTCGACAGCCCCACTACGCCGTAGTTCACAAGTTTGACGCCTGATTCCCGAAGCTTTTGCAGCATTTCCTTCTTGTCCTGCGAGGACATATTATCGTTGGTCTTGACATCGGGCTTTTCCTTGCTCAGTCGCTGGCCCGGATAGGCCTCGATATAACGCAGACCAAGCGCCCTGGTCTTGTCCACCGCTTCGTAAAACGTAAAGCGATTGAAGCTGTACGCCTGCATGCCCAGCTTCCAGTTTTCCTGGGCATCAGAAGCTGCGTTTGCATTAGCTAACCAGCAAATACACAACATAAAGAACAGAAGACAGAAAACAGAAAACGGAAGAAATTCTGACCTCTGACCTCTGACTTCTGACCTCTGACCTCTGACTTCTGGTTTTGCCTCTCTGTTCATTTCTTTTTCTCCTATTAATAAGACGTTATTCCCCACACAAATAGTATAACTATAATGTCCAACCTTCACGATATTTGCGTCTTAGATATTTATCAGCATCAGGCATATTGGTAACTTTGAAGTTCGGCCCGTCCCAGAATAATTTCCGGCCGGCACGAGCTGCCACGTTGCCTAACAGGATAGTTTCGCTCAACGGTCCGGAGTAATCGAAGTTAGCTGACGGCTTCGGGCCGCCCTTACAAGCCCTTATCCATTCCTGATAGTGGTTAATACCCCTCGGCAAAAACGGCTCAGGTACTTTGAAGCCTTTCATTTTCGATTCCGGTATCAGTCTTGGCCCGCCCATGTGCGGGGCCATTATGGTACCTTTTTCGCCGTAGTACAGTCCGCCCTGACCGGGTAATTTCCGCCCCGGCTCAAGCTCCTTCGGCAGGAAGGGTCTGTTAACACCGTCATACCAGGTTACCGTAACCGGCGGCAGCTTGCCGCGTTCTGGAAACTCCCACCGAACGACTGTCGCCTGCGGATAAGTTTCATTATTAAATTTGGCAGGATGTGCCTCCACGCTTATGGGATATTTAAGGTCGAGTGCCCAAAAGACAGGGTCTATTATATGACAGCCCATATCTCCTAACGTCCCCGTACCGAAATCCCACCAGCGGCGCCAGTTACCGGGCACGTAAGCCCGATGGTAAGGCCGCCAGGGGGCCGGGCCAAGCCACAGGTCCCAATCGAGCGTTTCAGGTTCGGGCGGCGTCTCTTTAGGCCGGGTACCACCGCCCCAGTTCTTGTTACTGAAGATATCCACCTTCCTCACCTTACCAATCAAGCCCGACTTAATAATCTCCACCACAAGCTTAACGGAATTTTCAGCGTGAATCTGAATGCCCATCTGCGTCATTACTTTATACTTTCGGGCTGCCTCGGTAAGCTGACGAACTTCAAAAACATCGTGCGCCAATGGTTTCTGGCAATAGACGTGCTTGCCCATTTTGATGGCCATCATAGCCGCGACGGCGTGGATATTATCCGGAGTCGATACCGTAACTGCATCGATGTTCTTGCCTTCTTTGTCTAACATCCTGCGGAAATCACGGTATTTCTTCACGTAAGGAAAACGTTTGAAAGTACCGGCTGCTCGTTTCCAATCGACGTCGCAAAATGCCACTATGTTTTCCGTGCTGACCTGGCTAACATCACTCCCCCCCATACCACTAACGCCGATGCAGGCAACGTTTAGCTTCTCGCTCGGCGGGATATGACGGGGACCTCCCAGCACACCCCGGGGGACAATCGTGAACGCCGCCGCTGCCGCCGCAGCGCCCATAAAATCACGCCGAGAAATCTTCTTTTTTTGTTCTTTATTCAGCTTTTTCCTGTCTTTCATATCAATATTCCTCTTGTATCTTATAACCACCGCGCATTTATCGTTTTACAGACCACTATAGCTCCCAGCCCTTGCGATAACTGCAGCGGAGGAATTCATTGGCCTCGGGCAGATTGGTAATTTTCAAATTCTCGCTGTCCCAGAGCAGACTGGTACGGGTCAGCTTTTCTTTTAGTTCCGGGCGAAGCGCGACGTTGCCCAGAAGTACCGCCTCGGCCAGCGGCCCCGCGTGGTCAAAATTAGAACCCGCAGGCTTGCCTCCCTTGCACGCATCTATCCATTCCTGATGATGACCGGGCGAGCGGGGGATGACCTTGGGCGGTTTGCCAAACTCTTTCCTTTTCGATTCCGGTATTATCGTGTATCCGAGCATTTTTCCCTTATCGCCGACAAACAGCGTACCGTTCGTGCCAAACTGTTGACCTTCTGCCAGCTCTTCCGGCCGCGGCGGCCTTAACCCACCATCGTACCAGGTCATTTTTACCGGCGGCATATCTTCGCGGGCACCGAAATGGTACGTTACCATCGATGCTACCGGATATGTCTCTGTGTTGACCAAGGTACAGCTCGCTTCGACGCTTAGCGGGTATTTGAGCTTCAGTGCACGCCAGATGGGGTCGATACTATGGCAGCCGATGTCTCCCAGCGCTCCGGTTCCGAAATCCCACCAGCCTCGCCACTTAAACGGCACATAAGCAGGATGATACGGTCGTTCAGGTGCTGGGCCAAGCCAAAGATCCCAGTCAAGCTTTTCAGGAACAGTTGGCGTATCCTTGGGCCTGCCCACCCCCTGAGGCCAATATACTTTGTAAAGACCATTTAAGGGCCTGTCCGTCCATACGTGCACCTCGCGCACTGGCCCTATTGCCCCGGCCCAGATATATTCGCACATCAGCCGCGTCTCCTCAGATGCCTGCCCCTGATTTCCCATCTGGGTAGCGACCTTGTACTCGCGGGCTGCCTTGGCAACCATACGGGCCTCATGTACCGAATGCGTCAGGGGTTTCTCGCAATAGACGTGCTTGCTTCTTTTGATGGCCGCCATCGACGCCACTGCGTGAACGTGGTCCGGCGTGGCGACTATCACGGCGTCAATGTTCTTGTCCTCTTTGTCTAACATCCTGCGAAAGTCTTTGTATTTTTTGGCATTGGGATAACGCCTGAATGTCCCGGCTGCCTTACCCCAGTCCACATCGCATAGGGCCACAATGTTTTGGCTGCTTAACGCGCGAAGGTCGCTGGCGCCCTGGCCTCCCACCCCGATGCCGGCTATGTTGACCTTCTCGCTCGGAGGAATATGACGGGGACCTCCAAGCACATGCCGGGGAACAATCGTAAACGCCGCCACCGCTGCTGCTGCGCCCATAAAATCACGTCGCGATATCTTTCTGTTTTGTTCTTCGTTTGGCTTTTTCCGGTTTTTCATAAGAATACTCCTCTTGCATCTTAAAAATTATTTCTTACCCAACGCTCACAAAATCGGCGAGTAGTTAATCACCCATTTAACCAAAACTATAATGTCCATCCATCGCGATATTCGCTTCGGATGTATTTGTTGGCCTCAGGCAGATTGGTAATCTTCATTTTTGGGCCGTCATAATACAGCTTAATGCCCTTTTCATATAACTTCTGGCCCATCCGCAGGGCAATATTGCCTAATAAAACCACTTCGGTCAGCGGCCCTGAGACATCGAAGTTGGAACCTGCCGGCGGACCGCCTTTACAGGCATCGAGCCACTCTTTATGATGACCGGGCGAACGAGCAAGAATCTTCGGAGGCTTGCCGTATTCTTTGCTCCTTGATTCCGGCAGCAGTCTGTGGCCTAACATCTTGCCCTTATCACCCACAAACAGATTGTCATCAGCACCGCCGAAACGTAAACCTTCCTTAAGCTCTTCCGGCCGGGCGGGCATCAGCCCACCGTCATACCAGGTCAGTTTCAGCGCCGGAAAATCGTACCTTACCGGGAATTCATAACGGATGATAGATGCCAGAGGCGCGGTTTCAGAATTCACCCCACTGGAACAGGCATCGACGGACGTCGGATACCCTAATTTCAAAGCCCGAAAAATCGGAGCGAGCTGATGACAGCCTATATCGCCCAACACTCCCGTTCCGAAGTCCCACCAGCCCCGCCAGCTAAACGGCAGATAACAGGGATGATAAGGCCGCTCCGGTGCCGGGCCAAGCCACAAATTCCAGTCGAGTGTGGGTGGTACATCATGTTTGTCCCTGGGCCGGTCAATACCCCGAGGCGAGATTGGTCTGTTACACCAGGAATGAACCTCACGAACCGGACCGATTGCACCGTCCCAGATATATTCACATACCAGACGGGTTGATTCAGAGGCCTGACCCTGGTTGCCTAATTGGGTGGCCACTCCAGCTTCCCGGGCCGCCTCGGTAACCTTGCGGACCTCATATATCGAATGGGCTAAAGGTTTCTCGCAATAGACATGCTTGCCCATTTTGATTGCCATCATAGTAGCCACGGCGTGTACATGGTCCGGCGTAGCTACTACCACTGCGTCGATGTTCTTGTCCTCTTTGTCCAACATCCTGCGGAAATCGCGGTACTTTTTAGCGTTTGGATAACGTTTGAAAGTGCCCGCCGCACGTTTCTGGTCCACATCGCACAGAGCGACAATGTTTTCACTGCTGAGGGCTGCGAGGTCGCCGGCCCCTCGACCGCCTACGCCGATACCGGCTATATTGAGCTTCTCGCTCGGCGGGATATGACGTGCCCCTCCCAGAACAGAACGAGGAACAATCGTGAACGCCGCCGCAGCCGCACCCGCACCCATAAAATCACGGCGAGACAATCCGGTCTTTCTGTCGGTCGCCCGGGACCTTTGCGCAGATTGCGTCTGCCGCCCTTTAGCAGTTACTTTATGGCCTTCCATAACAGCGTTCCTCCTGGATTAAGCCCATTTCTATTTTCACAGCGTGTTTGGCAAACTCTCAGCAAATTCAAGGGCCCGTTCTGCACTGCTTATCGAGCATCCGCCGTAAGGCGTCCCCAAGCGGATTGCGGAAGTCTTTCCACTTCCTCGCATTTGGGAAGCGTTTGAAGCCACATGTTTCATTTGCACTCCATCATACTTTCGAGCAATGAGTTCCCGAAACCGCCGCACGGGAAGGAATAGTCAACGCCGGTCACCTCGGGGCGAAATTGCCGGGATTCGCCGAAAACAGCCCAAAAACTAACAGAAAGCTCTATGTTTCGCGATTCACCTATACCTTCATCTCCAGCGGTCCCCAACCCTTGCGGGGCTCGCGCCAGGCCAAGTCGTTGATCTTCGGGTCGCTGATGATCTTCCCAGCTTCGTTCAGCTCGATCTTCTTTCCCGCTCGGGCGCAGAGGTTGCCGAGCTGGATGTTTGCGGTCATGGGACCGGAGTAGCTGAAATTGGACTGACTGAACTCCCGCGGCTTCTCGCCCCGACAGGCCATAAAGAACTCCTTGTGATGTCCGGGAGAGCGTTCGAGCAATTCTTTGGGACGGCCGAACTCTCTGCGCCTCGCTTCCGGGATCAGTAGCGGAGTACCCCAGTAATCACCAATCACCAGCATTGTTCCCTTGGTGCCGACGACCAGATTTCCAGTTCTCGGCAGTTTGCGCCCGTCAACTTTGAGTCCCTCGGGATTCTCGGGCATGAAAGGCTTTCCGTCTTTATCCTTGCCCTCGTACCAGTAGGTGGTGAACCCGGGCTGGCCACCTTTTGCGCGGTAGGTGCTCTTGACCACCATCCCGGCCGGCCATTGATCCTTGACGGGGCCGGTCATGATGACCGGCTCAGCGGTGGCTGCGTAGCCTGGTTTCATGATCGCGTAGATTCCGTCGGTGGTATGACAGGCCATATCACCCAGCGCCCCGGAGCCGAAATCGACAAAGCCGCGCCACTTGAACGAATGGTAGACGCCCTTCTTGTGAGGACGCATCGCGGCCGGCCCGATCCAAGCATCCCAGTCCAGCGTTTCCGGGATCGGGTCTGATCCCTCCGGTCGGTCACCGCCCTGGGGCCAGACTGGACGATTTGTCCAGGTGTGAAACTCCTTGATATCACCGACCGCGCCGGCCTTGACATATTCGTACGCACGCCGCCATCCATCACCGCCGTGGCCCTGGTTACCCATCTGGGTTACGACCTTGGGGTTCTTGGCGTAGGCTGCCGCCAGCAACTGCGCCTCGCGAACCGACCAGGTCAGCGGTTTCTCGGTGTAGCAGTGAATGCCCATGGAAACGGCGGTCATCGACGGAGCAAAATGGGAGTGGTCCGGAGTCGCCACGAAAACCACATCGATTTCCTTGGCGTGCTTCTCGAACACCTTCCGCCAATCCGTATACCCGGGCACCTTCTCCCAGCCTTTCTTGCCGTGGACGCCGCCCCACCGGGTTTTGTCAACCTCGGCGAAGGCGACACACTGAAGGCCTTCCCCATGGGATGCACCCGTATGGGCCCCGCCCCGTCCGCCCACAGCGATAAATCCCACCTGGAGTTTTTCGTTGAGTCCCTGGGCCCGGATGAGGCTCGGGAAACCAATAGAGCATGCGGCTGCAGCGGCGGCACCGCCCATAAAATCACGCCGAGATATTTTGCTGCTCTGCTGTTTGGTAGTTTTTTTCTGGTCTTTCATATCAGTATTCCTTAATAAATTAACACCGTCATAAATTGTCTAAAATCACGTTGATAACAAATATTTAAAATCGACACATAACAAGTTCAATCGGTTACAATTCAACTAACCAAATGTTACGGTACTGCACAGGATTGCCGTGGTCCTGCAGGTATATACCGCCGGGTTTGGTCACATCACTATCCAGCGCCCCGCCGGTCGGTCTTGGAAGACTTACGTTATCATGTATCGTCACGCCGTTGTGAACAACCGTTACCTGGGCGTTTCTCCTGTTGGCACTGGGGGCGTAAAAAGTAATATCGTAAGTCTGCCACTGCGTCGGTGGCGCACACATATTTACAATAGGCGCCCCGATCTTATAGATTCCGCCGCATTCGTTGTCTTTGCCTTCAAGACCGTAGCTGTCAAGTACCTGCACCTCATATCGCTCCTGCAGATAAACCCCGCTGTTGCCGCGTCCCTGACCGCGCGCATCGGGCATAAACGGCGTGCGAAATTCCAGATGCAGTTTGAAACCGGTGAACTTCTTTTTGGTTACGATTGAACCGGTACCCTTCTTGACTTCCATCGCACCGCCCTTGAGCAGTTTCCACTGCACCGAATCGGCACCTGGTTTTTTCTTTGCATGCTTCCATTGTTTAAAGTTTTTGCCGTTGAACAGCACAATCGCACCGGCCGGAGGCTCGGCCCCCAATGTAGGCGATACCCGAATCGCCCTTTCCATCACAAAGCTGCCGGTTGCGTCTCCCTTGAAACTGCCGCTGAACTTGCCATCTTTAATAACAGCCTGGACCTGAAACTCAGTATATCCGGCCTGGCCCGGCCCTGCAAAGCGCACCGCAGCACCATCTTGCACGCCTTCAAGCACCGCCACCGGCTCCTCGCGTGTATCAAACTCTTCCAGTAAATTGGCCCTGTACTCGCCTTTACCCAAAGCTATCACCTGTGCAACCAACTGCCCCAAATCGCTTTCGTCTTCAAGTTTCCAGCTTCCCTGCCAGTCGCCCATTGCCGCATCGGCGCTCAGGATTGCCTTTCTCGCCTCAATGACAGGGTCTCCTCCCAGCGGGCCCGCACAAGAGGACAACAGCACAGACAAAATGAAGAGTGATACACACGTGATAATTTTACGGCCGTTGATTAAAAAAACTGTACTACTTACTGCCTTCAAAAGCATAATTTTCTCTCCTTCTAATTAGTATTAATTCGCGGTTAATTCTCTTTTTCGTTCAACCCTCCACTTGCTTCTTCAATCCTTCAATCCGATTTATCACTTCCTGCGCCTGCAGACACAACGAATCATTCTTCGAAGTTCTGACAATCTTCTCTAATACATCCCTCGTTTGTTGAGGAAAGTTTTCGTAAATGTCCCCGGCTATTTTAACCACCGCAAATTCCGCTTCTCTGAATAAAGTCTTGTCCTGGAGGTAATCTGCTGACATTTGCAGCGCGCCAAGAGATTTCGTATTAGCCAGCCCTGAAAGCACTCTCCTTTTTTCAATCGCATCCGGCGCCAGAGTCATTGCTTTCTTATACATTTCAATCGTCTCTTCGAGCGCTCTCTTATTATCAAGCCCAAGCAGGCGGACGAAACCCCGCAGCGCCAGTATCCGGTGTACTCTGTTCTCGGAACTCTGGGCTGCTTTCAGCAGGTCAACCGCCGGCTCAGAAGTAGGCCACTCTGCCAGTGCGCGAATAGCGGCTCCTCTGCTCTCAATGTCATCGCTGTTCAGTGCTTTGTGAAGTTGTGGCAATGCGCTGCTGTCGCCTATTTTACCTAATACGCTCAGCAGAGAGCATTGCTTTTTGACGTCCTTAACAGAAGGCAGCACTGCTAACACCGCTTCGGCCTGCCGGCTCTTGTCCTCGATTTTATGGGCAACGACGGCTACCATTTTCTGGGCCTCATTGGCCTCGGATGAGCTTCGCAGGTTCAACAGAAGCTCGACCAGCGCCGGCAAATGCTCCGGGCCGGCAACAATCTTTAATACCTTGAACGACTCGACTCGAACTTTCCGGTTCGAATCCTTTGCGGTCTTTAGCAAAACACTCACGCCTGCGGAGATATTGCGCTCGCCTGCGCTCTTAATCAGTTCAACCTTCGTCTTCGGCTCTGCCTTTGGAATGCTCATCAAGATTGTTCCATCAACTGTTTGCATTCCCACCGTAATTGCCTGTTCAACCTTCGGGCCGCGCAAACGATACAGACTCTCGCGAGCGGCTTTTTGTTCGGCGCCTCTGGCCGCCGCCGCCGTCTGTGCCAATAAGCCAACGCTCGATGAATCACCTAATTGCCCCACTGCCTTCAAAGCTGCAATCCGAACGGATTGGTCCTTGGACTTTACTGCGGTAACAACCGCCGGCAAAGCAACGGCGTCCCCGCGGTCGCCCAGGGCGGACAACAGTTGCACCTGACTGGCAGCCGAAAGATTCGGCAGCTCTTTGGCCAAAGCTTTTGTTACCTCTGTCCCGGGCATCTCTTTTACCATTGCTATGGCAACCGCCTGCATCTCCTGGTCGCCGCTTTTGAGAATATCCAGGATTATCCCGATACCATCATCCTGCTGCCCGAAAGCTGTGGGGCAAACAGCACAAAAACACACTAACAAAAGCCGTAGGGTGGGCTTTAGCCCACCGAGACGAAGTTGGTGGGGGCAATACCGTAAGGCATCCCATAGGGAGCCCCACCCTACAAGATTGCTAACTTCTGACTTCTGTCTTCTGTCTTCTGACTTCTGACCTCTGTCTTCTGACTTCTGACCTGTACGATTGATTTTCATTTTGCCTCTTTACCTTTTCGCTGCGCTAATCATACCTCGCAGTGCAGCTTCACGTATCGGCTTGGGCATATCACCTTTCTGAAGCTCTTTATAAATAGCTAAAGCCTTGGTTTTATTGCCCTCGGCCGCAAGCTGGTCGGCGCACCTCAAATAAGAATCCAGAACCAGCATTCGCAATTTGCCGCTTGTTTTGTCCTTTGCTGCTGCCAGCGCTTCGGTGGCCCTGGAATCAGCTATATGGCCAAGGGCAGCAGCAGCGGCGGCAGCTACCGTTTTGTCTGAATTGCCAACAAGTCTGCCCAGAACACGAACCGCTTTTTTGTCACGGCGCTGACCTAATGAGTTGATTATACCGACTTTCGGCTTGCCCTTTGCTTGCCTTAAAGCCCTTCGCAATGCATCATTGACTGCCGTACCAGGTATCCGCTCCAGAGCATACCTTGCCATATCTGACGTTTCCTCACCGGTCAGCATTTTAGCCAGAACCGGCACGGACTGGTCGCTGCCGATGATGCTCAATTCCCTGCATACATACTGCTTGCCGGCCCGCGTTGCATCCGAGGCGAGAACACCTAACAGACTTTTCTCAATCTTTTTTAGCTCCGAGGGTGAACTGTGTGCCTGTTTTATAATATCGCTCATTTTGGTCAGTGCCAAACGGCTTTGACCCCAATCATAAGTCCTTATCTTTTCCAATAATTCCTCTAATGGCTCCATTTCTGTTCCCTTTCCTGAACTAACAATAGGTTTCGGTTTTGTATCAACTTTATAGTCACCAAATGCAAATTGAATACCGTCCAGATAATGCCGCAATACCGCCGGGTTCCAGAAGATATGGTCGTTGTGTCCCAATGAGCAGTAGAATATACGTCCTTTACCACACCTCTTGACCCAACTGATACCGGTATCGGCATCCGCGGGCTTGGACGCCTTGGCTTTTGTCGTCGGGTCACTCATATCCAGACTCATCAGAACAAGCTGCTTGTCCCGTGAATACAGTGGCGGGTCGGTTCGATAAATCTCGTCATTTATCTTAAATCCCTTACCCTTGAAGGCCTTCATCAGCGGATGGTCTGGCTCATCAATCTTAATCGCCCACGTTCCGCCGGAACCCCAGGGATGGCCGGTGAATTTTCCGCCCATCATTTCCCTTGCTTCCGGCCATTGGTTAAAATTATCCGTCGCAGCGTGGATACCTACTATGCCTTTTCCGCTCTTGACGAAATCCATCAGGGCCTTGCACCGCTCAGGGTTCTCTTTGGGGTCAAACTTCAGGCCCGTCGTATTGTTCAGGCACACTGCGTCAAACTGCTTGAGCTTCTCGGCCGTGAACACCGAATAGTCGTCGGTGATGACAACATCGTATGCCCCGGTTCTTTCGCCCATAAGTTCTAAGGCTTTGTTGCCCACGGGAATCGATTTGTGGAAAAATCCTTCACACCGCCAGAAAACCAGCAGTTTTCGAGGCCTTCTCGTCCTGACGGTCGCCCTTCGCGGCACTGCCTTTTCTATTTTTTGCACTTCTTCAGCCGTTACCTCCCGCAGCTTCGCCGGCGAAGCCGCCTGCAAAGTGCTCATCCCGATACCCATCGGGAACAAACACCACAGCCCCAAAAGTACAATGCCAATCAGTTTTCGCATCTTATTCATTTTCATTCCTTTCGTTTTTATCCAACACGCCTGTTAGCAGCGTGCTTTTCAGCATCTATTTCAGAAACGACAGCTCATTTTCAATTTTCAATAGTCAATAGTAAATAATCAATAGTAAATTTCTAAAGGTGCCACGGGCTGCGCATTGGCCGCGAAAGCAGTCGGCCGACTCCGGCATCGCCAATAAGAACTTCATTTTTGGGGTCCCACCTCAACGGCCGGCCAAGCTTGTACGCTATATTCCCTAAATGACAAACGCTTACCGAACGGCACCCGGTCTCAATATCACAAATCGGTCTGCTGCGCTTGCGGATAGCATCCAGCCAATCGACATAATGGTTCCTGCTTTCGTAAAGGTGTATTTCATTGGGGCCGATTTGCTGGTTCTTCAGATTCTCAGGCCAGGTACGAATATGTCCACGATTAACCTCGACTTTGCCTTTAGTGCCGGTAAACAAAACACCGTTGGCCTTATCGCGTGTCATCGTAACACCGCTGGCATATTTATAGGTAAGTACCTTGTAATCCTCACCGTCGGGAGGGATGATTTCAACCGGGCCGCTGTTGTCCATACCCATACCCCACTGGGCGATGTCGAAGTGGTGTGCGCCCCAGTCGGTCATCCCGCCGCCGCCAAAGCTGCTGTGATGGCGCCAATTAGGAAAGCCGTCCCAGCTTAGATGCGGCGACAGATCCGAGTGGTAAGGCCTCCACAACGCCGGGCCCAACCACATATCCCAATCCAGATAATCCGGTACCAGCTCTGCCGGTAGTGGTTTATCCTGGGGCGGACCACCAACGCCAACGGTTACGTGTTGTAAATCTCCTATGTAACCGTTGAGGACCAGCTCGCACCCTAAGCGGAAATGCCAGTCCGAGCGCTGCATGCTGCCGGTCTGGAATACCCGTCCGTAACGTCTGACCGCATTGATCATAGCCCTGGCCTCAACGATAGTCTGAGAGAGCGGCTTCTCGCAGTAAATATCCTTGCCGGCCATAGCAGACTGGATGACCGTAATGGCGTGCCAGTGGTCAGGCGTGGAAATTACCACTGCGTCAATATCATCTCTGGCAAGCAACTCGCGAAAATCTCCGTAGGTGTCACAGCCTTTGTATGTGCCGCCGCTCTTATTGGCATAGTGGTCTTCGACTATTCTTTTCCCACGCGCCAGCTTGAGTTTATCGACGTCGCAGGCAGCCAGAACGTGTGTGCCTGGCGAATTCAGAAAAGACCGCATCAGATGTTTACTCTGCTTGCCCGTGGCGATAAAGCCCAACGTAATCCGCTCACTCGGCGCAACATCACCGGCTTTGCCCAAAGCAGACGCCGGTACAATATGTGGAAAACTTATAACCGCCGCTGCTGTACCGGCTGCTCTCTTGATAAACTGACGCCGATTAAGCTCTTTATTCCTTATCATAAAAAAACCCTTCTGCCTCGAGTCAATAATAAATAGTAAATATCGAAGATCCACCGTCTTTTGGCGGAATCAATTTCACAGGTGCCACGGGCTGCGCATCGGTCGAGAAAGCATTCTGTTGGCCTCATCGTCGTTGAGGAAGACTTCCTTCTCAGGGTCCCAGCGCAGTTTCCTCTCGGTTAGCATTGCAATTTCACCTAACAATGCGACACTGATGGAGCGATGACCAATCTCCGCAGGGGCAATCGTCTCTTTACGGCTCTTGATACAGTCCAGGAAATTCTGCCTGTGGTTCCGGCTTCTGTACAATTTGGTTTCGTCCGGGCCGATTACCTCTTTCAGAACGCTTGGAGGATTGGCTTCGAGCTTGCCACGTTTGACATATATCCACTTTCCTGATTCTCCGTACCACTTTGCACCCTGCGCAAGCTGCTTGTTGTTTGCGACGACCATCGTCAGGCCGTTGGCATACTTGCAGGTGAATTTATACTCGTACGGAACATTGTATATCCCGTCTTTGGGATAGACCCCTCGACCCTCTATCTCGACAGGTCCGGTACGCCCCAGGCCAAGACCCCAGTGGGCGATGTCGATGTGATGGCCGGCCCAGTCGGTGAGCTGCCCGCCGGAGTAGTCCATAATCCACCGCCAGTTCCAGTGGCAGACGCCTCTGAACGGCACCCAGGGAGCCGGGCCTAACCATAAGTCCCAGTCCAGACCCTCAGGAACAGGCTGTATCGGTTTATTGTCGGATGTGCCTCCGGTCGGCAGGCCGACCTCGACCCTGTGCACCTTGCCAATACGCCCGTTGCGAACCAGCTCACAGGCGCGGTGGAAGTTCCTTTCTGAACGCTGCTGGCTGCCGGTCTGCCAGACCCTGCCGTAGTGCTGCACCGCATCACATATCGCCCGTCCTTCACGAATCGTTCGCGCAAGCGGCTTTTGAGCGTGGATATCCAGACCGGCCCTGGCCGCGGCAACCGCAGGAATGGAATGCCACTGGTCAGGAAGCGCAAGCATGACGGCATCCAGGTCGCCACGCCCTATCAGCTCGCGGAAATCCAGGTACGTTCCGCAGTCACTGTTTCCGTATTTCTCGTCCACTAATTTCTTGGCCTTGTCACGATGAGACTTATCAACATCACAAACGGCAACCATCTGGACCTCATTTTTCCTCATAAAATCACGCATATCGCCGGTACCCATTGAGCCTACGCCAATGGCGCCCATCACGATACGGTTACTGGCTGCGACGCTGCCGGCTTTACCCAACGCTGACGAAGAAACAACATACGGAAATACTATTGCACCGGCGGTAACGCCGGTCGCACTTTTCAAAAACTGACGCCTATTAATGTCTCTTTTTTTTCTCATAAAAACTCCCTAACTCTTGCTGAGTAAATCTTAAATTTCAAATCTTAAATTTCAAATTTCAAATTACCATTTACCATTTTCAAAGGTGCCATGGGCTGCGCATTGCTTCTCCGAGCAAACTCGTTGCAGTCGGGTCATCGAGTATTTCTTCGGTTTTGGGATTAAAGCGTATCTTGCGCCCCAATAGCATAGCAATCTGTCCCAAGTGCCCCGGCGTCGCCGAGCGGTGTGCAACCTCACAAGGCGTTAGCGTAGTCTCACGACTTTTGATACAGTCAAGAAAGTTACGCCAATGACCCGGCGAACGAAACAGGTGTATCTCATCAGGCCCGAACTTCTCTTCGAGCAGTTTCTTGGGCTTCGCCTCTATCTTGCCGCGATTAACCCAGACCCACCCGTCTTCGCCTATCCACTTTGTTCCGCCGCGAATGTCGCTGTGCCCGCCGGCGATAGTCATCGTAATATCGTTAGGATATTTGGCTGTCAGCCGATACTTTGTCGGGCTGTTCCACAAACCGTCTTTCGGATATTCCCCGGAGCCTTCTATCTCATACGGGCCGCCGTAGTCCATACCCATACCCCAGTGAGCGATATCAACGTGGTGCCCGACCCAGTCCATCAACTGTCCGCCTCCGTGGTCGAGGACCCACCGCCAGTTCTTGTGCACACGCGCCGGACAGTAAGGCTCATATAGCGCAGGCCCGAGCCAGAAGTTATAGTCAAGCTCTATGGGCGGAGGACAAATTCCTTCCTGCCCCTTGGTCTTGCCAAAATCGCTATGGCCCGAAGGCAGTCCTACCTCAACCGTATGCACCCTGCCGATGCGACCGTTACGAACAAGCTCGCAAGCAAAGCGAAAGTTGGACTGCGAACGCTGCCAGCTGCCCGTCTGCCATATCCGGCTGTAACGCTTGACCGCATCACACATAGCTCGGCCTTGCCTTAGATTATGCGAGAGAGGTTTTTCACCGAAAATGTCCTTGCCCGACCTCGCAGCTTCTATAGCAGGAATCGCATGCCAATGGTCGGGCAGACCAAGCGAGACCGCATCGATATCATCACGCGCCAATAGCTCTCGATAATCCGTGTATGCCGCACAGTCTTTGTTTTTGTATTGATTGTTGACTCGATTGACAGCGCTTTGCAGATGGTTTTTGTCAACGTCACAGACGGCGACAATTCGACAGTCTTTTTCTCGCAGAAATGAGTTCATATTGCTGCCGCCCTGCCAGCCCACACCGATACAGCCCATAGTAATTCGTTCGCTCGGCGCCACGCTGCCGGCCTTGCCCAAAACCGACGAAGAAACAATGTACGGAAATCCCATTGCCCCCGCAGCAGTGCCGGCTGCTCTCTTTAAGAACTGTCGCCGGCCCAATGCGTTTCTGTCAGCCATAATCAACCTTTCTGTAATCGCTATTTATCTTCAAACGCCGCATCGAAGGCGACCTGTGAAGGCTTGAAGTCCGCTTTCTTGAAGAACTCACAGGCCTCTTGTGCACCGTGTTCACGGTCCATTCGGCTGTCTTCCCACTCAACCGAAAGCGGCCCCTGATAGCCAACATCATTCAGCGCAACGATGATTTCCTCGAAGTTGATATCGCCGTGACCGATTGAGCGGAAGTCCCAGTAGCGGCGAGGGTCGGCGAACTCGGTATGACCGCCGAAGACACCAACCGTCCCGTCACCGTGACCCCACCAGACGTCCTTCATGTGAGCGTGGAAGATACGGTCCCCGAAAGTACGGATGAACTTGACATAGTCCACACCCTGATAACCGAGATGGCTCGGGTCGTAGTTGAACCCAAAAGACTTGTGGCCTCTGACGGCTTTAATGGCACGCTGAGCAGAGGCAATATCAAACGCAATCTCCGTCGGGTGAACTTCCAGAGCAAACTTCACATCCTCTGCCTTGAAGGCGTTCAGGATAGGCCGCCACCGCCTCCCGAAATCGTCATAACCTGCTTGGATCGCCTCTGGTGAGGCCGGCGGGAATGAATAAACCATGTGCCAGATGGAACTTCCCGTAAATCCATTGACGACCTTTACGCCTAATTTCTTCGCGGCCCTGGCAGCGTCGATTACCTTCTGGGCCGCACGCTTGCGGACGCCCTCAGGCTCGCCGTCGCCCCAGACATCCGGGGGCAGGATTGCCTTATGACGCTCGTCAATATTGTCGCACACGGCCTGGCCAACTAAGTGTGTCGAGATTGCGAACACTTTAAGGCCATACTTCTTCAGCAAATCACGCTTGGCCTTGCAGTAGCTGCTATCACTCAGGGCCTTGTCAACCTCAAAGTGGTCGCCCCAGCAAGCCAGCTCCAAACCGTCGTAACCCCAGCTCGCCGCCTTTTTGGCCAGCTTTTCCAGTGGTAAGTCCGCCCACTGGCCGGTAAAAAGTGTTATAGGTCTTGCCATTTATCAATCTCCTTATCAAAAAATTCCCACAAACTTCCCGTAAAATGAATCCTTAACTGTCAGAAAATAATGCCTTCGAGCATTATTCTATTGCGATTTCCTCCGGTTCGATTGCCAATACAATATAACCGTCTTTGTTAAAATAACTTACACCCAAAAAAAGGTGCCTGTCCTTACCAACGCTCCGAAATCGTTTTTACATTATAACTTGCAGAAGTTGATACGCAATTTAAATTTTCTGCGAAAGTATTACCGTCTCTCCTATGGAGTCCTTGCGGACAACACTTCGACTTTTGGGCCATTGACAAATGCCGAATATCTATCCGCCCCCGCCAACGGCGGGTCTTTCGGAACCCAGCGTTGCTGGGCTTGCCGTTTGGGCATAGCTTTTCGAAGGCCTACCCAGATGCGGTAGCGCAGAGTCAATGTCTTGCCGGCGCGGATTTCTTCCTTAAAGAACGCACCGAACCGTCCATAATCGCGATATGCTGAATAGATGGTTGCCTGCCATCGGCGGGTTTTGATCGGAACCCAGCGCTGCTGGGCCGGATTGTCGGGATGATTCATATGCTGAACACTGTAACGCCGGCCGTTCAACCCGTATGACATCGCCGCCCACGGCAGGTTGTAATCTTTCTTCGGGTCGATACCATCCTTATGAAACAGGTAAGTCGCCTTGACTTCTTTGCCGCCCTTGGCGACATCGTCGTGCGCTCGATACTGAAAACCTGCGTGTTCCGGGTCGCCGTTGAGAAAAACATCGCCTCGGACAGCCTTCAATTTGGTATGAAATTCCAGCAGCAAAATCGTCGGCTCACTTTGGCGAAATACAGTAGTCTCGCGCTGCTCGGCGATAATCGGCTCGCCGTTTTTATCATTCCAGTGAATCAGCGCCTTCGCTTTTGCCAGGACCGGCCCGGCGGACAATTCCAAAAACTCCTGATGAACCTGATGCGCTTCTTTCATATGCCATAAATCATATTGCTGACCACCAAACTCCAGTCTGTTCCAGCCTATAAATATACCCCGATGGTGAGGATATTTGATTCCTTTGGTGTACGGGTGCTCACCATCAGGCCCATTCGTCAAAAGGTTTTTCCCCTGAGCATCAAACACATGGTGAAGAGGTTTATAAGTCTCAAATGTCCGCTGAGGGCTTGAAGTATCATAGGCATACATATAGCGCGTTACCTTACGTCCGCCGAAAAGCAAATCCAGATAATCCCCTTCTTTGTCCCTCCAGGAAAATTCATCCTTGTCTGCTTTCTCCCTCCGGTTCAAAGCGGCAGTCCACCTGGTTGTCTTGCCCACTTCCACCCGCGGCACTACCCACCACAACTCCGCCTTCTTGTCGCTGCTTTTCACAATCTGGCCCGGTATTAGCTTGCCATATATCCCCCCCCCGCCTCTGCTGGTCTGCCTAAGACCAACCGCGATTTGCTCAACAGGCACATTCGCAAACGACTCGGGCAAATCAATGACGGTGTGAACAGGGACATCAACACAATCAACCTTCGCCCCTGAGACTTTAAGACGAATCTGCTCCGCCTCACTGACAACACTAAAACCACAAATTACAATGATTGCTAATACGCCGGCTGCAAATTTTCTGCTGCTTCTCATACCTCAATCTCCAAAATTTCAAATCTTAATCACATCCGTTACGTGGACAATCTTAAATCTTAAATCTTAAATTACAGGGGGACTATCCATATATTGCGGAACAATACCTCGTTACCGTGCTCCTGCAGCAAAATGGGGCCCGGGTCTGGTCCTTCAGGTCGTCCCGCACCGGTTTTATTCTCCAGCTCGACATCATTATGAATCAAAACACCGTTATGCCATATCGTGATACGGGCTTTCTCGATTTTTCTGTTACCATCAAACTTCGCGGCATGAAAGATAATATCGTAACTCTGCCACCTGCCTGACATTCTGCAAACGTTCTTGTCCGGCGCCCTGGATTTATACAGTGACCCGCATTCATTATTCTTCGGCTCCAGGCCATAGGAATCCAGGATTTGAACTTCGTAGCGACGCTGTATATAGACCCCGCTGTTACCTCGGCCTTGCCCTCTGACGTTTGGCGGCATTTGCGGAATCTTAAACTCAATGTGCATTTTGAAATCCCGGAAGTCCCGCTTTGTCATTATGCTGCCGCTCCTCGGTGCAATCTTCATCGCACCGTCAACAAGCTTCCATCCTATATCCTTGCCATCTCCGGCTGTCCAGTGCGAAAAGTCCGTGCCGCCGAACAGCATAATCGCATTGCTCGACTCAACAGTTTCAATCTCGACCTTCGGCGGATGAGCATAATCATTCCAAACCTGCTCAGTTCTCTCAACATCGATTTTTCCTTCGTGCACATACATACGATAGCGAAAGATATGGTCCTTGCCGGGCTTCAATTCAAAGTCATCCAGTTGTACCGGCGCCCAGTTGAAGAACACTTCTTGCTCGAATCCAGGCCAGATTCGCATTGGCTCCGGATGCCTGAAGTTCTCCGGATGGCTAAAGTGTGTTACGCCTTTCCATTTCCCGTCGGAAACACCAGCCGTATCACACCATCGTGCCCGCGTCGCATGACCATCCTTGCGGGTCTTGCCTTCGCTGGTCAAATATGCAGCCTTCTCGCCTTTCCATTCGGCAGCACCCCTGAAACCGAATCCACCGTAGCGATACTTCTCTAAAACAAGCGCACTATCCGCAACGCACCGTTGCGTCGATACAAAATCCCAAAGCCAGTAGCCCCCATGCCGACCGCCCACATTATAGACACGCACATCCCAGATTTCCTTGAGCACTACCTTTTCTCCACTGGCCGTCTGCAACGCAACGTGCTCATGCTCAGCCTGAAATCCACCGTAAACAGGTCCGCTGGTCGTCGAAAGAAACCTCTTGAATCGAACAGTCCCCTGTCCGCCCTTAAGATTCCAGAAATCAACTTCCTTGCCCTCAAACTTTGTCTTCGTCCACGGCATCCAGATTCCCAGGTGATGGTAATGGTCTTTCGGATGAATACCCGTCATCACCGACCCCGTCGGCGACCATAGCGGATGAATAAAACCGCTGCGGTTATACAGTTCGCTTTGTCCAGCCGGCGCCGGCACAATGGCGTGGTTATAGCTCAGAACCTTCGTACCATCTTTTTCTATCCGCAGGACCTTATTGTTCTGCCTTGCACTGACACCTGCCCCCGCCGTTTTGCGGCCTTTGACCAGTTCATAAGTCCGTTTACTTCCCGCTTCTGTTTTACCTGAAAGTATCCACCACAATCGCGGCGGACTGCCCGCTTCGAGCTGCACTGGAACCTCGACTCGCCGCGAACCTTTCACTTCCACTAAGCGAATCTCATCTGACGGAAAGCCCAACGGCACACCATCCAGCCACGCCGTCACCGGCGTATCGATTCGCGTATAATCTCCTGCCTCGACAGTGATTTTCGCCAGGGGCACGGCAAGGCTGACCGATTGAGGCGATAAGACACAGAAGACAGAAAACAGAGGACAGAAAACAGAAGACAGAAAACTGACCTCTGACTTCCGACTTCTGACTTCTGACCTCTGACTTCTGACCTCTGACTTCGATATGAGCTTTTGCATTGTTGTACTCCTTTCGATTCAGGCTGTTGGTATACCCGTTTTTGAGAGTCTCTAAAGCAAAAACGTAGATTATAATACTGATATGCACTCTAATCAAGGATTATCTGGGAAATCTTCGATATTAGCACCTTCTTTATGACTTTATAAGCCATCCGGAACCAAAACGGCGTGAGCCGAAGCTCTTTTGGAACCGGAAAACATGCTCCTCCGGTTACCCACTCATACCGGAAATTTCCCCAGAAACAGGAATGTGTTATTTCTTCGGGCTGGCTGATTTGACGTAAAGCCAGGGTGAATTTGTCAGTTTGTAATCGATTATTTCATTTGGCGCGAAAAACAGCTTGATTTCCTGCTGAGCGGATTCCGGGCTGTCCGAGCCGTGAATCAGATTGTATCTTTCAGAACAGCTAAAGTCCCCTCTGATGGAACCTGGCTCAGCATATAAACCGAAAGTTGCCCCCATCATCTTGCGGGTCATATTTATAACGCCCTCAGCCTCCCAGACCATTAAGAGCACCGGTGATGAAGAAAGAAACTTTACCATAGGTTTAAAAAATGGCTTTTCGCGATGGACCGCATAGACTTGACCGACCTGCTTTTCAGATAGCTGCACAAATTTTGCAGCGACGAGCTTAAGGCCTTTTTTTTCGAATCGTCCGATTATCTCACCAACTATGTGTCGCTGCACACCGTCCGGCTTGATAATAATTAAAGTGCGTTCTACCATATAAAAAAATTAAAAGCGCCTAAAGTTTAGAGTGCCTAAAGTGACACGTAAGTGTCATCCTGAAGTGAAGCCGAAGGATCTGGCCAACGAATAAGAGATTCTTCGCTTCGCTCAGAATGACAGCTTCACTGTCACCTTAGTTCACTTTAGGCACTTGAAATTATACTCCCTGAGCGACAATGTAAATTTCGACTCGTCTGTTTTGCGGATTACCTCCTTTGTTGGGCTTATTTTCCACAAAAGGCCGATACTCACCAAAACCTCGTACGCTCATTCGCTTAGACCCAATATTGTTACTGCCCATCACGTTCAGCACTGCTATTGCTCTGTGCACAGACAAGTGCCAGTTGGTCGGATGCTTCGCACGTGTCGCAGGCTTAAGAATAGGAATATCGTCGGTGTGCCCGGCTATGATAACGTCGAATTTCTTAGCTTCTTCGGAATTCAAAATCCCACAAAGCAATTTGACGGCCGGGATTGCCGAAGAACCCACCTTGTCACTGCCCTTTTCAAAAAGCAAATCACTCTTGAACTTTATTACTCCTCGGCTCGAATCGAACGTTACCATATCGTGCTTTTCGGCAAAATCCTCTAACATAGTACTAAGTTCCACCGGCAGCGCCGCTCCGCCGAAAAGCAGCCTTTCCTGCATCGAAGCAATCAACTCTTTCTTTTTAGCAATGTCCTCCTCAAGGGCGGCAATGTCCTGCTGCAGCTTCTCTACCTCGATATCACTCATTCCCTTAGCCGAGGCAAGTTGGCGTCTCAACTGCTCAAGTTGCAGCGCGTTAGATTGCAGTTCGCTCTCAAGATCTACTATTAGGCCTCGCTGTGTGTCGTTCTGGATTCGAAGGTCCTGCAGTTCCGAACCGCAGCCGGACACCAGGAAAACACAAACACACAAAAGAAAAATCAATGAAAGTTTGACAGTTCGCATCATTCAATCCTTTCCAAGAAAATTAAGATACTTCCTTTCGACCATCCTTAATATACTTAAACTCTTTATTTGTAGGCTATTACAACCCGACTGATTCTGTCTTCACCACCCTCGCCCACAAATAAAACCGATTTGCCTTTATACGTCAAGAATAAACTTCACAAAAATATCAGCACCACCCCAATTTATTGAGGATTTATTTTCAATCGCAAATCGCTGTGTAGTGCAATTCCACCCGTGGCTGGCTGCGATTACTACCTCTTTGTTATCCTGACAATCTCAACCAACGCGTCAAGGCAAATTCAGTCTCTCATTCAGAAACGTTACGACCTGGTCGTAGAAACCGGACACAGACCGGCCTCCCGATGGAAATCTTATGCCCCGTCGGCTCAAGCGCACCGGTTGCCTGGTCGATCCGGAAGACGACGACACTGTCCTTGCCCTGGTTGGCGACGAGGCAGAACTTGCCCGTCGGGTCGATGTTGAAGTTCCGCGGCGTTTTGATATCGGCCCTCTCATGCTCGACGAAAGTCAGTGTCCCTTTGGCCAAGTCGATCCGGTAAACCACGATGCTGTCGTGCCCCCGGTTCGAACCGTAGAGAAACTTCCCGCTCGGGTGCACGCGTACCTCAGCGCACGAATTTGACCCCTCAAACCCGTTCGGAAGCGTCGTAACGGTCTGGATCTCCGTCAGAGCGCCCGAAGCCGACTCGTAAGCAAAGGCGGTTACCGTGCAATCGAGTTCGTTGATCACGTAAGCGTACTTCCCATTTGGGCCGAAGGCAAAGTGTCGCGGCCCGGCGCCAGGCTTGACCTTTGCAAACCCAGGACTATTGGCGACGATGGTCCCCTTTTCAATGTCCAGCCTGTAAATCATTATCTTGTCGATTCCGAGGTCGGCGACGAAAGCAAAGCGGTCGTCCGCGCTGACGTTTATCGAATGTGCATGGGGCCCCTTCTGGCGCCTGGGGTTCACGCTGGAACCGGCGTGCTGCACAAAGCCGGTCGGTTCTCCGAGTCTGCCGTCCGTTTTGATAGGAATCACCGAGGCGCTCCCGCTGCCGTAGTTGGCGACGAGCAGGTTTCTTCCCGCATGGTCGATGCTGACGTGGCAGGGACCCGCACCGCCCGAGGGCTGTTGGTTGAGGAACCTGAGAGTTCCCGCTCGCCTGTCAATCGCATACGCACTGACACTGCCGGCTCCGCCGGCTTCACTGACGGCATACAGGAATTTGCCGTTGGGATGTATCTCGAGAAATGACGGATTCCTGGCCTCAGCCGCAAGGACCGGCTCGGATAGCTTTCCCGTCTCGAGGTCAAGCACGCTGCGGTAGATCCCCTTACTGGAATTCTCTGACCGCGTGTAAGTTCCGAAGTAAACCGGAAGCGGTTCCGCCCAAACCGTTGGTAACGCCGCAAACGAGAACACTGCTGTAATAAAAGCTTTCATACTCATACGCAAACACCTCCTTAGGACTGGTAAAGAAATTAGGTTTCGTTTTCGGCTGAGCGAGGACAAGGCTGGCAAGGAAGCAAAACGTAGGCCTACTGGTTGGTAGTCCGAGTTTTGCTGAGGCCGCCAGCCGAAGCCGCAGCCAGACAAAAATGGAAGATAAT
>JADFJC010000101.1 GCA_022566315.1 Planctomycetota bacterium
CTGGCGAGCGGGAAGAGAAGCGGCTAAGTATGATGTGTACTTGAGCACCGACGAGCAGGCTGTGATAGACGGCAACACCCCCGTTAATACCGTGGCTGACGCGAGCTACAGTCCCTTACCCCTCGATTTGGGCAGCACGTACTACTGGCGGATTGATGAGGTCAACGAGGCCGAGACGCCAACAACCTGGCAAGGCGATATCTGGAGCTTTTCAACACAGGAGTTTCTTGTTGTGGACGATTTCGAGTCCTACAACGACCTTAACCCCGAGGAGCCCGGCAGCAACAGGATATTTTATACGTGGATAGACGGATACGACAACCCGGCAACAAACGGTTCTGTCGTTGGTTATGCTGATGCTCCTTTTGCTGAGCAAAGTATTGTTTACGACGGCAAACAGTCGGTGCCCCTTTTCTATGACAACACCGTGGCCACCTATTCTGAGGCCACAGTGAATGTCGCTAATCTACAGGCCGGCCAGGATTGGACCAAGCATGGCATTAAGGCCTTGACGCTATACTTCTTTGGCGATCCAAATAATGCTGTTGAGCAGATGTATGTGAAGGTCAACGGCTCCAAGGTAACATACGATGGTGATGCCGAAAACATAAGGCGAACGGGGTGGCAGATGTGGTATATTGACCTTGCCTCGCTCGGCGTGAGCCTCAGTAACGTTACTGAGCTAAGCATTGGCTTTGAGCGTATTGGAGCGTTTGGTGGTCAGGGAGTGGTTTACCTTGACGGTATCAGGCTGTATTCTCATGACCGTCAGGTGATCACGCCGGCAGAGGCTGGCACAACTGGTCTGCAAGCACACTACGAATTTGAAGGTACTTACAGCGACAGTTCCGGCAACGCACGCCACGGCACTGCCATGGGCAATCCCACTTTTGTGGCGGGCAAGGTCGGCCAGGCCATTAGCCTTCGTGGTCTCAACGACTATGTAGAGATAACCGGCTACAAGGGTATTCTGGGCCCGAATGCCTTTAGCATAACTACCTGGATCAAGACCACGTTCATAGGCGACGAAACCCAGGAAATCGTATATTATGGCACTCATAGCAACGGTCAAAGGTGTGAATTCCGCGTCCACACGAACGGCCGCATACGGATGGGCAACGGCGCCGGCCAGGTCGAGAGTCTCACCGCTGTGACCGACGGTGGGTGGCACCACGTTGCGGCGACAATAACAGAGAATGCCACGAATTCATCTTCGGACGTGCGAATTTACGTTGATGGCCAGGATGACACCCAGGAATCAACAGACCCGGATGCGTTCAATATCGTCGCCGACTGGGATGTTACTATAGGTTATCGCCCCTCACAGAGCGACAGATTCTTCAATGGACAGATTGATGATGTCCGCATCTACGACCGGGTGTTGTCACAAGAGGAGATTGCGTGGCTTGCAGGCCGGACTAAGCCCTTTGACAAGCCGTTTTGACAATGGCGTCGATATGATGGCTGCGTTTCCCGCTTGCGCGGGACGGCGGGCAGGATGTATATCAGTTCGGGGCTTGCACTAACTCGTTTGGTCTGGGCCCCGTTTGTTTTCATAAGCGTTAAGGTTGCTCCACCTCTCTCCTCTCGCTTTGGACGGAAAACATGGAAAGACCGGCTCTTCGTTGCTCATAGCTCGGCAATGCAATAGAGATATTCTTTACCCTTTAGGAACAATTCGTCACCGACAATGGCAGGTGAGCAATCGAACTTATCATCGAGGGTATTCGTAGCTAAAACCTGGAGTTTCTCTGATAGCTTGATGACCTGGGTCTTGCCGTTTCGGCCAACGAAATAGACCCGGTCGGCGGCTCCCACCGGTGATGCGAAAATCTCTCCCATCCCCTCAAGGCGCTGCTTGACAAAGTTGGCCTTGCCGGTCTCGGCCTGGTAGCAGGAAATAATCGCCCGGTTGCTGGAACAGACGTATATTTTATCGCCATAGAGCAGTGGCGATGGCACATAAGGGGTCCCTTCCTTGACCTCCCAGCTAACGGCATCGGAGCCGGTCAGGTCACCGGTTCGGCCAAGCTCGATAGCCTGCAAGGCACTGCCTCGAAAACCACTCGTACAAAACACCTTTCCGAAACCAACGACCGGCGAGGGTATTACGTTGCCGGTTTGCCCGCTGCATTGCCAGAGCAGCTCACCCGTCTCCAGATCATAGGCGCGAATTAAACCCGTTGCGCTCGTGATTACCTGTACCCTGCCGTTCACGGTCGTGGTAACAGGCGTTGCCCAGGATGTGCTCTCATCACGACCTTTTTCCCAGATTGTCTCGCCTGTTTCCTTATTGAGCGCGTAAATAAAGGAATCACCTTCATGGTCAATCACGACGATTACGGCATCACCAGCCAGAACCAGCGAACTACCTTCGCCGAACATCACTTTTATTGTCATCTTCCCAAGGTCTCTGCTCCATTTATGATTGCCATCGACGTCGTAACAGTGCACACCACGCGAGCCGAAACTCGCCCAGACGTATTTGCCATCGGTAACCGGTGAATATGAAGCAAAGCCGCCGTAATTCCGATGATGTCCCTCGTGAGGCAACTCTTCACGGGCGGTCTTTTGCCAGAGAAGCCTGCCGGTCTTTCGGTCCAGACAGACAATATCAAATTTATACACGTTCGTCGGAGGCCTGCCGCCGTGGAAAGCTCGCCTTCCACCTCTCCCCTGGGCTGCGCTCTGTGCAGTTGGCGAGCCTTTCTTGTCGGTCTCAATCGCGGTTAGAAAGAAGATTTTGTCGCCCCAGATAACCGGACTCGAAGTGCCCTGACCAGGCAGCTTGACCTTCCATTTAATATTCTCCGTCTCACTCCAGGTCAGAGGGGGATTACCTTTTCGGGCTGCACCCGTGGCGTCAGGCCCGCGCCACATTGGCCAATAATCACCGCCCGAATCCCCGTAAACATCCACCGTCCCCAGGGCTGTCAGTAAGCCCACACTGATTGTTAAAGCCAACAGTCTGTCCATTTGAGTCTCCTTTGCATCTGTTTGATTGTCAATCTCGAACCTAAATCTCCAGGTAAACCTGTTCAGTTAGGCCACTGAGTTTCATTGTGGATAGTATATCACGTCTATCCCGGAAATGATACTATTTTACCTGCCCTTATCGGATTATAGTAACACCAAATGTGTGGGAACAGGGTAGTCGAGCAGTTTTGGGGCGTTCTTCTTTGACTTCCGTTCTTCTCTTTATTATAATCTGCTTAACCTTGGAACTAAGATAACCAGGAATACCAATGAAATTGCTCAAACTTCAATTGTACACGAAGGTTTTGATAGGATTGCTGGTGGGAGTGCTTTTTGGTGTGCTCGCCAATCAGTGGGGATTTTCAGCCTTTGTCTTCAGCTATATCAAACCCATTGGTTCTGCATTTATTAAATTGATTAGTATGGTTGTTGTACCTCTGGTCTTTGTTTCTCTATTAGTGGGAACAGCCAGTCTCAATGACATTCGTAAGCTCGGTCGGATTGGCGCCAAAACCGTGGCTTATTATTTGTGTACAACAATCATTGCAATTAGTATTGGCTTATTTCTAGCGAACACCCTCAAGCCCGGGGAGGGTCTCTCACAGGAAAAGCGGACACAGCTAAGGGAAAGTGTCAGTGAAAAGGAAGGTGCACAAATTGAGACGGCCCTGAAAAAACCAACGGTAACGGATATTCTCTTGAATATTATCCCAACAAACCCAGTTAAAGCATTTGTGGAAGGCAAGATGCTGCAGATTATCTTCCTTGCCTTGATGGCCGGGATTTGCCTTAGTTTAATTCCAACCGAACGAAGTCGGCCCGTAATAAATTTCTTCGAGGGTATTAATGAGCTGATAATTAAAATGGTCCATATTATTATGAAGCTCGCTCCTTACGGCGTATTTGCCCTGATTTCAGGGGTTGTTGCGGATTTTGGATTAGGCATTTTATTGGTTCTTCTTAAGTACTCCTTAGTAGTGATTGCAGGGCTGATTCTTCAGGTCACGATTGTTTACTCTTCGGCAATAAAGATTTTCAGTAAACAAAAAATCGGAACTTTTTTCAGAGGTATCCGTCCCGCCCAGTTGATTGCCTTTAGCTCTGCATCGAGTTCAGCCACTCTACCTGTAACTATGGAATGTACTGAAAAATTAGGTGTCCCCGGGCAAATTGCCAGCTTTGCACTGCCGTTGGGAGCTACCATAAATATGGATGGCACTGCTCTTTACCAGGGAGTGTCCGCTGTTTTTATTGCCCAGTTTTATGGTATGGGTCTGACCGTACCACAACAGCTGACCATAGTCCTTACTGCTGTCCTGGCTTCCATTGGTACCGCTGGCACACCAATGGCAGGAGTAATTACTTTGGCAATCGTACTAAAAAGTATTGGCGTGCCTTTGGAAGGCATAGCCCTTATTATGGGTGTGGAACGCATACTGGATATGTGCCGGACCGTGGTAAACGTTACGGGTGATGCCTCCTGCGCCGTGGTCGTGGCTTCAAGTGAAGGTGAATTGCAAAAGCCATCCCGATGAATCGGGATTGAAATAGCTAACTTATTTGAAAAGGAAACGAATATGAATGTAAAGAAAACACTTGTCAGGATATTTCCGGTTGCTGCTGTATTTGTGTTCTGCTTGACAATATTTGCGGCACGATGTGAGGGATGTTTTTCGATAGTAGTAGGTAAGGAGGCCTCGACCGACGGATATGTTATTATGGCCCACAACGAAAATGATTCTCCTCCTCAAATTGTAAACCATCACAAAATCCCACGCAAAAAACATTTCCCCGGAGAAAAAGTAAATCTCCTAAACGGTGGCCGATTAGCTCAGGTTAAGCAAACCTGGGCCTACATTTGGTCGGAAATGCCGGGCATGCTTTTCTCCGACAGCTATATCAATGAATGGGGCGTCAGCATCACATCGAACAACAGCCCTTCACGAGAGGACAAGCCCCAAATCACTAATGGCGGGATAGGCTATATGCTGCGGCGCCTGGTAGCTGAGCGAGCTAAGACTGCACGCGAAGGTGTCTTATTAGCTGGAAGGCTGGTGGAACGCTTCGGCTACATTGACTCCGGCCGGACATACATCATCTGCGACCCCGATGAAGGATGGCTCTTCTGCGTCGTCAATGGAAAGCACTGGCTGGCTCAACGGGTCGGCGATGACGAAGTGGCAATGGTAGCCAACACTTATACGGTACGCCAGGTTGACCTCTCTGACAGGGACAACTTCCTGGCCTCGAAAGATATCATCAAATATGCCGTTTCAAGGGGTTGGTACAACCCAAAAGAGAACAGGCCGTTTGACTTTGCTGTTGTTTATTCAAATCCCGAATCCGCTTCAAGTTTTTCCAACTTCGGCCGACAGTGGAGCGGCCTCAGATATATTGCTGCCGAATTGATACCGCTCGGTCCGGAGCTGCCCTTTTCTGTCGTGTCACGACGCAAGGTAGGTGTAGCTGAGATTATGCAGATTCTACGTCACGACTTTAAAGGAACAAAGACTCAATCCATATCACTGCTAAAAAGTCCCCAGGAAAGTGGCTGCCCTATCTGCAGCGGTATCACCCAGACCAGCTTTGTTGCTCAGTTGCGAAGGAATATACCTCTGGATATCGGTATTGTTTACTGGACCTGCCTTGCTCCGCCGCGTACTTCATTTTATATTCCTTTTCATTTTGGTATTTCTGAATTCCCCGCAGGGTTTTCCTCAAAATCAGAAAGACCATCGAAAATCTTCTACGATGAAAAGGCCGGTCGTCCTTTCCAGACCGACCCACTCCAGGCTTTTTGGATGTTCTCCAATTTTCGCAACAAGGTTGATAACGCTTCTGCTAACACAATTAGCCGGGTAAAAGCTCTCGCTAAGGGAATCGAGAAGAACGCTTTTACTCTACAGAAGCCACTTGAAGAGGCTGCTTGCCGGCTATACACAAAAGATAAAGTAGCAGCGATGCGAATGCTGGCCAACTATTCCAATGGAATCTACCTGTCCTCTGTAGAGGCGATGCATAGTGTGTTATCGGAAAAGTAATGTAGTGATTAAGCAAGTATTGTCGGTATTACAGACAATACTACGGAAGATAGTTATTTGTATGGTGGATAAACTATGAACAAGAACAAAAAGATAATTCTGTGGATTGCAATTGTCGCACCGGCGGTATTGGTTATCGGTTGTCAACAGCAAGCCAAAATGTTGGCGGATGCCAAGCTCAGGAAAAAGGCTGAACAGTTAGCTCAGAAATGTATCATCGTTGATACTCACCAGGATGTACCATACCGTCTCCTGAAAAAAATGGAGGATATTTCAAAGAGAACCGAAGGCGGGGAATTTGACTATCCAAGGGCACGAAAAGGAGGTCTTAACGTAGTATTTATGGCTGTTTATATTCCTGCTGAATACGAAAAAGAAGGTGGAGCCAAAGCTTTAGCAGACAAAATAATTGATATGACAGAAGGTTTTGCTGAGACTTGGCCTGACAAGTTTGTTATGGCCAGGTCAGTCGCAGATGCGAAAGAGCAATTTGGCGATAGTAAAATATCTATTGCTATGGGAATAGAAAACGGCTCAGCTATTGAAGGTAATCTTGACAACCTAAAATACTTCTATGACCGCGGCATCCGTTATATTACCCTTGTACATTCGAAGAACAATCATATTTGTGATTCATCTTATGACGAAGGACCAAAATGGAATGGCTTAAGTCCTTTTGGTGCTGAGGTTGTTTCCCAAATGAATCGTTTGGGGATACTCATAGATGTCTCACATGTTTCAGATAAAACATTCTACCAGATAATAGAGCTTTCAAAAGCACCTGTAGTAGCCACGCATTCATCTTGCCGCTATTTTACTCCCGGATGGGAACGTAATATGGACGATGAAATGATAAAACTATTGGCGAAAAAAGGAGGGGTAATTCAAATCACTTTTGGTTCTAAGTTCGTTAATGAGCAAATAAACAGAGAATCTGCGAACCGCAAAAAGCACATATTAGAATATATTGAAGCTAATAATTTACAAGGCGATGAGAAAGACAAATACACTAAGGAATATGAGAAAAAAAATCCAATTGGCGATGCTGACATCTCAGATGTTGTTGCAAATATTGACCACGTTGTAAAACTGGTTGGTATTGAGCACGTCGGTTTGGGTTCCGATTTTGAAGGTGTTGGAGGCAAGCTCCCTGATGGCTTAAAAGATGTTTCCTGCTATCCGAACCTGATCTATGAGCTTATGAAAAAGGGTTACACTGAAAAAGATATAAAGAAGATTTGCTCCGGCAACTTCTTCCGTGTATGGTCGGATGCCGAAAGGACTGCTCTTAAACTACAGTCAACTAAATAGCTTTAGAGCTTGTCTGTGTTCACTCACGCTTTCAAACCAGACAGGTCCACTTCGAGTTTTTTATTCTCCCGGATAACCTCGTCCCAGGTAAGTTTGGTGTTTCTCTTCGCGGCTTCCCGTCCCAGAATGGTCGTCAGTGTAGCGTTTACACTTGGCTCGACCGTTGGGTTCTCATAGATACCGTTCGAGACACACTTGTAGAAGGTATCAATATTCCGCTCTGCCCCGCGGGGATAAAGGTTTACCACTTCGCCTCCACGGTACCCGCCTCGATTGCCTAATATCCGGACGCGTCCCGTATAGCCGGTTTCAAGATACCCTTCATGGCCCTGTGCAAAGCACTCACAGCGAAACTCAAAGCGGTTCTTCAGATGCTCCCCCCGATGGTTGAGGATAAGCCCATCTGCAAACTCAAAAGTGACCGAATAGACATCATGAGAATCCCCGTGCGGCTCGCGTCGCGCAATGCGGGAGCTGCCCATGGCACTGACGGGCCTCTGACCGGCAATCCACAAGGCAACGTCAATCGCATGGATACCCGCATTGACAAGATAACTGCCGCCCAGTTCATTGTCATTGACCCAGATTAGATGCTGGAGCCGACTTTCTATGTTCGCTGTCTTTGGAGGGTCGCGGAAACTCTCGTCATTATATTCCGAACTTAGCATTCCAATCCTGCCAATCACTCCATCTTGCACTCGCTTGATACCCTCAATGTAAAATGGGTCGGTGCGGGTTTGAAAGTCTGCAAGAAAGACCCTTTTGTTTGCCGTAGCCTTTTGAGCCATCTTAGCTATCTTTAGACACCCGGGCACATCACATCCCAACGGCTTAGCGATATAGACGTGGCAGTCTGCTTCCACAGCCGCCTCCACATGTTCGCCGAAACAATAAGGCGGTGTCTCCAGAAACACCGCATCTACCTTACTGCTGATAAGTCTTTTGTAGCCGGACAATCCGGAAAACCGACGTGCTTTGGCAACCTTAAACTGTTCTCCAGCGGCCTCAGCCACGTGGGCAAAATAATCCGCCACAGCGGTAATTTGATACCCCCCATGCTTTTCTAACATTCCGGCAATCATTTTCCCGCGATTACCCAGGCCGACACAGCCAGCCTCGATGCGAGAGTTGGCCGGTGTCCCCCTTACGCTACCGGGCTTGACAATCGTAAAGGAAAGAGCGGCCGCCCCCGCACCCGACATGAAACTACGACGCGTCACCAGCCGCGACGAAGTCATGTCTCGGCGGGTACGCTTGGTCCGTGTTTTTTCCACCTTACTCATATTATGGCCCCTTTCATCGATTAGGGTTCCTCGATTACTGTGCTTAACCACATGGCCAAGCCTCCTGACTATGCCATAATACCAAATACATTGTGGAATTATAACATTTTAAGCTCCTGTTTTTAAGTCGCACTTTCATTTTCTTTGAAGTAGAAAATATGAAACAACCGGCCCCAAGATTTGTAAGGATAACGAAACAACTGCTTGTGATGACTTGACAATCCGCCGTGGGCGGACTTCTAACAGGCATATCAAGGTGGAGGTAGAGACAAGTGCTAAAGAGATATAAAAAATCCCTGGACGCTTCCTTGATTTTTAGTGTTAGAAGGGATATAGTTATTTTTAGACTTTCAAATTTGTCTTACAATAAATCGGAACATCATCATGAACAAGCAAAGAGGTTTCACCCTGATAGAACTCCTGGTAGTAATCGCTATTATTGCATTGTTAATGGCGATATTAATGCCGGCACTACAGCGGGTGAGGAAGCAGGCCAGGGGTGTTGCGTGTCAGATGAATCTCCACCAATGGAGTCTCATCTGGAAGATGTACTGCGATGACAACAATGGCTACTGGCTAAGCGGCGCAGTGAATGGCACGACGTCAGGATATGGCAGCGGCAGATGGTGGTTCCTTCCCATCATGGAACTCTATGAAGCCGAGCCCGATATCCGCTGCTGCCCGGAAGCCACCAAGCCGTCCGGCCGAGGGAATATTGGCTCCTGGGCCCAGCATGCCTGGCAAACCGGCGACTATATCGGTAGCTACGGCCCCAATGGCTGGATGTGCAATCTGTCGGCTAACAGGGACGGGATTTGGGGCCGCAGCGGGCGCTCGGACTACTGGCGGACTCCCAATGTTCAGGGCGCATATAATATACCGATGTTCACCGGCATGTGGTGGGTCGATTCTTGGCCCCGGCATACAGACCCACCGGCGGATTACACGGGTGGCTCGCTGGGGATCCACGGTACGCCCAACGTCGAGGAGATGCAGCGTGTGTGCGTCGATCGGCATGGCGGATTCCAAAGCAGCCTTTTCTGCGACTGGTCGGTGCGCAAGGTCGGCCTAAAAGAGCTGTGGACACTGAAATGGAATCGCAGTTTCAACATAAATGGACCCTGGACCAAGGCCGGGGGTGTCGCACCAGAAGACTGGCCGCGATGGATGAGTGGATTTAAAGATTATTAGTGGTGGATGTACGACACCTGTGAAGCTAAATTTTGAATCGATTGCAACCTAAAACTCGAGAGCGGGGGCTGCCTTTCTCAGAACAACCGGTAAGATGAATAGAACCATAATGGTCTTGGAGAATCCAAAAATGAGTAGAGACAAACATCTGTTATTGATAATCCTGGTTCAGTGGATAATCGGTTCATTCTTCCCTGGGGTGCCGTCTTTTGCGAAAGAGTTCGGGTACATTAACATCGGTTCGGGCCGTGAGTTATTTGTTGACTATTATCTTATCGACCGTCTTGACGGTGCACATCTAATATTGCATCATCCACATGACGAAGGGCCGGTACTCAAATTCGATCAATCCTGGGAAGGACCTTTCTGCGGGTACTGCACTGTGATAAAAGACCAGGACAAGTACCGCTTCTACTATAGAGGACTGCCCCAGGCTGGTAGAGACGGCAGCAGCCGGGAAGTTACTTGTTATGCCGAATCGCTGGATGGCATCCATATCACGAAGCCCAAACTCAATCTGTTTACCCTGAATGGTTCGAAATCAAACAACGTCATTCTGGCTAATGCTGCACCGGTCAACCATAATTTCAGTCCTTTTCTCGATACCAGACCGGGCGTACCAAAAAGCCGGCGTTTCAAGGCTCTGGGGGGCACGAAAAAGAGCGGCCTCATTGCCTATGTCTCCGCTGACGGTGTCCACTGGAAAAAGCTCCGGGAGGAACCCGTTTTTACCAGGGGTATCTTTGATTCCCAGAATGTGGCCTTTTGGTCCGACAGCGAGCAATGCTATCTCTGTTACTTTCGCACCTGGACAGATACAGACTATGGTGGCTTCCGCACTATCAGCCGAACCACGTCAAAGGATTTTTTAGATTGGACTGAACCGGTCGAAATGACATTCGGTAACACACCTCTTGAACATCTCTATACAAACCAAACGCATCCTTACTTTCGCGCACCGCATATCTATATAGCCATCGCTGCTCGTTTTCTTCCCGGACGACAGGTTCTCAATGAAAAACAAGCCAAACAATTAAAGGTGAATCCCAGCTATTTCAAAGACTGTTCCGACGCTGTTTTAATGACCTCACGCGGTGGTAATATTTACGACAGGACCTTTATGGAAGCGTTTATCCGGCCAGGCATCGGCCTGCAAAACTGGGGATCCCGCTCCAACTATCCTGCTCTGAATGTTGTTCAAACCGGAGCTGCTGAAATGTCGATTTACGTCCAGCACGACTACGCGCAGCCAACTGCACATCTTCGCCGCTATTCACTGCGACTTGATGGTTTTACTTCAATATATGCTCCTTATAAAAGCGGCAGCATGACCACCAGACCATTTATCTTCAAAGGCAGGAAACTATTGCTCAACTTTGCCACTTCTGCCCCGGGATACATAAAAGTTGAAATCCTGGATGCCGAGGGCAAACCCATTTCAGGCTATTCACTCAGGAACGCTGAAGAGCTGATTGGCAACTATATTGAGCATCCTGCCTCCTGGCGTCATGGAACTGATGTGGGTCCACTATCAGGTCGTCCAATTCGACTTCATTTTGTTATGAAGGATGCGAATCTTTATTCTTTGCAATTCCGACCATGAGCGAAAAACTAATGTGTCTCATCTTGAAGGGACAAAGGCAAAAGAAAAGTCCCATACGTAAAAAGTTAAAAAATCTTGCCTGAAAACCTTGACTTACTAAGCTTATTGGGATATAATTATGAGAAGTAAGCTCGGCCATTTAGCCATGCAGATTTTACAGCGCCATAGGGCGTCCTGTGGAGTGAAAACCGCCCGTAAGACTGTTTTGGTTCGGAGGAATTGAAGAGAAGTTTCATAGGGGATGATGGAATGTCCTTAAAAGTCATTCAATTAAGAACAAAGCCATATTGGTTTTCGTTGGTAACAATAAGTCTATTGGCGATACAGGTAGGAGTTGCCCGGCCTGCAACGTATTACGATTACAAATCTCTGAGGAAACGTCTTGTATCTCTCGCCAGGCAAGAGCCTAATCTTGTGCGAGTTGACAGCATAGCCCGGTCAATAGACAAGCGGAAGGTCTGGGTGGTGGAGGTCGGTAAGGGCACCGAAGGCGACCGCAAAACTCGTCCCGCCGTGTTGGTCGCCGCAGGTATAGAGGGTAACGACCTGATAGGATGTTCAATAGCTGTATCCTGGCTCGAACGATTAATAAAGCAATACCAGACAGATGCCCAAATCACCGAACTTCTGGAGACAACGACAATTTATGTTATCCCACGCCTTAATCCGGATGCGGCGGAGCATTTCTTCACACGACCGAAACTCGAAACCAGCTTAAACAACAAACCTGTCGATGACGACCATGATGGGCTGGTGGATGAAGATGGGCCTGAAGACCTTAACGGAGATGGCCTTATCACGTGGATGCGGGTCGAGGATAAGGACGGCAACTATCTTCTCGACCCTGTGGACAAGCGCCTGCTCCTCAAAGCCGACCATCTCAAAGGTGAAGTGGGTGCGTGGCGTTACCTGACCGAGGGAATCGATAATGACCATGACGAGGTGTGGAATGAAGATGGTCGAGGTGGTGTTAACTTCAATCGCAATTTTCCGTACAATTACAAATTCTTTGCCCCGGATGCAGGCATACACCAGGTTAGTGAAGCCCAAACGCGTGGGCTTGCTGAATTCATCATTGAGCACCCCAATATTGGGATTGTTATTACCTACGGCGCCGCTGATAATCTTCTGAAAACTCCTGCGGGTGCACCAGCCCCTGGTCGCCGAAAACCAATGACCGAGATTGATAAGGAAGACCTGGGCTATTACCGTGTAATGGGCGAGCTCTATCGAGAAGCAATTGGATTGAGCAAAGAGCTTGAGGGTACATCTGAGCCTGGCACGTTCAGTGACTGGATGTACTTCCACCGGGGTCGATTATCACTTGCATCTCGGCCCTGGAGTCCGGCGATTGCTGTGGAGCTTTCAAAGTCTGCCGAAAAAGACGAGAATGCCAAGCAAGAGAAAGCAGAAGACAATGAAGCAAACAACGAAGGTGCGGACTCTAAAAAAGATAAAGATAAGCGCAATGAAAAGGAACGCCGGGAACTGAAATGGTTTGATAAACATGCGCCCGAGGCATTCATCCAATGGCAGCCGATAGACCATCCTGATTTTCCGGGCCAAAGGGTGGAGGTCGGTGGGTACGCTCCTTTCTCACTCACTAATCCTCCCGTGGGTATGCTCGAAGAAATTGTTGGTAAGCACACTGATTTCCTGACGACAGTTGCGCAGCGTCTTGGGCGTATCGGCATTCGCAAGATTAAAACTCAGCACCTGGGCCAGGCGATATATGATATCGAGATTCAAGTGGAAAACACCGGTTTTTTGCCCACCTCGCTGGCACAAGGCCAAACAACGCGGGAAATTTATCCGACACGCTTGGTCCTGGAGCTGGACGACGAGTTTTTCCTTTCCGGGGCCAGGATTACTACCCTGCCTACAATCTCAGGAAGTGGTGGTATGGTCGAAACACGGTATATAATCTACGCCCCCGGTCGCAAAAAAATCGATTTTACAATTGTTTCAATGTTGGCCGGGCAGGTCGAAGGAACTATTGACTTGGTGAAAAGCAAATAGAATAACAATGGATGACTTTCATGATTTGGAAGGTCTTTATTATGAAGCAGGGACCGAAGATTAGGACTTATATCACTGTTTTGGTTTCTTTATATCTCGTTTTAGCGCCGGCTGTAACAACCAGTGCGAAAATATCTAAACGAAAACCGAAGGCGAGTAATCCGGCTGCTCATTCGTTCCCTGCATTGGGAGCTTCAGACGAACGAAAAGTCGAGGTAGCATGGAACCGATTCTATGACCATGCGGGTCTGGGAAGCATTCTCGCTCGGCTGCACAAATCCTTCCCGGAACTCACCCGACTCTATTCTATTGGCAAATCTTCCCAGGGACGAGATATCTGGTGTCTGGAGGTTACAGCACGCAATGTTGGCGACCCTGACCGTAAGCCGGGAATGTACATTGACGGCAACATTCATGGCAATGAAGTTCAAACCGCTGAGACAGTTGCCTATACAGCCTGGTACCTTTGCCATCAATACGGACGGCTTGAAAAGGTAACTGCCTTACTC
>JADFJC010000220.1 GCA_022566315.1 Planctomycetota bacterium
GTTGGGACAGACCTGGAGCCGATGCAATAATGGCCTTGATTGCTTTGGAGCAGTCAAATACGTGGAAAAGCTACTGGGATGTACGAAAACGGGCTGCATAGCCCTGCCAGAATATCTGGTCGCACCCCATTTATTCATACGCGGATAGGAAAGCAGAAATAACCTTTGCCAAATCAATCATTTATGTTATCCTCTGAGCCTTTGATATTCAAGTTGTGCTTGGAGGATATTGATGCCTATAGAAACGCCTTCTAATACTACAGCGCAACATAGGCTCAGGAATTTAGATTGTTTGTGCCGATAACTCCTTATGAGCATGGTGCTTATAAGGACAGGCGGATTCAACTCGCTGCTTGCAAGCAGCAGATCGCTTTGAACAAACGCCCACGGCCACGATTTACTGCGAGTTTTCGCCTCTTATGAGTTGTGCTCTCAAAGTTCCTGGATGAGTGGGAAGACCTTGCTTGCCTCATGTAGCCAGCTACGGTGATCATGACGATCTCAAGGCGTTATTAGGTTATCTTGGCATATCAAAAGCCAATATTGCAGGATGGTCCATGGGATGTGTGATAGCCGTAGATTTTGTTCTCGCTTACCCTGAGATGAGCAATTCTCTCATAGCTGTAGGTCCATGGGTAAATGGGTACACCGCCCCCTCAGCCGATTTGGAAGCTTGGAGAAAGATTTATTCTATTGCAAAAGAAAGTGGGCAAAGAGCGGCGGCGGAATTTTGTATTAATCTTCACACCCCACCCAGCGACTGCCGGGAGGCGGCTTGTATGACGATGCACATGACATGCCCGTAACCCTACATGGCCGACGACTGATTCTCGTCACTCGGCTCAGTTGTTCTGCTAATCCGGTCTTCATATGTCTTTGGCTTATAATGAAACATTTCCCAGTATCGCCGATCAGTTTCGTATGGATCTACGTCCTCTGCACGAGTGTTTTCTGGCAGAATTCCAAAACGCACCATTTCACGTATGTACTGGTAGTTTACTTGGAAGGTCGGTGAACCAAATGCACAGGATTTTTGCCATTCGGCTTGCCAGTTTGCCGCAGCGGTCGACATTATTTTATAGTCGGGATCGTCCTTTGACTTGAAGACGTTAGGACAGGTTCCCCATCCACCTGCATCTTTCCTGAGAGGCGCCAGGAGCACTGCGGATTTTTCAGGCCGCGTTGCGTTTATCAATACGTTCCATGAAAAATAGCGTGCCGGATCGTCCTTTAAGACAAGGCGTTCATGTCGACCAGTGGGACGATCTATGAGCTTTCTTCGTTGTTCCCAATCAAAGGGTTCGACAAGACGATTCTGCGGTCCTTTTCCGTCGGGATTGTGGCATGAGTAGCAGCGTTTTTGGAGAACGCCGCTGGCTTGGCTCGCGAAAACGCTTACTTTTGTATCTTGCTGTTTCTGATTTCTCAGACCTCCATAAGTTCCACAAAATGGTGCGGCGGCCTCTGTCCATGCCCAGACTTTCAGCCAGTCTTCGCGTGAAGCCTTTACGTTGTTATGACCTCCTTCGAGCTTACGAAGCAAGGGTGATGCGCTTGAGCCGAGTGAGCGTGGAGGTTGGTTGCCGAGACCGTTACGACCATCGCCAATTTGCTTTCTTATGGCAAGCGAGTAGTAACTGATTGACCATGTGACTCCCATGTCACCTTCGAGACAGAGGCGCCCCTCTCGATCTTCAGTGTTATGGCATTCGATACAATATTTGTCGAGGACTGGCTGGACGTCTCGCATGAAGTCCGGCACATCCGCTATACCTTCGATTGTTTTGATCTTCGAAGGGGGGCGTTGGACTGCCTTGATCATGCGTGCGTTGCCGGAATTTGTGTTTGAATGGTTACGTGAGTTGTGGCATCCGATGCAGGCCGTTGTTTCGCCGGGCCTTACACAGGTAAAGCTCTGCATTCGTTTGCACGAGAGGTCATTCTCGTCGAGAGCGACGTAAAAAACGGGGCGGTTAGCGGGCAATTCAAAATACGCCGAGCCATCGGATTCGACGGGAACGGTGCCAAGAATTCGTTCGAGGTTGAATGAGCCGAGCCAGCTTAATGTGTCCGGCCCTCCGGAAAAGTTGACAGGTTTGGGAAGGGTTTCAATAATGAGCAGCTTTTTTATCTCGCCGCGTTTGATTCCTTTTAAGTTCTGCGAATTATAAATGTCAACCATTATGTGCGTTCCGGTGGGGCTGGCCGAATCGGAACGTTTTGCGATGATTCTTTCGCGGGGCCGTTTTATGATGGGACGGGGCGACTGGGTAAGCCATTTTTTGTCGTTGTTTTTTATTTCGTAGATTGCGTGCGGCGTGTATTTGTCGTCGTCTTTGTTCTTTGTAACGAAAACAAGTCGAGATTTGTTCAGTTCGGCAGCGAGTATGGTTTCCGTGCTGAGCGGCCAGGGATCGGCGAGGTGTCCTTTACCCCATGGGAACTCGATATGTTCAAGTCCACGCGGATCATCGGGACCATATTTTCTGGAGAAGAAGGACAGCCAGCCGTAATGGTCACGGTGTCCGTGGCCGGGCGAGTAGATTCCCATAACGCGATCGTCGTTCGGGATTGGCTGGCAGGAGAGGAACACGCCCCATGAAACTTCATTGCCGTAGTATATCTCCTGATTTGTGCCGTCCGGATTCATCGTCCAGAGATGGTGGAACTCTACCTGGGAGCGGTCGACGTATTCCCATCGCATATAGAGAATCTGTCCGTTGGGCAGAACAGACGGCGTGTTGTCGTGTTCGATGTTGCATGAGAGCATTTCAATATTCTTGCCGTCCCCGTCGCAGCGGTGGATCGTGCCGACCTGGGTTAGCCAGCATCCGACCCATCGCCGGGCACGGGTGGAGACGAAGACGATGCCGCCGTCGGGGAGGTATTCGGGTTCGTAATCATCGAAAGGCCCTGAAGTAATCTGGCGGATGTTGGTACCGTCGACGTTAATCTCATAGAGATCGTAATTCTGCAGGCCCTTCTTTCGCCAGGCAAAAATGATTTTCTTTGCGTCGTAGTGGACCTTCGGGTCGCGGATACAGCCTTGGGCTGTTTCTAACAGGACGGTAATCTTGCCGGTTTTTAAGTTTAGTTTGCAAAGCTGTGCACCTGTCGTATAGGCAGGATCATTCTCATTGTCACAGAAGTAGCCAATATTTGCGTACCAGTGTGGGTCTTCGTATCCACCGCGTTGGACGAATATGATTTCATCAATATTGTCAAACTCGTGAGGAAGATATTCCAGCGCCTGGCTGAAAACGCCGCTGTTGAGGATTTCGAGCGAGGGGAGATTCGCGAATGTTACCGGCGTTATAAGGAGTACGGTATAAAATAGAAGATTGTATTTCATCATAATACCATTAACAGCCAAAGCGATTCTTAACGCTGTTTGCTCAAGAAAAAAATCGTTCTTGACGACCCTTAAGAATATTCCGATATCATACAGACCTGGAATGGGATTGTCAAGGCTGCGCATTGTCGAGCCACTTTGACTTTTTATATAGGGGGGACAATCATCTTTCCGTCCTTTTATATAGCCCCCAGCCCTGTGCTGGGGGGAATTTTTATCCTTTTTACCCAGTCCTGTGCTGGGGGGTTTTTCTTTGCCATTTTTCTTCCCAATTCTCTAATCTCCAATTCTCAATCCTAAATTCTCATCCCCCAAACCCAATAGTAAATAGTCAATAGTAAATAATAAATTGATTCCTTGCCTTTCCCCTCCTTTTCTGTTATTTTACTTCCCTAAAGGCGTTATGCGGACATTTTGAACAGTGCAGCGAGATACGCTTCACCAGATACGAGATACGAATTTAATCTTGCAGTTTTGCCTGCAATGGCTACAATTACAAACCGCCAGCAGAGTTCAGCAACTGGGGCAACTAATAAATTGATTATCTGCTATTTACTGTTGAATATTGGTATTA
>JADFJC010000221.1 GCA_022566315.1 Planctomycetota bacterium
GCCACAGTAGGTTATCCTAATCCGGATTGGAATCTGGACGAGCATTATGTTGAGACCGCGATTGTTCACGGCGGCGACCAGTCAATGCCGTTCTTCTACGGCAACACCGGCGGCGCAACATATTCAGAGGGCGAACGCACTTTTGCTGTTCCGCAGGATTGGACTAAAGCTGGCGTTCAGACATTGGTGCTGTACTTCCACGGCACTCCAGGCAATACCGGGCAGTTGTATGTGAAGGCCAACGGCTCTAAGGTGGTCTATGATGGTGATGCGGCTGACATAACGAAACCACTGTGGAACCAGTGGAGTATCGACCTTGCATCGTTCGGCGCAGCCCTGCAGAGTGTTACGACGCTGGCTATTGGGATTGACGGCAGTGGTGCCGGTGGTACATTGTACTTTGACGACATTCGGCTGTATCGGCTGGCTCCTGAGCCACCTGAGGAAATATGGTTTGAAGCAGAAGCTGCCGACAGCATCACACCGCCGATGAACGTTTATGATGACCCTCTGGCATCGGGTGGAAGGTACATCGGCACAGATGATGGCATCGGCAACGAGAACGACAACCCTACTGACGGTATCGCGACGTACAGTTTCACGGTTGAGGGCGGAACCTATAAGATCCTGAGTCGTGTGAGACCCGATGCAGGGAACTCGTTCTGGGTCCGGATAGCGACCGGCACTCCCGTTCCAGTCACGCGTACTGACGGCTGGATAAAGTGGAATACCATAGAGGCAGGCGCCGAATGGCACTGGGACGAGGTTCACGACGAGGAGCAGAGCGGCAACCCGACCGTGATCTGGACGTTGTCGGCTGGGCAGCACACCCTGGAGATCGCCCGTCGTGAAGATGGTGGATTCTTTGACGCTATCGTGATTACGGATGACGTTGACTAAACGACGTTGCCGGACTCACGGCGACAAACGACAGGGCAACGGATTCGCGTTAATTCGGGGCCTATACCGAGTCAATCGGTATAGGCCCTGCTTGTTTTAGGGCAGTAACGGATAACTTCCGCATAAATCGAAAAAGAGGTCAGGCCGGCTCAGGATTTTCTGTAAACTGCTCTTACAGCGTTCTGCGCCTTCTTATCCAGCTAACAGGGCCTACGCCAATGTTGCCGAGCAGAATTGCACCAGGCGCCGGGATTATATTGCGAGTCCGCCTTTGGCGGACGAGTCGATTGCCAGAAAATCCGGCCACACCCCCGCAAGAGGAACGCCCACTGTTTTCTTGCTATCTATATCGAATCCAGTGTACTTGTCCATAAGGGTCTATTATAATAAAAGCTATTGTAGCATTAATCAAACGACCGTATGTTGTAGCCAACTTGAGAGGCTCCGGTTGCATAGTTTCTGTCGGTTATATCTGGAGATAACAAAATGAGACAAGCAAGAAAGTCTATCTTTTTGACTGTTTATTTAGTGGCACTGAGCAGTCTTTTGGTAGCGGCAGTAAGCCAACAAGCGCACAGCAAAGACCGTCGTAAGGCAAATAAGATGGTCAAGGAAATGCTTACCGCACGTGAGACTCAAACACAAATCCAGTATCTGACGAAGACATACGGTCCATTTTCCGTTGAGCAGGCCTACCGGATTCAAGCCGCTCTAACAAAAGGACTCAGCAGGAAGCTGGGCAGTGTGGCCGGTTACAAAGTTGCGTATGCCAGTAAAGCCGCACAAAAACAATTTGGTGTGGATGAGCCGGCAAGCGGTCCTTTGTTTCGACTTCAGCGCGTGCCGAATGGTTCAAAGCTGCCCGCCGGTGCCTTCATGGAAATAACCCTGGAAACAGAAATAGCCTTTACTATAGGCAAGCGGATCGACCGAACTGTCGAAAATGTTGAAGATTTGAAGAGCTGCGTCAAATGGGTGCACACGGCTTTCGATATCGGTGATTATCGCTTCGTTGCGGGCGAAGAAAAGCCCACGCCACAGGACATGATAGCCAGTGGTGTTGGTGCGCACTTTTACGTGTTTGGTCCGGCGGTGGCTCCGGGCAAAGTGGATATTGATGCACTAACACTTAGGTTGGCACGAAACGGAAAAGTAATCAGGGAAAGTGTCGCCACAAATATCATGGGCAGCCCGTGGAATTCACTGCTTTGGCTGGCTAATCATATCGTCAAGCACGGTGGCGTGTTGGGACCAGGGGATGTCGTCCTGACAGGCACAGCAGCACCGGCGCACAAGGCCAAAGGCCAAGAACTCAAGGGCGATTATGAAGGAGACTGTGGAGTCTTGGGTAAGGTAACCTTGACAATCTATTAAAACCGCACCCTTGACAGTCTATGATTACAGTACTGTCGTAATTTGCACAGCAGGCAGGAGAAAAGAATATTGAGAATCGTTGTCTTGGATGGTTTCACCCTTAATCCTGGAGACCTTACCTGGAAGAGCCTCGAGGAGCTTGGTGAATGTACGATTTACGACCGCACTGCCCCTGAAGATACGGTGCAGCGAGCGGATGGTGCCGAAATTGTTCTGACCAACAAGACAGTGCTGTCCTCAGATATAATTGAGCGCCTTGCCGAACTACGATATATCGGTGTACTGGCGACAGGCTACAACGTAGTGGATGCTGAAGCCGCGCGTAAACGATGTATCCCGGTCACCAATGTTCCGACCTATGGGACGGACTCGGTGGCCCAAATGGTCTTTGCTCATCTGCTCAATCTCACGCAAAATGTAGCCCACCATGCACAGACTGTAAGTAACGGACGATGGTGCTCGGCCCCGGATTTCTGTTACTGGGACACGCCGTTGGTCGAGCTGAGGGGGATGACAATGGGCATCATCGGGTTTGGACGAATCGGTCAGGCGACGGCAAGGCTGGCGTTGGCATTCGGCATGAAGGTTATCGCTTATGACCCAGATACATCGGGGGTGCCGGCGCAAATGTCTGAAGTGTGCGAGATGGTGGAGCTGGAGGATGTCTTTCGGCTTGCCGACGTCATCAGTTTGCATTGTCCGCTGACGCCCCAAACCGAGAATCTCGTCAATGAGCGGCATCTGGCCTTGATGAAAAAGACTGCTTTTCTCATCAATACGAGTCGCGGGCCGTTAGTAGATGAGCAAGCTTTAGCCGAAGCATTGAATAATGAGAGGATTGCCGGTGCCGGGCTGGATGTGCTGTCCGAAGAGCCCCCCGGTGAGAATACCCCGCTTTTGAAAGCCAGGAATTGCTACATCACTCCGCACATTGCCTGGGCCACCCATGCAGCACGCCAAAGATTGCTCCAGGTGGTCGTCGATAATGTGGCCTCATTCCTTGCGGGCAAGCCCCGGAACGTGGTCAATGGAGTCCCGGCGCGCCGGGAACAGCTTGACCGATGAATAAGACCGAACATTTCGATACTCGATGCTGGATACTCGATACCCGGCGAGAATCGAGAAACAAGAAAAACGACTTGTTTTTTGGCCCACGGAATGTAAAATACTCCAGATAGCCTTTGTTATCTGGAGACGCGGATTAACGGTCACGATAGGGATGGCCAAGTCCATAACACGAGTAAGAAGTCGTTCCATGAAGATAAAACTAAGCCGACGAGAATTTGCTAAAGCTGCAACTATGGGGGTAGCTGCACTCGCTACTGGAGCATGTTCGACTCGACTAAGCTCGCCGAAGTCTGCAGCTCCACAAAAGACCCATCTAAGAAAGCAACAGAAGCCCAATCTTTTATTTATCTGGACTGATGAGCAGCGTGCAGACACAATGGCTGCCTACGGCAATCATAAAATCCATACACCTAACCTGAATAAGTTAGCCAGGGAAAGCGTTGTCTTTGAGAACGCCTATGTAACACAGCCGGTGTGCACGCCGAATCGCTCCGCTGTCATGACCGGCCTTTGGCCACATAAAAGTGGCTGTATCAAAAACAACATACCATTGCCGCTC
>JADFJC010000102.1 GCA_022566315.1 Planctomycetota bacterium
TCCTGCGAGCATCAGTCTGCGCGAAAATGCGTGAAATCGTATACGCAAGGGCCAATGTGGTCGTATTTTGGCTCAATTTTGTATTTTTGAGGTGGGCAAAGATACCCGGAAGTGTTCGTACAAGCCAAAGAATGCAAATTTTGGTATATGTTCAACGGTTTGAGGAATTTTCAAAGCTCAGCAAAGCTGCCTGAGCGAACTTTTGACGCAGGCATCAATGTTTAGTAGTCCTATAAATCTTGTTGGTTTTTTCAGAAGCTAATTCATTGTGCCTCGTTGGTAGATCTAGCCCGTAACATGTTGTGGGCAAAATGAGCGGCACAGATTTTGCGATGGTTACCCCTGCTTTGGGTTCCCGCAAGGCGGGGTCCCTCGCAGGGGCAAGCTTGCCTCCGTGGAAATGGAGGGTATTTTCAGACCGAAATCTTTCAAAATGGCCTTTGGGCAGGCAATTTACTGTATTTTCACAAAAAAAAAGGTTGCATATTTCCAGCATTCAGGATACAATAGTGGATGTTAGAGTCGGTTTTTTAGTGTGCCAAAAAATCGTGGTAAGCCACATTGTCAGCTTGTAGGAGATAGGTGATTATGGCTGGGATGTTTTATTCATTACAGGAAGCCGCCGAGAAGCTCAATAAGACTGAGGAGGAAGTAAAACAGATTGTCAAGGAAGGCAACTTGCGAGAGTTTCGCGATGGCTCGAATTTGCTCTTTAAGGTTGAGGAAGTCGAAGCGTTGATATCCGGGACAGGTATTATGCCATCCGAGCAGGCCCCGGAAACCCAGACTCCGACGCCGGAGGTCCCGGAACCAGAAGCTCTGGAACCGGAGGTCCAGAAACCCGAAGTACTGGAACCAGAAGTTCTGGAACCGGAGGTCCAGGAACCCGAAGCTCTGGAAATTGAGGTTCCGGCAGATGAAACGCCGGCACCTTCGGAACAGGCCGAAGGCACAAGTGAGATTTTGTTGGCACCGGAAACCGAGACGCCAGCAGTGCCAAGTGAATTGACTGACGCGGACACCGCCCTAACTGGTGAAGGAATCAGCGTCCTCGGGGAAACTGACAGTGATTACCAGGTAACGGATGATACGCTGGCTGAAACCGCGGCCCCAACGGATACAACAGGTACAGGGCCTGAAGTGCCGTTGGAAGAGATAGAAGAAGATGTAAATCTGGATAGTTTCGGAAGTGGCTCGGGTCTGTTGGACCTTTCACTGCAGGCTGACGACACTTCATTAGGTGGTATTCTTGATGAAATTTACACGGCTGAGGTCGAAGGCCAGGAGCCGGCACCAGCCGAGGTCGGCTCCGGCTCCGCAGCGGCAGTAACCGCTGAGGCGGAACAAATGCTCGCCGAAGAGGAGCCTGTAGTTCCCCAACCAACCCCAGAGATTCCAGCGGCATTAGCTCGACCGTATATCGAGACGGCACCGGATATGCGAAGTAATACCTTAGGGATACTGCTGTTTTTGCCTCTGGTGGTTACTCTTTATACCATAGTCGTGACCGTGGCAGCTCAAAAAGACGTGATGCCTTCGATTCTGCCCAGCAGCGTACAAGGCCTAATCTGGTATATTATGGGTGGGGCCATTGGGGTAACTGGTTTGTTTATTATTGCGGCTTGTATGCTCGGCGGTGGAACTGCTAAGGCAGCTAAAAAGCCCAAGCCTAAAAAAGCCCCAAAAGCCAAAAAAGTGAAAAAACCTAAAGAGCCAAAGAAGCCCAAAAAAGCAAAGAAAGCAAAGAAAAGTTGATCCCAACGGCTGGAATCAACAAAATTCACAATGAAAATTTGGTACATCCGGGAAATGGGTAGGTGCATTCGGCGTTTCGGACGGCCGAGAAAAATCGTTCGGGGCCCCAGAGGCACAAATTTCCCCCCAGCCACCCAAATTTGAGCCTCTGCCCAAACGATTTTTCTCTCCACACAACTCCAATGCCCCGATTTGTCAGGGCCACCTATGCATTTACCGGATGAACCGTAATTTTATGAATAGTTTCATCGAAACTATGGGAAAGATTGTTGAAATTCATACGAAGTTTGGGTATTATACCACTTGCGTTGTTTAGAGATTTTTTCAAAAAAGTTAAAAAGAGAAATTACAGTGAAAAGGAAGCCGGAAATGAGAAGTCGATTTATCATTCTGTTATCAATATTAATGCTTCTTCTATCCGTCAATGAGGCACGGTCTCAGGAATACACAGATGCCTATCTCTGGCTGGAGGAGATCGAAGGGGAAAAGGCCTTGAACTGGGTCGAGGATAAGAATAAAGCCGCACTTGCTGTTTTAAAAGCTCAACCAATGTTCGAGGAAACGTATCAAAAGGTGCTGGAAATCCTGAACTCTGACGAGCGCATTGCCTATCCCCAGATACGTGGGAAATATATTTACAATTTTTGGCAGGATGGAAATAATGAACGTGGCATCTGGCGCCGGACGACTCTTAAGGAATACCTTCGACCGTCGCCGAAATGGGAGATTCTGTTGGACATCGATAAACTCTGCCAAGATGAGGGTGAACTGTGGGTGTACCAATGGGCAGCCGGACTATACCCAGACTATTCGCGATACGTGGTTTACCTGTCGCGAGGGGGGAGTGATGCCCGGGTCGGGCGCGAATTTGACGCCAGCTCCAAGCAGTTCGTCAAGGATGGGTTCAATTTGCCGGAGGCAAAAGGCTACCTCTCCTGGAAAGACCCCAATACGGTTTATGTGCAAACCGATTTCGGCGAGGGAAGCTTGACCGAGTCAGGCTATCCCCGGATCGCAAAGAGATGGAAGAGGGGCACGCCGTTAAGTCAGGCACAAACCATCTTCGAAGGCGAAACAACGGACGTCTCCGCCCGTTGTTACGTGATCAATACTCCGGAAAGACAGTATGAGGTCATTGGCCGAGCGATGACTTTCTACACGTCGCACGTTTACGTGATCGAAGACGGCCGGCACATCAAATTGGACATCCCTGAGGATGCTGATTTCGGTAGATTCTTCAAGAATCAAATGCTCGTCCGGCTCAAATCAGATTGGACGAAAGGTCCAAGAACCTATAAACAGGGTTCGCTGATCAGCATTGATTATGACAAGTATCTCCAGGGTGATCGCACCTTCACCGTCATTGTTGAACCCAATGAACGGTCGAATATCATCTCGTTTGCCAACACCCGGAATCTCTTTCTGGTAGGAATGCTCAACAACGTACGGACTGAGCTTTACAAATACCGGTTCGAGAACGGTGGCTGGAGAAGGGAAAAGGTCGATGTGCCGGAACTGGGGACCCTTTCCATTATCGCCACGGATGAGCAGTCAGACCAATACTTCGTCAGCTATGCGGGCTTTCTGACCCCAACCAGTCTCTATTACGTAGCGGATGGCCAAAACATGCAGAAGGTGAAGAGCCTTCCTGAGTTTTTCGACACCAACGGCCTGGAGGTAAAACAGCTGGAGACCTTTTCTAAGGACGGCACCCGAGTCCCTTATTTCCTGGTGCAACCCAAGGAGATGAACACGGATGGCTCCAATCCGACGTTGTTGTATGGGTATGGCGGCTTCGAGATTTCCATGATTCCCTATTACTCCGGCGTTCTGGGCACAGCATGGCTGGAGAAGGGCGGCCTCTATGCTATAGCCAATATTCGCGGTGGAGGCGAGTTCGGCCCCAAATGGCATCAGGCTGCCCTGAAGGAAAACCGCCAGCGGGCCTATGATGACTTCATCGCTGTGGCAGAGGACTTGATCAAACGCAAGATCACTTCGCCGCGACACCTGGGTATTATGGGCGGTTCGAATGGTGGTTTGCTGGTAGGCGCTGTATTTACTCAGCGGCCGGAACTATTCAATGCGGTGGTCTGCCAAGTGCCGCTACTCGATATGAGGCGTTACAACAAATTGCTGGCCGGCGCCAGCTGGATGGCTGAATATGGCAATCCCGACATTCCCGAGGAGTGGGCCTATATCAAAAAGTACTCGCCCTACCACAATCTATTTCCCGACAAGAAGTATCCACAGGTTTTTTTCTATACCTCTACCCGGGATGATCGCGTACATCCGGGACATGCCCGTAAGATGGTGGCTAAAATGGAAGATATGGGTCATAAAGTCTATTACTATGAAAACATGGAGGGTGGCCATGCTGCGGCGGTAACGAATAAACAGCGGGCCCTGAAAGAAGCCCTTACTTATACCTATCTCTGGATGCAGTTGAAATAGCGCTGATAGAGAATTGCGACGAGATATCCTCCAGATTAAGCACCAAATTAATTACGGTTTTATCTTTACGATGCCGTCTTGAACAGATAATTTACCTTCGGCGAACAGTTTTATGGCCTGCGGATATGCGATACATTCCTGCTCAAAGACTCTTGCGGCGAGTGTTTCAGGAGTGTCGTCGCCTTTGACCTGGCAGGTTCGCTGGACTATTATTGGTCCTTTATCATATTCGTTCGTGCAAAAATGCACTGTGCAGCCGCTTATTTTGCATCCCGCCTTTAATACCTTCTCATGGACGTGATATCCCCACATACCCTGCCCGCCGAAGCTCGGCAGCAGAGCGGGATGTATATTCATTACGCGATTTTCGTATCGGTCGGGTATTTTCCACAGGCACAGCCAGCCCCCCTGGATGACGAGGTCAACGTTTGCAGCAACCAGCTCTTGTTCGATGCGCTTGCTGAACTCATCGACGCCGGGGTGGTCTTTTTTGCGGACTATTTTTACGTCAAGCCCTGCGTTTTTCGCCCTCTCGACGCCGGCCACTGTTGAACGTGAACTTATAACGACAGCGACCCTGGCATTTAGCCGACCATGTTTGATATATTCGAGGATGTTTATCAATGTTGTGCCGCCGCCGCTGATTAGCACTCCGAGCCGAATCGGCTTTTGGTTTTGCACAGCGAGTTCCGGTTCGTTTTCAATGTCACTGCCGAGATTTAAGGCCTGGTTTACGAGCTTGTCGGCTTCTTCGTTTTTCTCCCTGGTGATGTGCTGGACCCGCCAGTTTTTGAACTCGGCGAGCAGGTCAACGGCCTGGCGGAAAAAGGGCCTGATTAGCTCGCTCTTTACTTTGTATTGGCCGTTAATCTGTCTGACAAGCAGCTCGCTGTCACTGAAAACTGTTAGCTGTTCGGCGCCGATTTGTTTTGCAGCTTCGAGGGCTTTTACAAGACTGGTATATTCGGCCACATTGTTCGTGGCCTGTCCTAAAAAAAAGGCTTTTGCCTGTAGCTGAGTTCCGGCAGAGTCGGTCAGAGTGAAACCGGCCGCGGCCGGACCCGGGTTGCCTCTGCTGCCGCCGTCTATGTGAACAATTATCTCGTATTTCGTATCTCGCATCTCGAAATTCAAGCATTAAATACTGAACGTTAGATATGTTCTCCGCTTCCAAGGACGAGTATCCTTGTGCAGTTGGGACAGCGGATTATATCGTCCTTGGTCATAAGCAGATTAACACACTCAGCGGTGAGGCCCATAAAACAGCCATCACAGCTATATGCCCCCTTTTTCCCGTTCTGCTGTTCGACCACTGCAACAGCCTGTCCATCATAGGTTTCGGTAACGCGTTTGAATATCTCCAGTGATTTGTCTGGTATGTTCTGTGCAACATTGTCCCATTCGGCCTGTATTTTGTCTATCTCGGCCTGGTATTTGCCCGCCAGCATTTCGGATTCGGTTCGTCGCTGCTCGAGATGTTGTTTTTGCTCATTTATCTGGTTTTGTATTTCTTTGCATTCGGTTTCATCATCCTCAATACTTTTCAGCAATTCCAGAGATTGTGATTCTATCTTGGAATTGTCTGCTTTTGTTGTGTTGAGCTGAGTGAGGAGCGCGGCGTATTCTTTATTCGTTCTTGCGGTGTTGAGGGCGGCCCTTAACCTGGCTATCTGGTCGTCTCTGGACTTAAGCTCCAATTCGAGGCGGTCGAACTGTATCTTACTCAACTGCACCTCCTCTTTTTTGGCTTCAATGGCGTTTTGGAGACTCCTGATCTGATTTTCCTGAATGATTACATTTCTTCTGCACCTTGTAAGTTTTGCCTTTTCAACTCGCAGACGATTTTCAACACTTTGAAGTTTTACCAGCCCATTCAATACAGGTCCCATTTATGCTCCTTTGCCCAGCTCTTAAATTTTCAAACCCCTTATTATCTACACTCCTATTTTATCTGCAACAAAAATATTTCTATTTTTTCTTTTGCTGCGGCTGGCTGTATAATAGACATCAGGATTAATTAGTTTGTTGTTCCCAATTATTTGGGCAGGAGAAAAACCCCTGGTAAAACCAGGGGCTAAATATAAGGGCTAAATATAAGGGTATAAACCCCCAGGACAGGCCTGGGGGCTAAACGAAGTCCTGCTATGAAAGAGCTGCTGAAACAACTCATTAGGGCTGAAAGCACGCTGGAGAAGGGCGAGTTAGCCGCGGCGGAGATAATTTCAGCCGAGCTTAGTCATCCAGGGATAGATTGCCGGATAGATACCTGGGACCAAACCAGGGCGAATATTATCGCACAGGTAAAGTCCGGCGGGCGCAAGGGTGCGTTGCTATTTGCCTGTCATCTTGACGTTGTCGGGCCGGGCGAAACGAAGTGGGAAAAACCTGCCTTTGAGGCGGTTGAAAGCGACGGCAAAATCTATGGCAGAGGCTCGGTGGATATGAAAGGCGGCATCGCAGCGGCCATCACCGCCATCAGGCAAGTTGTCGATTCCGGCATAAAGTTACAGGGCGATATCGTATTTGCAGCCGCTGCGGGGGAAGAGACTGATAGCTGCGGTGCGAAAAGATTTATTAGTAACAGCAGCCGGCTGCCTGAATTTGTCGGCGTGGTTATCCCTGAGCCTACGGATTTTTCGATTGTTACGGCGCATCGCGGAATGCTGTGGCTGGAAGTTGTAACCAAAGGCAAGGCCGCTCACGGCTCGACACCACAATTGGGCGTAAATGCGATAACTTCAATGCGGTCGGTTCTGGATGAGCTGGAAAATTACGAAATCCCCGCCGAAGCCCATAAGCTGTTGGGCGAGTGCTCTATGAGTGTCAATACCATTACCGGCGGCAAAACGCTTAACGTTGTGCCGGACAAGTGCAGCATCGGGATAGACATCCGCACTTTGCCGGAGCAAAATCATCAGGATATAATTACCGATTTGGAAAAAATCTTTGCGAAGCTGAAATCCAGGAATCCCCAATTTGACGCAGAGGTCCGCGTGCTGCGCCAGGTGCAGCCATTAGAGACTGATTGTGGATGTGATTTTGTTAAGGATTTTTGCTCGGCTGTTGGAACCAATGAAACCGTGGCTGTAGGTTTTACAACGGACGGCCCTTATTTTGCTTCATTGGGCGCACCTGTGGTAATTTTTGGGCCGGGCAAAGGGCAGCTCTGCCATAAGCCGGACGAATATATTGAAATCATCGACGTAGAAAAAGCGGTTGAGTACTACAAGAACATCATCTTGAAGTTCTTGACATGATTATTGTCGTATTGGTCTTTTCAAAACAAATGAAACTAAGAGCCTATCCGAATAACTATTCGCTCTCGCCTGTCATTCTGAACGGAGCGTAGCGAAGTGAAGAATCTCCTCTTCGTTGGCCAGATTCTTCGGCTTCGCCTCAGAATGACAAAGGATGAAGGGTTATTCGGATAGGCAGTTAGTACCAAACCTAAAAAAGTCCTACAATCGTTGGGTCAATTTTAATCATTAGTATTTCTTGACTTTTTGGTTGGTCGCAGGTAATCTATCTGCGAAGGAGATTTAGCATTAAAGATAACAGAGAACTTATAACAGAGAACTTATAACAGAGAACTTATAACAGAGAACTTATAACAGAGAACTTATAGCAGAGAACTTATGACGGAAGTTAAGCAAACACAGGAACGATTCGAGGATATGCACATCCTCGATGAGCTGAAGAATTCATACCTCAACTACGCGATGAGTGTGATAGTTTCGCGTGCATTGCCGGATGTTCGTGATGGTCTGAAACCTTCACAAAGGCGAATATTAGTTGCGATGAACGATTTGAACCTCGGTCCTCGAAGCAAGCACCGCAAGTGCGCCAAAATCGTCGGTGATACGGGCGGCAACTACCACCCTCACGGTGACCAGGCCACCTATGGTACGTTAGTGCGGATGGGCCAGGAGTGGAATATGCGTTATCCGATGATTGACCCGCAGGGCAACTTCGGCAGTATCGATTCCGACCCGCCTGCGGCTATGCGATATACCGAGGCAAGAATGGCATCTCCGGCTATGGAAATGCTCGAAGATCTTAAGCATGATACCGTCGATTTTGTGCCGAACTATGATGAGACCCGTGAAGAGCCGACGGTTTTGCCCTCGAAGTTTCCGAACCTGTTGGTCAACGGCTCTACCGGAATCGCAGTCGGGATGGCGACTAATATCCCGCCTCATAATATTGCCGAGATTTGTGACGCTTTGCTGTTGGTCATTGAGGACCCGGACTGTGGATTTAAGGACATTATGAAGGTCCTGCCCGGCCCTGACTTCCCAACAGGTGGAATCATTTGTGGTAAAAAGGGCATCGTTGACGCTTACACGACGGGTCGCGGCCATTTGACGGTCAGGGGCAAAGTAGATATCGAGACAACCAAACGAGACAGGGAAAGAATCATAATAACCGAAATACCTTATATGGTCGTCAAGACCGCAATTGTCTCGAAGATTGCGGCTTGTGTCCACAATAATACGCTTCCGGAAGTATCCGACATCAGAGACGAATCGGACCGCCACGGGCTGCGGATTGTCGTGGAGCTGAAAAAAGATGCTGATGTCGAAATCGTGCTGAATAAGCTGTACCGCTACACTTCTTTGCAGAACACTTTTGCTATCTCCACTATTGCACTGGTTAATAGCAGGCCTGAAACGCTCAATATAAGAGAGATGCTCGACTGCTTCCTTGGCCATCGCAAGGTCGTCGTCCGCAGGCGGAGCAGATTCCTGCTGAAAAGATGCAGAAACAGGGCCCATATTCTCGAAGGTCTTATCTTAGCTGTTAGTGATATCGATGAAATCATCGAACTGATAAAAAAATCACCCGATGCACCGACCGCAAAGCTGAACATGATGAAAAAGCCTTTGCGGTTAGCCCAGTTAGATACGCTGAAGAAAATCCTTCCCAAGTCTTTTATTAAGGAAAAAAGTAAAGGCAAGCATTTCCTCACCGGCCCGCAGGCCGATGCGATTTTGACAATGCAGTTGCAAAGGCTGACCGGTCTGGAGATGGAAAAGTTAGCTAAAGAGTATGCTGACCTGACCGAACAGATAGAGGGTTATGAGGCCATATTGGCCAACGAGGAGCTTTTGTTAGATATCATTCGCGAAGACATCCACGAAATAAAGGAGAAATACGGTGATGCCAGGCGGACGAAAATCACAGCCAAGGTAGAGGATCTTGATGTGGAGGATTTGATTGCCGAAGAGGAAGTAATCGTTACGGTCAGTCACAGCGGATACGTTAAGCGGCTGCCGATTGATACATACCGCAAGCAGGCCAGAGGCGGCAGAGGAATCATCGGCTCGGTTACAAAAGAAGGTGATTTTGTAGAGCATCTGTTCGTTGCCTCGACGCATGATTATCTGCTTATCTTCACTAATCGCGGCAAATGCTATTGGCTGAAGGTCTATGATGTTCCGAGTATGTCCAGACAGAGCAAGGGCAGAAATATCGTTAACCTTCTGAAGCTGGGAAGCCAGCAAGTCGCATCGATAATCAACGTCAGCAGTTTTGACGGCGAAGGCGAAGATGAAGGGCCGCGGCAGCTCGTTATGGCTACAAAAAACGGCATTGTGAAAAAGACCAGGCTATCAGCTTACGGCAATCCGAGAAGTACCGGCGTTATTGCTATCAATCTCGACCCTACCGACGATTTGATTGGTGTTGTGCTGACCACAGGGAACAACCATATTATACTCGGCACACATGATGGTATGACGATACGCTTTGACGAAAATCAGGTCCGCTCGATGGGCCGTGCCTCGCGAGGCGTCAGAGGGATTAGACTGCGTTCCGGAGATGCTGTAGTCGATATGGTGATTGTCGAGGAGAAAGCCGCTTTGTTCACAGTCTGCGAGAACGGATACGGCAAGCGAACGGGGCTTGAGAATTACCGGTCGCAGAGCCGAGGGGGAATTGGTCTGAAAAACATAAAAACAACCGCTCGAAACGGCAAAGTAGTTGCACTCAAAGCAGTTCAGGGCAAGGATGATTTAGTGATGATAACGGCCCGCGGGATGATTATTCGGACCGGACTTGACCAAATCCGTTCGATTGGCAGAAACACGCAGGGTGTGCGTTTAATCAAGCTCAAGCCGGGCGATAAACTCGTTGCAGCCGAAAAGATAGTCGCTGAAGATGCGGACAAACCAAAAGGTAAATCCGATAGTAATAAGAAGCCGCAATCAAAACCTAAGGACAAAGCTAAATCCTAATATCTAAATCCTAAATCCTAAACAAATTCAAAATTCTAATGTTCAAATTTTCAAAACTGACAGCCTCGCTGTCATTCTGAGCGAAGCGAAGAATCTCATCATTCGCAGGCCAGATCCTTCGGCTCCGCCTCAGGATGACACTCCGTGTCATTTTGGTCATTAGATATTGTTTAGGATTTTGACCCGCCAACGGCGGGTATCGATCGGAACCCAGCGTTGCTGGGTAGGATTTAGGACTTGATTTTGATATGGACAAGCTGATACCTATGGCACAAGTTTACGTAATTGCGGGCAAAGAAGAATCCCTTGTCAATGCCCGGTGCCGGGAACTTCTCGATGAGCTATTGGAGCCGTCGCAAAGGGCGACAGGACTCTTTGACGCTGAGACTGCATCTGTCCTGATTTCAGAGGTGCTGGATGAGTTGCGGACTGCACCGTTTTTGACCGACAAGCGAGTTGTTCTTGTAAGGAGGGCGGATGATTTCATATCCCAAAACCGTCCGCTGCTTGAGAAGTATTTCGATAAGCCCTGCTCTACGGGACGACTTGTATTGACCGTGAATAATTGGAATCCAAAGACAAAACTGGCTAAGAAACTGCCGAAAGTAGGCAAGCTGATAAGTGTTTCACCACCAACTCGCCGTGAACTGCCGCAACGGCTGATAAAATATGCAAACGACGCATACGACAAAAAGCTCAGCAGGGATGCAGCCGAACTTTTAATCGAGCTGACCGGCGATGAGCTGATGCGGCTGTACAGTGAAATCGACAAATTGGCTTTGTTCGCAGATGCCGAAAAGATTATAACGCCGAAGCATATAGAATCGCTCATAGGCCATAATCGCTTATTCAATGCTTTTGCAGTGATTGATGCCGTTATCGCGGGCAATCCCGGCCGGGCGGTAGAACGTTTAAGGGGCATGTTCGCACAGGACAAATCTACGGAATTTACCGTTGTCGGGGCTTTCGCATATCACTTCCGCAGGATGTTTAACGCTAAAGTGCTGCTTAATAAAGGTGTTCGCAGCGGTGAAGTTGCAGATAGATTTCGAATATGGAGCCACAAAGACAAATTCTTTGCCCAGCTTCGGCAGATGAGCCTGAAACAAATCGGCGGATATTTGCAGCAATTAGCTGAGACTGATTACGCTATAAAGACCGGCCGAACAAAAGCAAAAGTGGCGATGGAGCAATTGGTACTAAAATTATCCGCCGGCACTGCCATAAGCGGGACGAATATATCGAGAGCAGCGACGTGGAAAAAGCGGTAGAGTATTACAAGAACATCATTTTGAAATTTTTATCCTAATTATCGTCCTAAGGCCTTACTGTTAATAAACTTAGCTAAATAAGCCATCGAAAAATATTTTGAAAAATTCTGGATAAATTCTTTGACTTTTTGGGGTTAATATGGTAAACTATCCCATAATAAGAATTCCGGAGGGGAAGGGGAGAATGTGTAGTCTGTTTGTTGGGAAGGATACTGTGTGAAAATGAAAACAAAATACACGATGACTTATCAAATTAGGCCAAAATACCGATAATGTAATCATGCCTAAATTTTGAATTAATGACATTATATTGGGTAATCAAATTTAACTAAATTGAAAATCTCGAAACAGTAAGGAGCAAAATTATGACAAGACGGATTTTCTGTAAGGTACTATTAGTAGTTGTCGCTATTTTCGGACTCTTTGTTCTTTCGGGCGTTTTATCAGCCCAGGGCCGCAGCCAAGATGCCTTTGACCGCGTCAGAGATGTCCAGGAAAGGAACACCGAGGTGCTAATGGCCAAGCCGGGCGTGGTCGGAACGGCAGTCGGGTTTAATGACGATGGTGAATACGCGGTCCTGGTATTGCTGGAGATACCGGGGGTCGCCGGCATCCCTCAAGAGCTCGACGGCGTCCCGGTCCAGGTGGTAGTTACTGGCAAAATTTACGCTCTCAGCGCTAAGGACAGGTTCCCTCGACCGGTGCCGATAGGTGTTTCGACCGGTCACCCGGATATTACGGCCGGGACCATCGCATGCAGGGTCACCGATGGCACTGATGTCTATGCCCTGAGCAACAACCATGTGTATGCCAACTCAAATGACGGAGAAAAAGGCGTGGATAATGTCTTGCAGCCAGGGGCGTTTGACGGTGGTGTAGATCCGGCTGATGCTATTGGCACGCTTTTCGATTTTAAGGAGATTTTATTCAATGGGCCGGACAATACAATCGATGCAGCCATTGCCCTCAGTTCGACGGCCGAACTTGGCACTGCCACACCGTCCGATGGGTATGGAATACCAAGCTCGGAGACCGTTCCAGCCGTTCTGGACCTGAAAGTCCAGAAATACGGGCGAACAACTGAACTGACCACAGGGAAGATTATTGGCATCAATGCCACTGTGGATGTTTGCTACGATGGTAGAGGGAGAGTGTGCTTCAAATGGGCGAGGTTTGTGAACCAGATCATAATCAAACCAGGTGATTTTAGCGCGGGAGGCGACTCTGGTTCGCTGATTGTGACGCAGAGCGGCAATAATCCCGTCGGTTTGCTGTTTGCCGGCAGTTCGAAGGTCACGATTGCCAATCGGATTGACCTGGTACTCGATCGGTTCGGCGTAACCGTTGACGGCGAGACGCCTACTCCGAATGACCAGCCGGTAGTTTCCATTACAAGCCCTGCGGACGGTTTAACGTTTGACTCTGGGGACATTATTCTCTTTGAGGGAACGGCCAACGACACCGAGGATGGGGATATCAGCGCAAGTTTGGTCTGGACCTCTAACATCGATGAGACGATAAGCCCGATAGGTAAAGGAGACAGCTTCTTCACGACCCTTAGCGACGGCAATCACACCATCACAGCCTCGGTGACCGACTCCGGCGACAAAACCGGAAGCGCCTCGGTCAATATCACTGTGGGGAGCCCGCCAACCGAGCCTACCTCTGTCACCGTCACCAAGCCGAGTGGCACCGACGGCTACGCCACCGAAGGTGGAAAGAATAAGGACAAACATCTTTTGATAACGGTTGCTCTCGTGGATGACCTTGGCGATCCAGTTGCTGGCGCCTCGGTTTCAATTGACCTTTTTCGCGACGGTTCATTCGCTGGTTCAGGCACTGCCACAACGGGGTCAGGTGGTACGGTAACGTTTACCTTAAAGAACGCCCGAACTGGCAAGTACACGACGGAAGTCACCGATGTTACAGCCGCAGGATTAGACTGGGATGGCAAAACTCCACCAAACGAATATGACAAGCCATGAGAAATGCGTAATTAATGGAAAGTAGGG
>JADFJC010000222.1 GCA_022566315.1 Planctomycetota bacterium
CTTCTTGTCCTTGGATAGCGGCCGCATACACTCCCGCCACCAGTCACCGTGGGCCATGCCCGATGCCGAACCAGAAAGGTGTCCGCTGTAAAAGTAGCCGTTGTTATCCTGTGTGTACATGGCAAAGATAAGGCCCCATTGGCGCAGGTTCGACCTACAGCCAATGCCCGCTGCCTGCTGCTTTACCCGCTGCAGCGCGGGCATCAGTATCGCCATCAACAATGCGATAATGGCAATCACCACCAGAAGCTCTATTAACGTAAACCCCGTTCGTCCTAAGGACTCCGCCGCGAGGCGTCCCCGCCGTAAGGCGTCCCCAAGCGGACAAGCGGACTTACGGGACTTTCGGAGAAATCTTCCGCTTTGGCGATTAGGAATATTAATTTGGATTCCCGCAAAGCAGGGTCCCTCTAACGAGGTAAAGGCGTTTCGTTTGCGCATAATGCTTGCCCTTCTCTTTCAAAGAAGGTTCTTCCAAACCGACAATTTTCTTTTAAATATAATGGTTTCTCTGGTTTGCCGTCTGTAATAATTATAACACAATCGGTCGCGATAATGCAAGCTAATCGGACAAGATTTTGGAGGTTTGTCTGTATTAGTATAATTCCATCCGTAATTGCAAAAAGGCTGAGTGTGTTTTTTGCTTTTCTTGACGGCGGATGGCCAATAGCGTATAGTTACGGGTTTTAAGGGATAGGTTATAGTATTTGGTGTATTTGGAGTTTGTTGTAGTGGCTAAGAAAATTCAATGTGAAAAGTGTATAGGGCTGTGCTGCCGGTATTTTGCTCTGCCGATTGATACGCCGGAAGACAAGGGAGATTACGATGATATAAGGTGGTTTTTGAGCCATAAAGACATAACGGTTTTCGTAGAGGAAGGCGACTGGTATATTAACATAAACAATAAATGCAGACACCTCTCACAAAAAGACAATCGGTGCGGGATTTATAATAAAAGGCCGAGAATCTGCAGAGGATACCGTCACGCGGACTGCGATTTTATTGAGGGCGAATATGACTACGAGCTGCACTTTACCAACGATAAGCAAATGCAAGAGTATATAAAGATAAAATTCGACAATAACGTAACCGAAAAGCAAAAGACAAAGAAAAAGAAGAAAAAGAGAAAGAAATGAAGATACCGCCAGTCAAAGGAACGAGGGATTTTTATCCTGCGGAGATGGCTGTCAGAAACTGGATAATCGACGGCTGGAAGAAGGTGTCCGTCCGCAACGGCTTTGAAGAATATGATGGGCCGATTTTTGAGTATCTAAAGATGTTTCAGATAAAGAGCGGCGATGAGATTGTCGAGCAGCTTTTCTCACTGCAGGACAGAGGCGGCAGAGACCTGGCCTTAAGGCCTGAGATTACACCAACGCTGGCGCGAATGGTCAACCAGCGAATCAATTCGCTGCCTAAGCCTATAAAGTGGTTTTCTGTGCCGAGATTATTTCGGGCTGAACGTCCACAGAAAGGCCGACTGCGCGAGTTCTTCCAGTGGAATATCGACATAATAGGTGTCGATGATGTATTAGCTGACGCCGAGGTGATATTCTGTGCTGTGGATTACTTCCGGGATATAGGATTGGGCACCGACGATATCGTAGTGAAAATATCCAGCAGAGAAATGCTTGCAGCACTGTTGCAGGCGATAGGCATTGTGGAAAACGAACTGGAGCTCCTTTATGCAGTGCTCGACAAGCGGAGCAGACTACCTGACGATACTTTTGAACAGATGCTTGTAGAAAGAATCGCTGATGAGAATAAACGTGAAAAAATAATCGAGTTAATGTGTGTTGACTCCATCGAGCAAATCGGTGATTGCCTGGAATTGAATAAAACAGCACAGGAATCAGTTGACGAATTGGGCCGACTGTTTGAGCTTCTTGGTGTTATGGGGGTTGGTGATTATTGCGTTTTCGATATTGGTATAGTGAGGGGTCTGGCTTATTACACCGGCATTGTATTTGAGATTTACGATAAGGCCAGCGAGCTTCGCGCCATTGGCGGAGGCGGCAGATATGACAATTTGTTAAAGCAGTTTGGGGGACCGGCCATACCGGCTACCGGTTTCGGTATAGGCGATTGCGTGTTAGGCATATTGCTTGAAGAAAAAGGCCTGCTGCAAAAACAACTGCCGGAGCGGAATCTGGACTATTTCGTTGCCTGTGTGGATGAGAGTTATAAAGACGCGGCTGTTAAAGTAACGATGAGATTACGTTCGGCGTGCTTTGCCGCGAATTTCAGTTACAAGGCCGCTAAATTAAACAAACAGCTCAAGCAGGCCTCGGACCAAAACGCCAACAAGTGCATAATTGTTGGTGATGAACTCAAAGAGGATAAACTCGTAATTAAAGATATGACAACTGGTGAGCAGGAACTGATTGATTTTGATAAATTTTTCGCAGAGCTTAAATGATAAATCCAGATGAAGGATTTTCCCCCTAATCATTACGAGCGGGCCTTTCAGAATTGGCTGATTGACAATCGAATTCAATACATTGCAATAGATGAGCACAAGCGGGCGGCCTTTGCGCGCTGCAAGGTCAAGAGCTTTGATTTTTTAGTATATCCGGCCAACGGACAGATAATAATTGCTGAGGTAAAGGGCAGAAAGTTCAAGGGCACCAGCCTGACCAAATTAACGGGTTTTGAATGCTGGGTTACAGCCGAGGACGTCGATGGCCTGGTAAAATGGCAGAAGGTTTTTGGCACGCGTTATCAGGCTGTGTTCATATTTGTCTATAAAATAGAGAATATCGACGTTGATTTTGACGGCAGGGATGTCTTTGATTTTGAGGCAGACAGGTATGTGTTTTTCACTATAAAATTAGACGACTATCGTTCGTTTATGAAACGCCGCAGTCCGAAATGGCAGACTGTAACGTTACCCGCCGAGAAGTTTCGACATTGTGCCGTTCAAATCAGTGAGCTTCTGCTTTGATGATTATGTGATGGACGACAGAAGGCTTTGCTGATAAAATCCCTTGTCCCAAAGATTGATGGAAAAGAATTAGCAGTGAAATTTTTGGAGGTAAACAAGTATGCTCAGGAATGTTTTGTATCTGGCAGTGGGAGCGGTTGTTTTGGCCGGCTGTGTAAGTGTCCAAACGACAGAATATATCACCGAGGGCAAACCGGCCCAAGTCCTGCGCCATGTTGTGCTGTTCAAGTTTAAGGACGACACTTCCAGCCAACAGGTGAGGGAGATTGTGAACGCTTTCCGTGCGCTGCCGGACAAAGTCGATGCGATATGTGATTTCGAGTGGGGCACCGATGTAAGTGTAGAGAATCTTCAGCAGGGCTTTACTCACTGTTTTTTAGTAACGTTCTGCAGTGAAGCTGATAGAGCGAAGTATCTGCCGCATCCGGCCCACAAGGAATTCGGCAAAATGTTAGGCCCACACTTAGACAAAGTCCTTGTGGTTGACTACTGGACGAAAAGATAAGAGTTGTACCAGTCCCGAAATGCGAATCATAGCAGGCTCAAAACGAGGAATGAAACTGCTTAGCCCTAAGACGAAGGTGTCTCGGCCGATTACCGACAGAGTTAAGGAATCGCTTTTCAGCGTCCTTTATAAATATGACTTGCCGAGCGGTGCAATTGTAGCCGATTTATTCTGCGGCGTTGGCTCTCTGGGTCTTGAAGCCTTGAGCAGGGGGGCGGGGTTTGTTACTTTCGTTGAACAGGACCCGGAGATTATTTCGGTTCTAAAGAAAAACATAGAAAAAGCCGACTTTGTTAAAGAGTCGAAAGTTATAAGGACAAACGCTTTCAAAATTGGGGTGTCGCTTAATCCGGACCGGCAAAAGTATGGCCTTGTTTTTGTTGACCCGCCCTATGCTGCTACAATGGATGTTCAGGATGGTTCAGCTTTGAGCG
>JADFJC010000103.1 GCA_022566315.1 Planctomycetota bacterium
TAGCATAGAAGAATTGAGTAAAGTTCTTAACATTTTACCCAATAAGTATTTAAAAATGGTTGTATAGTCAAAGTGGTGCGAAATATCGCACCCTACCCTCTCATTCGGCACGATGTTATCTGTAATTGTTTTAATAGAATGAAGTTATCGTAATTCAGCCAATATCTTATTTTATTTCACATTCCGTTGATGAACTCACTGTAGTCGGCAAAGTTTATAATTTTATCTGAATTCAGGTCCGTACCGGAACAGTTCCAATTGAGCCAGTTGCATTCGTTAAGCCATTCGCGGGCGAGGATTCGCAGGTCCTGGAAATCAACAGAGCAATCCCGGTTCAAATCACCCTGGGGCCAGGGGTGTTCAGCATCGCCGCAAGTAGGGCTAAAGGGTGAATTGCGCCATTGTTCGACCAGAACTGTGTAATCGGCTAAATCAGTTTTGCCGTTTTTGTTTATGTCCGCAGCGTTGCAGAAAGCATTACCGGCGTTACAGTTATTGCGGAGCCAATTTTCAGACAAAGCCAGTAAATCGAGAAAGTTTACCTTACAATCACCGGTAAGGTCAGCCGTCGGCTGGGGGTGCTGTGCGTCGCCACAGCTCGGCAATGGGTAAGCATCGTTGACATCGAAACCCAGCAGGCCGTTGTACATATCGATAACTATTGTGTCAAACGCTGTGTCACGGAGTTCCCATGTGGATATATTTATTGTTGCACAAAAGAAATTGCTTCCAAAGATGCCGTCAAGAATAATAGGCTCACCGGTGATTTCGTCAACGATTCCAATGTCTTTGACACCAATACGTGCGTTATTGAAAACAAGATTGTAGCCGTTAAGAGTCGGTATTATGAGATTATCAATTTCAAAGCCCGGCACTATAATTTGACCGCCAATGCCTCCAATCGGGATGGTAAAGTCAGGGTCAATGAGCGTGTTGCCGTCAGGGTCGGTAAGCCCTAAGGCCGCCGCTTGTGCCACAGATATTAAGCTTATGGTGGCTCCTGTATCCAGAAGCCAGGTTCCGGTAAAGCTGTTGCCGTTGTACTCAGTTGTGATGTTGTCGATAACCGGATTGTAAGCAAAGACCGGCAAAGGAGGGATATTACAGGGGTCTTTGGGCGTAATATATTTTTCAAATCTCAACGGTACGGTGAAATCAACTTCAGGTATTGTCGGGTCGTTCGGTTCTCTGATATCAGCCGAGAAGAATTCTAAGTTGCTTGGACCGCGGGAGTTTAGCACGACTGTTTTGCCAAACATTACCGGCATACCGAGCAGGTCAAGTGGTTCATTAGGCCATAGGTCGGCATAATCTTGTGTAACCTGAAAGCGCCAGGGTCCTGAGAGAGTATAGTGCTCTTGGTCAGAGGGGTCGGGGTCATCATAAGCGGCTGTGCCAATATATAAAGGAACAGAGACGTCAAAGAATTCGATTCCGCCGATGCCAACATCAGAGTATTGACCAGTGGGGTCAACAGATATTTGCAGATATTCAATTGTTTCGCGTGAAAGTAAGATTCCGGAAGCTCCTGTGTCGAGGAATGCCCAATTTATTTCAAAATTACCCATATATTCCAGAGCAGGTCCATTGGCGTCTGTCTTCAACAAGAACAAAATCCGGGGCAGGTCAAGGGACGCTTCAAAAACACCATCAATGTTGAAATCCGCTGGGCCTGCAAGTATCGGGCCGGACGTGATAAAAAACGACAGCAGCAGAACCAAAACCGCTTCAGGGGAGAGAAAACCTTTATTCGTTAACATTCGATTACCACCCTTTCGCTATAAGACATATATTATTATAACATAAAGACGCGAAATCTGCGGATAGAAAATACAAAACAGCGGATTTTGCGTATGACCGAAAAGGTCTATCACACCCACAGCCGGTTATATTCTTGACTTACATGCCGTTTTGGCGTAATAGATATGGTACTGATTTGTGTCCCCGTAGCTCAATTGGATAGAGCGCTGGCCTCCGGAGCCAGAGGTTGTGCGTTCGAGTCGCACCGGGGATATTCGATTAAGTATGTGATTTATAAGTACTTGCCCTGTTCCATAAATCTGCCCGTTTGACAGTTGCAAAGGGAGAACTCCAAACCTTCCGAATGCAAATGCTTAAAGCAATCGAAGCCAATTCCAAACTCAGGCATGCTCACATGATTGGAATTACACCGCAGATTATGAAAGACGGGATGTGCAGCGATTACAAGGAGATTCAGCGGATTAGCAGGTTGGTTTATGAAAAGGTTAGAAACGCAGTTTTTTGGATAGTACGGGCTACTACAAAGACCATGGCGATCTCATCGTTCTTGCAAGCATCCTGTTGGCCATGTCGTCATCGAGAAATCGCTCAATGTCCGGGTCCCATCGCAGTTTGCGTCCTAACCGCAGACAGATATTACCGGCGTGACAAGTCGTTACCGAGCGATGCGACACTTCGGCATTGGATATCGGCAGGCTGCGAGTCTTGACGCAATCGAGAAAATTGCGATGATGGCCTGTCATGTACGCATAGCCTTTCTGCATAAAGTTGACCTTCCGCATAATAGCTTTGCTCGATGCAGTGATCTTGCCGGTGTCATCGACGCTGACCCAGCCTTCGGTGCCGACGAATTTGTTTCCTCTGGGGCCTCGGCCAGGCTCGGTCTCGTCGTGATAGATCATCTTTACACCGTCGGGGTATGTTGCAACTACCTCGAAACGCAGGGGCGTATTGAATAGACCGTCCCTGGGAAACTCGGCCCAGCCTTCGTACTCTGTAGGGCCTGTGTATTGACTGTCATTCGCCCACTGGGCCAGATCATTAAAGTGCGCTCCAAGATCGGTCAATTGTCCGCCGGAGTAATCGTATATCCATCGAAAACTGCCGTGACATCTTTTGGTTGTGTACGCCTCAAAGGGAGCGGGCCCGAGCCATGTATCATAGTCAAAGCCTTTCGGAACAGGTTCGGTCTTCTGTGGAGGACATGTCGGGCCGTTATGGTAGTAGCAATGCAGGGTACGAAGCTGGCCGAGCATACCGCTGCGAGCGATGTCCACAGCAAAACGAAAACAGCCGTTGCTGCGTCGTTGGGTACCGGACTGATAGACAGTTCCTAATCGCTTCATCGTATCAGCGACAGCCCTACCTTCAGCGATGGTCAACGAAATCGGTTTTTCGCAATAGATGTCTTTGCCGGCCTTCGCGGCTTCAATGGAAATAATGGCATGCCAGTGGTCCGGCGTTGCTATGAGCACCGTATCAACGTCATCGCGAATGAGTATTTCGTAAAAATCGTCGTATGCTGCACAGTCTCCGTTGCCGTACGTTGAATCCACTGTTTCCTTTGCCTTGTTCCGGTGGTTCGTATCGACGTCGCAAACAGCCAGGATGCGCAGATCATCACAGGTAAGAAAATTCCGCAGATTGTGCATACCCTGACCACCCAGGCCAATAGCGCCCATCGTAAGTCGCTCACTTGGAGCAATATTGCCGGCTCCGCCCAAGGCCGACGAGGAAACAACGTATGGGAAGCCTACTGTTCCCAGAGCTATGGCGGTTGTCTTTCTCAAGAAACTACGACGGTTGATGTTCCTGGCTTCCATAAAAAACTCCCGATACCTAATCTGCTATCTACAGCCGGACGCAATAGAGCGGGTTATTTGGATAGGTTCTTAAAGCACCTGACCTATGATGCACTGAAGCTACCCAGCCTTTCTGCTTCACATTATAGCTTCGCACTCGGCGTACGGGAACAAGAAAATTGCATCCCAGCCCTCTTCCTCTACTCTTGCACGGCTGTTTATACTTGACTCACAAACTCTTCAACCCTAAGATTTGTCAATATAGACTTAAGAGTAGAATGCCTATGGAACCAGTAATCACAATACCTGCTCTCGGTGATAATTATATCTACCTCTATCGTTATAACCAGAACAATACATTCGTGGTTGACCCGGGTGATGCCGGAGTTGTGCTCAAGGCATTAGAAAAACAAAATCTGAATCTCACCCACGTATTAATCACACATCGTCATTTCGACCACACTGCAGGTATGGAAGACCTCAAAAAGAAAACTGGCTGCAAGGCGTTGGCGCCAGAAAAAGCTGAAATTCTTAACCCCGATAAAATCGGGGTGAACATTCAAGTCATCGCTACGCCCGGCCATACTCGGGACTCAGTCTGTTACTACGTGCAACCATCCGACAAGCACAGCGGTGTACTATTTACAGGCGACACTTTATTCATAGGCGGCTGCGGCAGGCCTATCGGGTGTGATGCCTCGACTATGTGGGATTCACTGCAGAAAATAGCTGCTCTACCAGATGACACTCTTATATATCCCGGGCATGATTACACAGAGGAAAACTATGAATTTGCCCTCACAATCGAGCCGGATAACAAAGTTGTGAAAAAATGCTTACAAGGAATCAAGGAATGGCAGAAACTATGCAAGCCCACAGTGCCATCGAGCATCGGCCAGGAAAAAGCAACCAATGTATTCCTGCGAGCAGATGACCCTGAAATCAGAGCAGCGCTTGACATGCCAAACGCCACAACTGTTGATGTTTTTGCTGAACTACGCAGGCGGAAAAATCTTTTTGGATGACAGAGGATTTATTTTCAATCCCGATAAAATCGGGATGGGTGAAGTAGATGACGATGGGAAATATTTGGAGTAATTTGATGGACGAGAGCCAATCCTGACAGGAGGAACATATGTTGAATAAAGCTAATAGAGTTTTTCTGATGAGTTTTCTGGCCGTCCTGCTGCTTTCAAACGGAAGTCTCGCTGAGAAAGAAGAAAATATACCGAAGGTTACACCCGTTTTCGAGGTGCAGGACCTCTTTGAGTCAGTGCGCATCCCGAACATCGTGGTAACTACTGACGGAACGGTCTTGGCCTTTGCAAAATCCGGCCAACTGCTCCGCCGCAGCGAGGATAACGGCAGGAGCTGGGGGTCTATTCAAGAAGTGGGCCCTGATTCCGGGGGCAGCGCGATCGTTGACTACAACAGCGGGGATGTGATGATGGTTAACTCTAAGGGTGGCTACCTGTGGCGAAGCCGCGACCAGGGTAAAACCTGGAAAAGAGAAGAGATCGTCATTAAGCCTAATGCGGTCGGTCACGGGACACCGGATGGTATTCCTGTGCAAACAACTTGTTCGGAATCGGGAGTTACACTGCGTTACGGAAAGCACAAGGGCAGGCTGCTGATGCCCGCCCGGATCCAACCCCCCAAAGGCAACAATAACCAGGAGTGGTGGCCGTACAACCACAACACGGCTATCTACAGCGACGATGGGGGAAGGACCTGGCAGACGAGCGGACCGGTGCAAAGCGGGACCGGTGAAGGAACATTGGCCGAGCTGTCGAACGGCAACATCTACTACAACTCCCGCTCTCACATGGCAGTTGACCATCGCAGGCGAATCGCCTGGAGCTACGACGGTGGGCACATGTGGACGGATTGGGAGGTCTCTGAACACCTCTACGAAGTCGGCCAACCATTCTACTTCAAGTACGGCACCAAGCCCAGCTACGGATGCAATGCAGGGTTAGTGCGGATGCCTCGGGAAGCAACCGATGGGAAGGATATATTGCTGTTCAGCACGCCGGACAACCCGGGATCTACACGCGTGCGTATGACAGTATGGGCGAGCTTCGATGGCGCAAAAACCTGGCCGGTAAAGAGGCTGGTGTATGAAGGCCCAAGTGCCTATTCATCGTTGGCGGCCGGACAGGATGGCAACATTTATTTGCTTTTCGAACGGGGGAAGAAAAAGCTTTACGAGAGCGTGGCCGTAGCTCGCTTCAACCTCGAGTGGCTCGCCAAAGGACAGGACTGGCGGATGTTATTCAAGGATTAGCTCGACTTTGCTAAAGTTGAAAGCTCCGGTGATTGGCCACCAATAATCTACATGTACTGAAAGGCCGCAAATTTCCCCGTTTTTTTGCTGAGAATGAATTAAAACGTTTCGGACATTGAAAATGTTCACAAATTTCATGTTTTCAGTAACTCACTAATTCTAAAGAACTTATAAAATGAACATTTTTGTTGAATTGGCATATAATAAGTTGCCCAGTTGTAATATGGTTGTAAATCTTCGGGAAACAGCTATGAAGTTTGAGATTTTAGGTGTATTTTGGTATTATGTTAGAAATGAAGCTCAGTGACATAGCTGGGCAAGGATATAGAAAATTAGATGGCAGGCTCTATGTTATGGAAGTCGTGAGCTATAAACACGAAAGGAGAATCGATAAAGATGAACAAGGTTAAAAAGGTACTTGTGTTGATGCTGATTGCCGCAGTTGTTTCGTTTGGCCTGACGGGTTGCAAACAAAAGGGCGAACATCCGACCGGCGAACACCCGACCGAGGGAACTCTGGCTGAGGAAACTCCGGACGGCGAACATCCGGCCGGCGAACACCCGACCGAGGGAACTCCGGCTGAGGAAACTCCGGACGGGGAACATCCGGCCGGGGAACACCCGACCGAGGAAACTCCGGCTGAGGAAACTCCGGACGGGTAATATCCATCCTGGGAGCATCCGAAATGATGTTCACGCTCTTGACTGCTGCATGCAGTTCGGGGATGAAAGGTCTGCTATGAACTGGCAAAAGGCAATACCGGTAGCGGTAGTAGTATGCGCTGTACTTGCGGGCTGCGATACGTCGCGGGATGATGAGCAAGGCTCGTCCGGCTCTGCACCTAACGTGGTAACAGAGGATATACAGGATGGTATCGAAAAACACATCGAAGAACAAACCCGCTTAGGTGAAGGATATTTCAAACTCCCCTTCGATGGGGGAGAACTCCGGCTTAGGCTGGTCCGCGTCCACACCGAGTACCTGGCGAAACTGGGTCCACGCCGCCATTTCGCCTGCGTGGATTTGGCGAGCGCCGACGGAGATGTTTATGATGTGGATTTCTTCCTTGCCGGCGAGCCGGGCGCGATGACCATCACGGAAACCACGGTCCACAAGATCAACGGCCAACCCCTTTATGTGTGGAAGCAGAGGCGGGACAAAACATGGCACCGCGTCCCCGTGAAGGAAGCACCGCCACACTTGCTTGGGGTAATCAACGGCCATGACGAGTTCGAGTTTCTATACCGGGCGACACTGCCGGAGATAACCGACACTGCCCGCATGTGGATTCCGCTGCCGACCACGGACTCATTCCAGACAGTAGAAATGAAGTCCATCAAAGCTCCGGGAAAGTGGCAAATATTGCAGGAGCATGAACATGGAAACAGCGTACTTTTTCTGACACTTGGCCCGGAAGACAGCGGAAAAACCATCGCGATCCGGTGTCAGATACTGCGCTTTGAGAAAGGTGTTTATCCAGCGCAAACAACGGCCCCCGAGCGATATCTTGACCCGGAGCGCCTTGTGCCGGCCAATGAGAGATTCCGCAGCATTGCCGAGAAGGTCGTTGAGGGCAAGAATGGTGACCTCGTTCGTGCGCGGGCCCTTTACGACCACGTCATAGACCGAATGCGCTACATGAAGTTCGGCTCCGGCTGGGGAAAAGGCGATGCCGTCTATGCGTGTGACGCACGCACCGGTAATTGTACAGATTTTCATTCCTACTTCATCGCCTTATCCAGGGCCGTCGGTATTCCTGCACGCTTCGCCATTGGTGCGGCAATCCCTTCGGAGAGGAATGAAGGCGGGATAGACGGCTATCATTGCTGGGCAGAGTTCTACACCGACGGCAGGTGGTGGCCCGTTGATATCAGCGAGGGCGACAAGTGTTCCAGCCTATCTACCTATTACTTCGGCCACCATCCGGCAAACCGCATCGAACTCAGCCGCGGCCGCGACCTTGTGTTTGAACCGGGCCCGGCTTCGGGGTCAATCAATTTCCTCGCCTTTCCTGTGTTGGAGATCAACGGGAAACCGGCAAAGGCAAAAGTCGAGTTTTCCTTCAATCGAAACACTTCTCGCAAGCTGTAATCTCCACGGAGTATGAGAAAGCACGAGACAAATCACGGATTATATAATTCTGCTAAATGGTCAAAATTGGTTTTTGATTTTTCTGTGCAATCGTGTGGCTATATTACGCATTATATCTTAGTCGTATTATGTCTCTATGTTTGGTTGTCTGTTTGCCTCACACCATAACTCTGATATTGAACGACCGCTGTCAAGGCAAGGGGCTTGGCGTTTCGGGTTTTCTGGGAAAGGTGAGGGGGATCAAGGAACAAGTCCTAAGGACCAATAGTTTTCATCGCTGTTCTGAAACAACATCAAGTGCATCACGTTCCTTGGGCGGTTATATTCACTAACTCTACTTCGTCATCGAAGGTGGAGCCGCTTCGGGTTTGCTGCCCCACTGTTTATTTGGCTTAGGACCCATTTGAAGAACTAACTTACCGCCATCCACAAGCTCCCGATGGTAAAACCAAGGTTTGTTCAAAGGCTTTCCGTCAAGCGTTGCAGACTGGATGTATCTATTTTTATTTGAGTTGTTCCTGGCTTCGATTACAAACTTGCCACCTTTGTAGTACCTGTCATCCAGATAAATAGTAACCTTGTCAAATATCGGGCTGCCAATCTCGTAAGTAGGTTCGGCTGCCGCACCTCCATCCATTTCGAACAACCCCATAGCGCTCATCACATACCAGGCTCCCATCTGGCCCTGGTCCTCATCTCCCGGATAGCCGTCAATTGGGCCTGTCCCGTAATAGTGCTCGGTTATCCCTCTGGCCCACTTCTGGGTTAACCACGGAGTACCGGAGAAATTGAAAAGATAAGCCGCCTGCATATTCGGCTGATTTCCATGGTTAATGGGATAATCCGCGAAACGGTCGTGCGTCGCATTAAAATTACTTTTACGAGACTTCTCGAATCCTTCTTCTAATCTTCGATTGAATTCTTCCTTACCGATAAGTTCTATCAGACCTTTTACATCGTGGGGGACAAACCAGGTGTACTGCCAAGAATTTCCTTCAACAAATCCCTTTCCGGAGTAAGGTGAAAAATCTTTAACCCATGAGCCATCTCTGTGCTTCTGACGCATGTATCCTACTGCAGAATCAAATACATGTCTGTAATTGTAGGCTCTCTTGGTAAAGTATTCGTAATCGTCCTTTTTGCCCAAAGCTTTTGCCATCTGAGCAACGCACCAATCATCGTAAGCATACTCCAGAGTGTTGGACACAGGTCCATTTTCCACAGGCACATATCCAAGCTCTTTGTAGGATTTCAATTGCCGATTGCCCACGTGACCACCGCCTTCATGAGGCCGCCCCGGTTCGGTCTGAATGTGCTTCATTGCTTTGTATGCTTTCTCAACATCGAAATTCCGAATGCCTTTTTGATATGCGCTTACAATCAGAGCTATCTCGTGCGATGCCACCATAATGCTGGAATACTCGATGCCGGTAGGACCTTTCGCCAGCCATCCTCCTCGATCATATATTTCCAGCAGAGACTTGACCCACTTATTTGCCATGTCCGGCGTTACCAACGTCCACAACTGATTCAGGTTCCAGAAAGTATTCCAGAAGGCATCACAACCATATACAGGCGAGTCCGGGTCTTCCAACTGCTGCACCTTCTCATACATATCCACATATTTGCCGTTGACATCGCTCAATATCGTCCGAGCACAATAGGAACGGTACAGATTCGTGTAGAACTTAATTTTGTCGGTTTCAGTGCCTCCCTCAACCTCAATTTTACTCAATAAATCATTCCACGTGCTGCGGGCGTAATTTCTAACAGCGTCAAAATCCCACCCGAATCGCGACATCTCGGTTTCCAGATTCAGGCGGGCCTGGTCGATACTTACAAGCGAAATACCGGACTTTATCTTGATGACTTCGTCCCTGGATGTCGAATAACTCACAAAAGCGCCAATATCCCCCTTGCCGGCAACTTTATTGACAGCGTGATGGATCGTCTCGCCCGTCCAACCTCCAAAAGAATCGAAAGGCTTACTGAATTTTACTACAAAGTAAACAGTGTACTCATTCCATTTGGCCCCTCTGCCGGCCTGCTGTTTGGAATAACCACTAATCTCCACATCACTTACTCTTTTAATGCAGGCATCTAAGACTTCAAATCCATACTCTGTGGGGAATTTAAGGTCGAAGAGAATATAAGCTTCGTCCGCTTTAGGAAATGTATATCGCTGAAAGCCGGCTCTGGTTGTCGAAGTCAGCTCTGCCCGAATGCCGTAATCTTCAAGAGTTACAGCGTAATATCCCGGAGATGCAACCTCGGTATCGTGGCTGAATCTTGATCTGTACCCTTTGTCCGGGTCATTCTCCGGCCCAGGGACTGTCTGAAGTTTCCCTGTAATTGGCATTGTCAGCAGGCCGGCCATCGTCCACGAATGAATGTGACTGAAGCCGGCGATGTTCTCAATCGTGTACTCATATCCGGCCTTCCAGCTATGCTTTTGATTGTCAGGGCTGAGTTTCACCATGCTAAAAGGCATACTCGGGCCGGGATAAAGCATCCACCTTGAGCTTGCGGTTCCAAGTATCGGGTCCACCCAATCGACCGGCTGCTTCTTTTCGACCGCAAGAAGGCTGGATGAACTCCCTGCTATCAGCGAAAACATTAACGCAACGGACAACAAAGACACAGACCTTCTGGACATTTCTTTCTCCTTTTCAAATCATTATGACGATGCTTTTGGGCTTACCAGTTAACAGTAATGGTACCAGTTAAACACAAATATCGATAAAATGCAATATTTGTGTCCTGTAAAACCGCCCTGAAATTGTCAAACCCAGACTCGTGTCCTTTTCCTGCGGCGTGTGCAACCTTAGGCAAAGGCCTGGCTGTTTCCTTATCACTCCGATATCCTATACAAGTTGACCGAGGCAAGAGTGTGTGTTATAACAATAGCGTATCGGAACCGAACTGGAGATTGCCAAAGAATGAGCCGGATAAATCCACAAGCCAGAAGCTCAATGGATCGGCGGTGTTTCCTTATATCTACTGGGATGGCTGCTCTCGGAGTGACCACTGGGACCGTCGCGAATGGTGTGGGCCGCAAAAGGAAAAAGGCTTATCGTGCTAAACCCTCTGCCGGGTGGTTAGACACACCGGTTGAGTTCTCTCTGTGTCCATTCTGGTTTTGGAACGACGCACTCTCGAAGCGAGAGATTGCACGCCAAATTGAAGATTTTCGGGCACATGGTGTCTATGGATTTTTGATTCATCCACGGGCAGGATTGCCGGAAAGTATCGGTTGGATGAGCAAGAATATGATTGAGTTCATGCGTTTTGCCATTGAACAGGCAGCCAAACATCACATGTGGGTCCTTTTGTACGATGAGGGTATGTATCCGAGCGGCTCATCCAGCGGACAGGTTATTAAAGAAAACACCGCCTTTCGAACACGTGGTCTTTTTGCCATTGACCTGGATGAGACAGGACCAGGCACGAAGAAACACTACATACATATCGGCGCAAATGGTGAACCTGAACTGACCCAGGGCCAGAACCTGGTGGCCATTATTAGACGCAGGCGAAACGGACACCGGATAGCTGTTGTCGATAGGGCTATCAGAGATGGGTATTCTGTTATTCGCGGGTTGCACTTTCTTGAGGACGACCCACAACGGCGAGCGGACCATAAGGAGGTCCCCGAGAACATGCCGCCTGCAGCTGATATTCTTAACCCACAGGCTGTGGCGTGTTTTATCCGCCTGGTATACCAGCGTTACTACGACGAGTTTAAAGATCACTTCCGCAAAACAATCCATGCCATATTCACAGACGAACCATCTTTCTTTGCCAAACGTTCCGAGCGAGGTGCTGTACCCGGCACAACGGGCATACTCGAACACGTGAATCGATTTCTTGGCTATGACTTCACTCCCCATCTTCCCGCGCTTTGGTACAAGGATGAACCCAATGCGGAACAACATCGACGCGATTACTTTCGCGCCCTGCAAGCAAGACTTGAAGAGACGTTTTACAGACAGATCAATCAATGGTGCGACTCACATGGCATCGCTCTGACCGGTCACCCGGCCGCCCCTGACGACATCGGACATCTGAGGCATTTTCACATACCGGGACAAGACATTGTCTGGCGTTATATTGAACCGGGCCGAGCCAGCGCTTTGGAGGGCTCACAATCAACTCAGGGCAAGTGTGCTTCTTCAGCAATGATCCATCTCGGGCGCAGACGCAACTTGAATGAATACTGTGGAGCTTACGGGCATAACTTTACTTTCGACGAGATGAAATGGCTGACCAGCTGGCTGATTGTGCGTGGCTGCAACATGCTGGCTCCACACGCTTTCTACTACTCGATTCGCGGTCCCCGTATTGACGAGCGTCCACCTGATGTTGGTCCTAATAGTCCCTGGTGGGGGCAGTATAAACTCTTTGCTGATGCATGTCGCCGTCTGTGTTGGCTGAATACTGACAGCAAACACGTCTGCACACTTGCGATCCTCGGCCTTAATGACCACCTGCCGTGGCAAGCCGCCAAGGTCTGCTTTCAGAACCAGCGTGACTTCAACTACCTTGAAGCCAGACACCTGTGGGAGGATGCCCACGTAAGGCCAGACGGTATTCACATTGCAGGCATGCATTACCAGGCACTAATTGTTGAGTTTGATCCACCTTCAAGAGCAAAAGAAGCGCTGCAAGTTTTAGAGCACACCGGCCGTCTTATCCGTTGGGAAAAAGCAAAGACTGAGACGTTACTGCTTCAGAAAATCAATAGCTTGATACCTATGGACGTCCGCGTTTTGCCTGCCACGCCGGATATCAGGGTGCGCCATGTTGTAAAAGACAGAGTCCACTACTACATAGTCTTCAACGAAGGCCAAGAGCATATCACATTCAGGCTGACAGCCTCAGCCGAGGGGCGGCGATTTTTACTTGATCCCCAAACTGGGCGACAAAATGTGATCGATCCGGATATGTTGCTGCAGATACAGCCTTATGAACTAAAGGTACTAAAAATAGCGAATTCATAACAGAAAAGGACTGCTGCATCGTCCCAGAGCCATACACTCTCTTTTCGGGTGGATAAAAATTAAACGGGCATACTATCACTGTCCTGACTGCGGGACTGGTTTGGCCCGTATGATAAAAGCAGCGGGCTAATCATTTTACCCGAGCCCGATTCGCCTTATCACGATTTATCGGGATCGTATATGTGAAGGCCGCAAGACCGAAATGTTTGGCCTTCAACCACTTTATAAATACATCTGCAACCCAAGTTTTTCGCAAAAACTCGAGTTCCTCATTGGTCTATTAATCTCGTCTTGCTCCCGCTCTATCAGATTGCGGTCGCCGTGGCCGCTGTGGTCCAAAGCTGCGAATATTACCGTTAAACATCGTTACGATGACCTGGCCCTGCCTGCCGACCAGCAATCCGCCAGGCAAAGGTTTGGAAGGTAAGAGGTGTCGCCAGAACCCATACGGAGTACCGTTTTGGGAATTGAGCGCCACGAGGGACCATTGCGGATGGGCCCGAGCTCGAACCTGATATTTCACCACTGCCACAACCGAAGTGGGACAAACAGCCAGTGACACTACCTCAAATTCTTTCGGCTCGCCCAGGTCGGACACCCATCGCACTGCCCCATCGCGCTCGAGAGCACCGGCCAAGCCGTACCGTCGGCGATCAGCGGGCCTTCCAGGCACAGACTGTCCCTTGGCGATTCGCTCGGCTGTCATCTCGCTGTCCCAGCAGGTCAGCTTCCCATC
>JADFJC010000104.1 GCA_022566315.1 Planctomycetota bacterium
GGCTCCGGGTACATAGGACGTATTGGTATTTACGAGCTGTTGGTTATTGATGAGAAGTTCAGGGACATGATTAACAACGACTCATCGATTAATAATATGCGTCGGGTGTTTCGTGAAAGCGGACGGCTGAGTTTGTTTGACGATGGACTTGTAAAAGTAAAGCGGGGCCTGACAACAATAGAAGAGGTGCTGAGGGTAACCGAAGCTTGCAGCATAACATCCGATGTCGTCTCAGACGAAGATGAGAATCATAGTCAGAGTAAAAAGTGTAAAAAGAAATAGACTAATACTTTGAACTCTACAGAATGGTTCACGATTAAGATTTGAAATTATGCATAAGAAATTTGTTATTCTTGGTTTAGTATTACTCCTTGCCGGTACCGCCATGCTTGGGTGGTTTCTTGTCGAGGAAAGAAAGCAGCAACAGAGAATTGCTGACTATGAGTCGAAGTATGATTCAGAAACTGGTGAGTTTCTCGAGCAATATACTGAATGGTTTCAGTCGTTCCCGGAAGAGCCAACCCAACTGCCTTTCGGATTGGATGAATATGACGAAGGCAACTCAGAAACTCAACTATGGCAAGAACAGTTGAGTGAGTTTGCTCTTACAGGCTCTATTGTCTGTATATCTATGGGCGGGACAATTTTTGCCTGGTACCTGTTAGTATGGTTGGGTCGGCGTCTTATTAGAGGTTTGTCCGACTTAAAGAAGTATTTAACCGATGTTCTTAGAAGGCGAACAAAGACCAGCGACGAGAAGTCGGCTGAGACCGACACCGAAAAGGAGGAAGAAGAACAGGAGCAAGAGCAAATACCGAATCAACAGCAAAACCGGCTTGAGAAATATTCGAGAGTTCTTCGGAATTTGGGCAAGCGTAAGTCCAAACTTAATGAGGGCCAGGCGGCTCTTTCACCTGTGCCCACCTGCGTCGGGCAGGTGCAGGCAACGAAAAGCGAATCCCGCTCTGATAACCGGGACCGCAAACGGGCCAAAAAGCATTTGGGAACTTACTCAGATGACAATGCTGAGAAAATTGCCGTCTTGCTTTCCGATGAGAAAACCGTTGATTCTATAGCAAGACTTGAGGATTCGCTCAAAGCCCAAACTAAGAAGTTGGAAGAACGGACGGCACAAAGTGTTCAGCAGGCCATACTCAAGCATTCGAAACCGCTTGATAGTACCCTTAAAGACCTTGCTCAACAGGTCTCAGCCATTCGTGAATATGCTTCCTGCCAGCAGGAGAGAGTGGAAAAACTTCAGGATGGGTATGACTGGAATATTATCAAGACTTTTTGCCTGCGAATCATCCGCTGCATTGACAACCTGGAAAACCGTATCATCCGGCTCTCCAGCAAAGGTGCTAAGACCGAATATCTTGAGGACATAAAAGATGAGATGGTATTTGCTTTAGAGTCAAGTGGTATTGAGCAATTTGAGCCTGAAGTAAACAGTGTTTATCGCGGCCAGGAGAAGAACGCCGAGGCCGTTAAAGACAAGCAACGCTGTGACAAGTCGAAGCAGAAAGGCAGAATTGCAAAAGTTATTAGACCAGGTTATCAATACTTTATTAACGAGGATAATATCAAAATAGTACGTACGGCTCAGGTTAAGCTCTTTGGTTAGGTTTGATAATAAGTCAAAACCGGGGGCTCAGAAAAATAAGGGGTATAAAATGGCTAACATAGTAGGCATAGATTTGGGAACAACTTTCTCAGCGTTAGCGACTCTCAATGCTATCGGGAAACCCGAAATAGTCCCGAATGCCGATGGTGAAAGGCTTACGCCGTCTGCGATTTTCTTCGACGAAGAAAACTCCGATATAATCCGGGTGGGAATCGAAGCTATTAACTCACGGCGGCTAAATGCTCAAAGGTCCGTTCGCTGGATAAAGCGGAACATGGGGGACCCGAAATATCACAAGCGTATTGATAATAAGGACTGGACGCCTGTGGAATTGTCCGCGTTGATTCTGAAAAAGCTCAAGCAGGACTGCTCGGCCGGGGGTGACAAAATCCATGATGTCGTTCTATCTGTTCCCGCCCACTTTGACGAGGTTCGCAGGAAAGCGACCATGGACGCAGGGACTATGGCCGGGCTGAACGTGATTGGAATTGTCAATGAGCCTGTGGCTGCCGCCTTGTATTATGCCACCACGCGAAAGGTTTCCGGAAAGGTCCTCGTATATGACCTCGGCGGAGGAACCTTCGATGTAACAGTAATGGATGTCAACGGTCATCAAATGGATATTATTTGCTCACAGGGCGACCACGCCCTTGGCGGCATTGACTTTGACCAGAAAATATTGGAGTTGTTGGAGCAGAACTACAGAGACAAATTCGGTACCGAGCTGATTGACTCCGATGAGGATAGAGCGAAATATGAAGATGAGGCCGAAGATATTAAAAAGACATTGTCGCGGCGTCCTGTTGCCAAAAAGATGCTCTACGGCCCGGCGGGCAGTATGAGAGTGCAAATTACACGCGAGATGTTCGAAGAGGCCATTTCTTCGCTGATGTCTCGTACAGATATTCTCGTTGAAGTGGCGCTTGAGGAGGCTGGTCTGAAACCTTCCGGAATTGACAAGGTACTGTTGGTAGGCGGCAGCACCAGAATACCATTGGTCCTGCAGCGCTTGGAGAAAATGTTCGGGTCCGCACCGGAGACGGCGGTGAATGTAGATGAATGTGTCGCACTTGGTGCCGCTTTATATGCCGGATTGACAATGCTCAGAGAAAAATCCGATGTTGTGCCGGCGGGCGTCTCCAATGGACTGAAAGACATTAACCTCACTGATGTCTGCAACCACAGTTATGGTACTATTTGCGCTCCTGTTGACGAGGAAACAGGCCGACGTGTAATTGAGAATCGTATCATTTTGAAGAAAAATACACCGTTGCCCTGTGAAAGCTCACAAACGTTCTATACCCTCACTGAGGGACAAACAGACCTTGAGGTAGCAATAACCCAGGGGGAAGATACTGCTGTCGAGTACGTAAATAAGATTGCAACGCATAAATTTAAGCTTCCTCCGAACAGGCCCGCCAACCAACCTATTAAGGTTACTTACAGCTATGATGCCAACCAGAGAATGCACTGCAGATTCGAAGATGTTGAATCCGGCAAAGCCCTTGAAGTCGATTTATGCATAGACCAGGATGGCGAAATGTCCGAGGGCGACGTAAAAGAAAAGAATAAGCGATTGAAGTCCTTCAAAGTTGAGTAACGAAACGCGCAGGTAAGTAAATGGCCAAACTTCTGATACCAATTTTGATTGGGGTAGCAGCATCTGCGTCAATGATTCTTTTTAGTTTAATTAATCGCACCAAGCTTGCCGAATTGGTAAGTCGTTTAAGGTCAGGGGATTTAATTAGTAACTTCAGCTTTTCCGGTTTAATTAATTATATCAAGGTCTCGGTTTCGCCCAAAGCAAACCCCAACCCAAGCAGTATAGAGTCTTCCGCTCAGCTCGATTTGACTGTTCTTAATTGCCGTGTTCAACTGACAAAGCAGCAAGAGAATAATAGCGATTCTGATGCTTTTAGCGTGGAAATTTGCGGTTCAATCCATGCCCCACAGGACGTAAGTTCCGCAAACTTGAGCATTTCCATTGTGGACGTAACTGAACCGAAATCTCAAGGCGAACCAGTACAAGCCCTGGTTAGACAGTGGCAAATGCCGGATTCATCTGTTTTCTGTTACAATGCTAAACTTGGTAAGCTTCCGCACCAGGTCACGACCATATCAGACTGGACGTCCATTGCCCTGTTGCGTCTTGACTGGCTGGCACTTCCCCGCAAAGGAAAAAGAGAACTAATGTTCATTACATCAATATTCCCTGCTGAAGGTGGTGAACAGCTTGCCTGGGCCCGCTGCTATTTTACTTATCACAATCGCGATTTCGGCCATCTTGATTTGCAGGAAAACGTCCAACGCGCAAAAACCCTTGCTGTAACACTGGCATTCGCAGTAAGTGCCGCAGATAACAAGCTGTACGACTGTGAGGTTGAACTTATCAAAAACTGGGCAAGGGACAATATTGACCTGTCCGAGGCATCCAACAAAGAACGGCGTAAACTTGAAAAGGCGTTGAATGAAACAATTGCGTTTTTCCGCGATGGAAATCAACTTAACAACTATGATATTTGTAGAGAGATTGTCGGAATTGCACCTCTCGCAGTCCGATATGACATATTGAATCTTTGCTTGTATGTAGCACAGGCTAACAGCTCAGTTACCAAAGAAGAATTGACTGTCTTGAAAGACCTGGCAAACTGGCTCGATATTGATACGGATAAGTTTCGAGAAATGGTGGAGAAAGTCCTCCCTGTCGATATGCATGAAGTTTTGGATGTAGAAACCATCCTCGGTGTTACATCAGATATGAATAAGGAAAAAGCTCGTCGGCATCTGAATAAAGAATATAGCAAATGGAGTGCACGAGTAACAAGCTCCGACCCCGAAATTCAAACTCAGGCCGACCAGATGCTCAAGCTCATTGCGGAGGCAAGAAGTCAATACGTAGGATAGGGAACCCAAGCGCAATGAAATGCGTTTAGCAGCTCTGTAAGAGACGTCAAATTAGATATTACACTCCGTTAGGGGCCCACCGCAAATCCACACTCGCCGGCTAACAACACCAGCAGCATATATTGTCACTAAGATTCGAAAAAAACATCTGAACTAATGGTAAACGTCTAACACGTCCTGAAGGTTCTATTGCCATCGGTCAGTTAATACGTTATTATTTGCATCTGTTGTATAATATGATGAGACAACGAACAACGACGAGAATTGCTATGAAAATTGTGATTAAGGTAACTTTGGTACTTGTTATTATCGTCGGAGCGTGCGTGATTTTTGCGGTGATGCTAATTAACCGGACGCGACCCGACGATGAGGAAACAGTTGCGGAGCTTATACAGCCGGAAGTAACGGTTGACAGCCAGGACAGTTGGCCTATGTTTCGAGGTGGACAGCGGCTCCTGGGCAGGGCCTCAGGGACTTTACCTGATTCGTTGAGATTTGTTTGGAAATTCAAAACCAATGGCCAAATCAAATCATCGCCGGTGATTGACGACAATGTTGTTTTCATAGGCTCTTCTGACGCAAATGTTTACGCAATTGATTTGGAAGGCGGACACCAGGTATGGGCATACCAGACCGGAGATGTCGTTGAGGCGACACCTTGTGTGGTTGAAGGTTCGGTTTTTGTAGGGTCATCGGACGGCTTCCTGTATGCGCTTGATGCGAAAAGCGGCTCGCTTAAGTGGAAATACGAAACGGATGGACAGATTCTCGGGGCTGCCAACTGGGTACGCTCACCGGACGGCCAGAGGATATGGATACTCGTGGGCAGCTACGATAGTATATTGCATTGCGTGGATTCGGAAAGTGGCAAAGTCGTGTGGACTTATGAAACGGACAACTATATAAACGGCTCGCCTGCGGTCGATGGCCAAAAGACTGTTTTCGGCGGCTGCGATGCGATGATTCACGTTGTGTCCCTGACCGACGGCAGCAAAATAACGCAGATAGATGCCGAATCATACATTGCAGCTTCCGGAGCATTTTTCGAAGAGCAAGTGTATATCGGCAATTACGATAATGCGCTTATCAAAGCCGACATTACCACCGGCAAAATCGTATGGAAATACACGGATGCGGATTCTCCGTTTTTTTCTTCGCCTGCTGTCGGCGAGAACGTAATTGTATTTGGAGGACGGGATGAGCGTGTGCATTGTGTTAGTCGTGATGATGGGAAAGTAGTCTGGACATTCCAGACATTAGGCGAAGTTGACAGCTCACCGGTTATTTGCGGTGACAAAGTGATTGTCGGCTCCGAAGATGGACGACTTTATCTATTAAGACTTTCTGACGGAAAACAAGTTTGGTCGTATGAGATAGGCCAACCTGTTACTTCTTCGCCGGCTATTGCTAACCGGATGGTTGTAGTCGGCAGCGATGATGGTTATGTATATGCATTTAGTGCCGGGCAATAGAATCGGAACAAAGGTTTATGAGAATTGTTCAGATTACACCAAGCGCTGGAGATAGCTTTTATTGTGAGAACTGTTTGCGTGACGCCGCCTTGGTTACAGCGATGCGGAAATTGGGACATGATGTTCTGATGATTCCCCTTTACTTGCCATTGCAGATTGACGAGAGTAGCTCGGTCAGTAAAGCACCCATCTTTTTCGGCGGCATCAATGTGTACCTTCAGCAAAAATCAGCGTTTTTCCGAAGAACCCCTCGCTGGTTTGACCGGTTGTTAGATTCGCCAAAGCTGTTGAGGTGGATTGGCCGCAAGGCAGGGGCGACAAGTGCAAGGAATTTAGGCCAGATGACAATATCGATGTTGCAGGCCGAGCAGGGACGACAGAAAAAGGAGCTGCATAGATTTGTCGAATGGCTGGATACACAAGATAACAAGCCTGATGTTGTGTGTCTGTCCAATATTCTGCTGGCGGGACTCGCCAGAGGTATTAAGCAAAGACTTGGTGTGCCGGTGGTGTGTCTGCTTCAGGACGAAGACGGGTTTCTGGATGGGTTGACGTCACCGTATTCGGAACAGGCCTGGCAGATACTTGCCGAACGTGCAAGTGATATAGACGCATTTATCGCAGTGAGTAAATACTATGCGGATGTTATGCGGCAAAGACTGGAACTTCAGGCAGAGCGAGTTCATGTTATTTATATGGGTATTTCTTTGGATGGATATGAGCAATGGGAGGCCGGGCCAGAAATACCCACTATTGGCTATCTTTCACGGATGTGTCCTGACAAGGGCTTAGATACACTGGTTGATGCTTTTGTGCACTTGAAGAAAAATAAGAAATTAAAAAATGCAAGACTGCGGATAACGGGCGGTAAGAGGGCTGATGACGAAATATTCTTAAACCGGATTCGACAACATTTAAGCTCTTGTGGTCTGATTGATGATGTGGAATTTCAGCCGGACTTCGACTGCAATTCTAAATCTGATTTTTTGCGAACCCTTTCGGTGCTATCGGTACCTGAAAAACAGCCCGTAGCTTATGGGTTGTATGTGCTTGAAGCTCTTGCAGCCGGTGTGCCGGTGGTACAGCCGTCAAGCGGTGTGTTTCCGGAATTGTTGGAAATGACCGGCGGGGGGGTGCTGTGTGAGCCTAATAATGCGACGGCTTTGGCCTCTGCGATGGAACCGTTATTGCTTGAGCCGGATTATGCACGGCAATTAGGCAAACGGGGCAGAGATGCGGTCTTTGAAAAATTTAATATCGAGCAAACTGCCAAAGAAATGGTGCGTATATATGGAGAAGTAACACAGTAGTTTGCGTTAGGATAAATATGCTTGAACTTATTAATGTAGCAAAAAGTTATCAGTCACCGGCCAATGCGGATGGCGTCTGTGTTTTGAAAGATATAACGCTAAAAGTCGAGAAAGGTCAGTCCCTCGTGATAGTTGGGCCTTCGGGCAGTGGCAAGAGCACCCTACTTAATATTATTGGCGCTTTGGACCGTCCGACTGCGGGAAGGGTATTATTTGACGGCAAGGACCTTGCCGAGCTGAACGAGTCTGAGCTTGCGAGGATTCGCAACCGTCAAATCGGTTTTGTTTTTCAGTTACATCATCTTCTGCCGCAGTGCACGGTGCTCGAAAATGTTTTGGTGCCGACACTTGCCGGTAAAAATCGCCTGCCTAAAAAAGAGATTCACCAAAGAGCAGTGAATCTGCTGCAGCGTGTAGGGCTTAAAGACCATTTGCTGTATAGGCCGGGCCAGCTTTCAGGCGGTCAACGCCAGCGTGTAGCGGTTGTCAGGGCTTTGATTAACAAACCCAGGCTGTTGTTGGCTGATGAGCCGACCGGCTCATTAGATAAAGAGGCCTCAGAGAACATAGCTGAGCTGCTGGTTGAGCTGAACCGCAGCGAACAAGTTACTTTGATTGCCGTAACGCATTCGCTCAAGCTCGCAGAACAAATAGGCCACGTGATGGAACTAAGCGATGGTCTGTTGAGAGACAGGAGCCGGGGATGAGTTTGTGGAAGCTTGCTAAAAGAAGTCTCAGCTTTTATTGGCGAACAAATTTGGGCGTTCTGCTGGCCGTCATGGTGAGCGCCGTTGTTTTGACTGGTGCGCTGGTTATAGGTGACTCAGTGCGTTACAGTCTTAAAATAATGGTAAAAGCTCGATTAGGCGCAACCCAGCTGGCTCTTGTCCCCCAGAACAGATTCTTTAGGGCTGAATTGGCGGACGATCTGGCTGCAGAGCTTAATACCGTGGTGGCGCCCGTGTTGAAGTTACGAGGGCTGATTGCCAACGGCGATGGTTCAAAGCGAGCGAATAGAATTGAGGTGCTCGGTGTTGACCAACGTTTTTTTAAAGTCGGAGCAGCGCAAAATCCCTTTGGAGATAATTGGGGCGAGGCGATTATCTTAAACAAACCGTTGGCGGCAAAGCTTGGTGTAGGAGTTGGGGACGAGGTTGTGCTGCGAATTGAAAAGCCGTCTCTTATGCCGCGTGACGTACCGCTGACGCCGGATTCGGGTCTGTCCATTTCATTTCGTTTGGTGGTAAAGGCAGTTGCCGGCCAATCAGAATTTGGCCGATTCAGTTTACAGGCCAATCAGGTTACACCGTTGAATGTATTTGTGCCGTTGCAATGGCTGCAGGAAAAGCTCGACCGCAGCACCCAGGCAAACATGCTTTTACTCGCAGCCAATGCAATGGAAAGCTTAACAATTGAAAGGGCAAATGAAGCTATAAGAAAACGCTGGCAACTTGCTGATGCGGGTCTTGAACTTCGAAAGCTGGAGCATAAGGATATACTTGAGATACGCAGCAGACGCGTATTCATTGATGAATCTATCACCGCCGTCACTATCAATACAGGTGATGAATCTTTTGGCGTTTTGACCTATTTCGTGAACGAATTAATTTCAGGTGACAGAACAACCCCATATTCTATGGTAGCTGCTGTCGAAAAATCGGTAGATGCCAATGGCCTTATTCCGATGGATATGCAGGATGACGAAATCCTCGTCAACCAGTGGCTTGCTGATGACCTTGATGCTAAAGAAGGAGATGAAATTGAACTTACCTATTTTGTTCTCGGGCCGATGGGAGCTCTCCGGGAGGGAAAAAACAGCTTTCGAATTAAGGCAATACTGCCAATGGACAACCCGGGGATGGATCCTAATTTAATGCCGGATTTCCCGGGTCTTGCCGATGCGGAAAACTGTAGGGATTGGGACCCTGGAATCACAATCGACCTTGATAAGATACGCGATCTTGACGAAGATTATTGGCAGCAATATCGGGGCACTCCAAAGGCCTTTGTTACACTCAGAGCCGGCCAAAAGATGTGGGCCAACAGGTACGGAAATTTAACTATGGTGCGTTATCCGTTAAGCAGCGGCTCATCAGAGGATATAGCGAACAGGTTATTAACAAAAGTTAATCCTGCTTCGGTAGGACTGTTTTTTCAACCGGTGCGTGCACGCGGTATAAAAGCAGGGGGCCAAGGCACTGATTTCGGTCAGCTTTTCCTCGGTCTTAGTATGTTTCTTATTATAGCGGCTTTGATTTTGATGGGACTTCTTTTTGTATTTGGTATTGAAAAACGCAGCGAACAGGTTGGAATGTTACTGGCGGTGGGGTTTTCGCCGAAGCTGGTAAGACGGCTGTTATTTATCGAAGGCGGCATATTGGCGGTGCTTGGTGTTGTTGGGGGTACTGCAGCGGGACTGCTCTATACTAAAGCTATGATTTACGGACTTGCAACTGTATGGCAGAAAGCGGTAAGTGGTTCAACAATACATTTTTATGCAAAACCATTTACCTTACTTATAGGTGCGTTGGTAGCAGTAGCTGTTTCTCTGACTGCAATATGGTTGACCTTGCGCAAACAGGTATCCCGACCGGCTCGTGAGCTTCTTGCCGGTGGACTGGAATGGCAATTCTTAACGGCCAGGCAGAACTCGAAAGGTAAAATCGGATTATGTATAGCGGCAGTAGCAGCAGTTGGAGCGGTGCTGCTGCTTGGTATCATGGGCACTGCTGATAGTGCCGCTGTTGCAGGGGTATTTTTCGGAGCGGGGGGCCTGCTTTTGATTGCCGGACTTGGATTAACTCATGCCTTATTAAGAATTGCAGCCGGCGGTTGGAACAAAGTGTTAACGTCTCTGCCTGGTTTAGGTTTACGTAATTCAACCAGACGAAGCGGACGCAGCTTAGCAGTTGTGGGATTGCTTGCATGTGGGATTTTTATGGTTATTGCAGTCGGAGCTTTCAGACATAATCCTTTAGCTCATGCCCAGGAAAGAGATTCAGGCACGGGCGGATTTAACATATTTGGTGAATCAACCATAAGTATTCTGCATGATTTGAACAGCCCGTCCGGACGAAAAGCGATGAGCCTGGACGACAATTTACTGCAAGATTCCCAGATCGTGCAATTGCGTGTACATGAGGGAGATGAAGCGAGCTGCCTTAACCTAAACCGTGCACAGATGCCCCGATTATTGGGCTTGCAGCCCGATAGACTTCAGCAGAGAGGTTCTTTTACTTTCACCAGGACCATCGAAGACCAAGGCGATAAAAAACTATGGAATTTATTGAATTCGAATCTTGGTGAAAATGTGGTTCCTGCTATTGGAGATTATAATACTATAAAGTGGGCTCTCGGCAAATCTGTTGGAGATGAGCTTGATTATATCGATGAAAAGGGCAGAAGATTTCGGCTGCTTCTGGTTGGAATGTTGAAGAACTCAATTTTGCAGGGAAGTTTAATTATTTCTGAAGATGAGTTTATCAAACGCTTCCCGTCGGAGGACGGATACAGGGTTTTGCTTATTGACGCTCCACAAGACAGGACCGAGGCGGTGGCTGGTGAACTTTCTGCACGATTAAGAGACTTTGGCCTGGCACTTACGCCGGCCACTCAACGTTTGGCTGAATTTAATGCAGTTGAAAACACATACCTGTCGATATTTCAGTTGTTAGGTGGTTTGGGACTGATTCTCGGAAGTGTGGGGCTTGGGCTGGTGGTGCTTCGCAACGTTCTTGAGAGACGAGGTGAGCTTGCAATGCTGCAGGCGGTGGGATTTGACAAAGCTGAACTTAAGCGGATGGTGTTTTACGAGCATGGAGGGCTTCTGATAGGTGGTTTGGCCTGTGGGATTTTTGCTGCGCTGGTAGCAGTAAGCCCTGCTCTAAAATCCCCTGGAGGACAAGTCCCGTATTTTTCATTAGTGTTGACGATTGCCTGTATAGGTATTAGTGGTGTGGTATGGATATGGATTGCGACGGCCTTTGCGCTCAGCGGTAAACTGTTGGATGCGTTAAGAAATGAATAGCTGCTGGAAGGTCTTGATGAGGAAAGTATGAAGGAATCGACTATTGCAAAGGCATTACCCGTTGGCTTAGCCATTATTGGAGTGGTATTGCTGTACGTATGGCTTAGTGCCGATGCAGCGATAGACCTCACAGAGCGTCTGCCTATTGCACATGATATTCCACAAGCGCCCTCGGATGCCAATGGTGTAGAGATGCGTGGAGAGTTTGTCCGGTTCGATGGTGTGCCGTCGGATTTGCCCGGTGCCTGGCCGCGGTTCAGGGGGGCGAACCTCGACGCAATAAGCAGTGATGAGAATGTTACTCTGGCAAGAACATGGCCGGCAAGTGGGCCCAATGTCCTCTGGTCTATTGATGTTGGAGAAGGTTACGCCGGTGCGGCAGTCCTGGAGGGACGAGTATATGTTTTGGATTATGACCGAGAAAAACAGGCTGATGTAATTAGATGCTTGTCACTTGCTGACGGCAAAGAAATCTGGCGGTATTCTTATCCGGTTAAAATCAAACGCAATCACGGAATGAGCAGAACTGTACCGGCGGTAACAGATAAGTACATTGTAACAATGGGGCCAAAATGTCATGTAACGTGTCTGGATTCAGTAACGGGTCAATTTAACTGGGTACTGGATTTAGTGAAAGATTTTAAGGCGAAGGTGCCGCCGTGGTATGCGGGACAGTGTCCACTTATAGAGGGGGACAAAGTGATAATCGCCTCCGGTGGTGATTCGCTAATGATAGCGGTGGATGCCGCTACAGGTGAGGTTATCTGGCAAAGTCCCAATCCTAAACGCTGGGTGATGACGCATTCATCTGTTGTGCCGATTGAATTCGCCGGCAGGCGTATGTATGTTTACTGCGCCAGCGGAGGGGTGGTGGGCATTTCGGCGGAGGACGGCAGCATTCTATGGGAAATCACCGAGTGGAAGATTCGTATCGCAAACGTACCGACACCTGTGGTAGCCGGTGATGGACTTATTTTCCTTTCGGGCGGATATAACGCAGGAAGTATGATGCTGAAATTAAGCGAGGACGGTGACACGATAAGTGCACAACCGGCCTTTCGGCTTGAACCTGAGGTATTCGGCTCGCCTCAACATACACCGATTTTTTATGACGATTATATCTACGGGGTTGGCGCCAATGGACAATTGAACTGCCTTGACCCGGACGGCAAGGTTGTGTGGACCAGCACAAGTGTTCACAAATTTGGACTTGGGCCGTACATAATCGCCAACGGCCTTATATATGTTATGAATGACTCCGGCTTGTTGACCCTTGCAGAGGCAACACCGAACGGATATGTTCAACTTGCTCAAGCTAAGGTACTGGAAGGGCCGGAGTCGTGGGGGCCTATGGCAGTTGCGTCCGGCAGATTGATTTTACGTGATATGAACCGAATGATATGTATTGATGTTACTGAAGAAGTGAACTAAAGTGCCTAAAGTTTAGAGTGCCTAAAGTGACACGTAAGTGTCATCCTGAGGCGAAGCCGAAGGATCTGGCCAACGAAAAAGAGATTCTTCGCTGCGCTACGTTCAGAATGACAGCAAAGCTGTCACTTTAGGCACTTTAGTCACTTTGAATTATGGAAATACAATGAATGCAAATAAAATTTTTATAGGCGTGCTTATTACGCTCGCTGTTGTCATTGCTGTGGTTGCATTGGTACGGCTTGATACGACCGGCAAAAAAGGCAGCGGTCTTGGTAAAGAGTATCTCTATGAAATCGATGCAAAGATTGACCCGAATCTGATCCTCTATGAAGAATCGGCCCAGTGGTTCAATGCCGGCTTTACTGATACCTACGGTATTGCACTGGATTCTCAAGGTTCTATCTACATAGCTGGTGATAAAGCCATTCGTGTATTTACTGGAAGCGGTAATTTGCTCGACGAGATTGAGCTTACTGATGTCCCACGATGCTTGACAGCTGCCGGTGACGGTAGGATTTATGTTGGGATGAAGAACCATGTTGAAGTTTATAACGACGACGGTAAGCGTTTGGCAACATGGGAAAGTCTTGGTAATGATGCGGTCTTGACCAGTATAGCCGTTTCAAAAAACGATGTGTTCGTTGCTGATGCGGGTAACCGCATTGTTCTGCGTTATGATACCGCCGGCAAGCTGATTAACCGTATCGGCGCCAAAGATAAAGAACGCAATATCCCCGGTTTTGTCATACCGAGTCCTTATTTCGACCTTGCAGTTGGCCGTGACGGATTGTTACGGGTAACCAATCCCGGTCTTCATCGCATTGAGGCATATACATTTGAGGGCGACCTTGAGTTTTTCTGGGGCAAGTTTTCAAATGTGGATGTGAAAGGTTTCTGCGGCTGCT
>JADFJC010000105.1 GCA_022566315.1 Planctomycetota bacterium
GTACTCGGCTGGATAAATAAAAACCACTGCGAATTTATCATTACTGTATTTAGCCAGATGCACCTTGGCTCGGCAGGGGGGTGCTGTCCCAACTGCTAAACCAACAAGCTTTTTGAAATCTCCTCTGGCGGTTTCGAGGGCACGCGAATAAAAGAACATCCCTGCCTCAAGCTGAAAAGTTTGGGCTGGTACGCCTTTTATTTCGAGCTTACCATCGGGGTAGGCTCTGTGTATTTTATAGACTTTGCCGTGCTTGTATTTTTCACTTTCGAGAAGCTCAGCTATTTCTTCGGCGGTAAAGCCGACACCGGCGTGGTCACCAAAATCGAAGATGTACAGGCCGACGTATTTTTTCGGTTTTTGCAATTCCGGTAACTTCATAATTCCATATTATAACCACAGCGTGCATAGGTTGCACGGTTTTTTTGAACGCAGAAAGAAATCAATCCTGCTTTCGGCACTTGTCTTTTCGGCCAAATCAATATAGGGAATCTGTCTGGGGATAATAGAAAATATGTCATAATCGGTAAAATATACTTCAATATTTCACTTTTTTATATTTTAAGCTTCCCAAGAGCGATGTTTTGTCCTATACTGCCCATAAATTCAGTTCCGTATTTGGGAATTTCAGGAATATTAGCTGGTAGAAAAGGATAATCTTTGTTAAAGTGCTTATTGAGAGTGTTAGTTGAAGAATATATGGTTGTAGCAATGCGGCGAGCAATGATAGCCGGAATGCTGGAATAAATAGTTTAATGTCTGAAAAAGGAAATCGAAATGAATATTTATGTGGGAAATTTGTCACACCAGACAACTGATGACGACTTGCGTCAGGCTTTTGAAGCTTTTGGCCAGGTCGAATCTGTCAACATTATCAAGGATAGATTTAGCGGTGAATCCAGAGGGTTTGGATTCGTGGAAATGCCTTCTAAGCAGGAAGCGCAAAAGGCTATCGAAGAAATGAATGGCAAGGACTTGGTGGGCCGCGCTGTAAATGTCAATGAAGCTCGCCCCAAAACTACCCGCCATGATGGCGGCGGAGGCGGCGGAGGCGGAAGAGGTGGTTTTGGTGGTGGTGGTGGTCGTGGTGGCGGTGGCGGTGGTGGCCGTGGCGGCGGCGGCGGACGTCGGTACTAAGAACTGATAAAGAAATTAGGCCTTGACCGCCGGCAGGCGAGTTTTGTTTTTGGCCAAGTGAGGACAAGGCTGGCAAGTCCACAGGACACCTTACGGTGGAAGCAAAACGCAGGACTACTGGTTGGTAGTCCGAGTTTTGCTGACCTCGTTAGAGGCCCGAAAAGAAAAGGCTCTAACGGGGGCTGACACCGCCAGCCGAAGCCGCAGACAGCCAAAACTTGTCTGACGACAGTCAAGAATGGATGATAATTTATTTACAAGTCCTTAGTTTTGCGAATTTTCTTTTGCCGACGCGGATGACCATACCATCTTTGGGGGTGATTTCAGCATTCGGGTCATCTAATTTTTTGCCGTCGATACTGGCCGCTGACTGCTTTATCATTCGTTTGGCTTCGCCGCCACTTGATACGAGTTTGCAGCGAAGCAGTAGCTTGCTCGTAGCGATCGGTTCGGCAGGTATCTCAACCTCCGGTATTTCATCAGGCAATCGGCCCTGTGCGAATACCTTGTCAAATTCGGCGGCGGCGGCCTGAGCGACCGGCTCATTGTAGAACTGGCTCACAATTGTTTTGCCTAAGAGGACCTTCGCTTCTTTGGGATGTGTCTTGTTGGGATTGACAAGTTCGGCTATTTTGTCGGTCGGCAGGTCGGTTAAGAGTGTAAAGTAATTTTCCATTATATCATCGGAGATACTCATAACCTTGCCGAACATATCTTTTGGTTCATCGGTAACGCCGATGTAATTGCCTTTGGATTTGCTCATCTTTTCCTTGCCGTCCAGGCCGACGAGGATGGGCATCGTGATTACAATCTGCGGGTTCTGTCCATAAGCTCGCTGGATATCACGGCCGACGAGATTGTTGAAGGTCTGGTCGGTGCCGCCTAACTCAACGTCACTTTCTACCATGACCGAATCATAACCCTGCAAAAGCGGATACAGAAACTCGTGTGTATAGACATCCACATTCGCCTGCAGACGCTTTTTGAAAGTATCACGCTGAAGCATCTGCGCGACGGTCTTTTTGGCGGCTATTTGGATAAGCTCCATCAACGTCAGCTTCTCAAGCCATTCGCTGTTGTACCTGATTTCGAGTTTCGCTTCGGTAGTATCGAGGATTTTGCCGGCCTGCTCGAAATATGTTTTGGCATTTTCCTGGATTTGCTCGGGTGACAGAATCGGCCGAGTTGCATTTTGTCCCGTGGGGTCGCCGATTCGTGCAGTGTAGTCGCCGATGATAAGAACGGCCTTATGGCCGAGGTCCTGGAACTGACGCATCTTGCGAAGTACGACCGTGTGGCCAAGATGTATATCAGGGCTGGTAGGATCCAGGCCAAGCTTGATTCGCAACTGCCTGGATGTTTTGGCCGCCTCGGTGAGTCGTTGAGCCAGCTCAGCCTCGGTGAAGATTTCAACCGTGCCGCGCTTTAGTAGCTGAACTTGTTCTGCAATTGTCTTTGCCATATATGTTTCTCTGCAAACTAAGATACGTTAAAGCCGCAATTATAAGAAGTCGGCGGAAAATTGGCAAGCACCGGTTTGGCAGCGCGCAGCTATTGTTGGCTCTGTGCGCGTTCGCCTGCGACGCCGCCGGATACGATAAATGTCATCGCCTCGGAGCTTTCAATATCCAACGGCTTGACCGCCTCTTTGGGGAAGATAAGGACATTACCGGCGAAGTTGTACGACTGCGGAAGATAAACGGCGACATGGTCCTTGAGCCCGAGATTCTCGAGGTTATCTCTTGTAATAAAGCCGACCACCTTTGCGTAAGAATTTGGTCCGAACGTTACCAGTACAGGCTTGTCGAATTTTTTCTTTTCACCGGCAAAGGCCTCCACGAGGTCTCTAATGGCACTATAGAGCATCTTGACCAGAGGAACTTTGGCGAAGAGCTTATCCATAAGACCAAGGAGCTTTTTGCCCACGAAATTCGACGCGAACAAGCCGATGAGAAATATTCCGCCAATCGTAACAAAAAGCCCCAACAAAAGCGCCAGACCAGGAAAAGTTATTAGAAACAGTTTGCTAAAGAGTTTGTCCAGACCGGTAAAAATATAAACGAGTATAAAAATTGTAAGCCCAGCGGGCACGAAAACCAGAAGACCACGCAGGAAGTATTTTAAAAATCTTTTCATTTGACGACTCCAAATAGAATCACTTGTTTTCGGGTTTATTTTGAATCCTTCTGTTTTTTGAAAAAGATATCACAGCGAACAGATACGGCACAAGCCCGGCAAGAAAGAAGATAAGGCATATAGTTTCTATCTGTTCTTTACCCAGGTGCCGGTGAATCATTCTCCATAAGGATATTGATATATTCGGCCAAAGTATTTTTACATCAAAATGATATGCGCCGTCAATCAAAATATGGAGCCAGAGGCCGAGGATGCCGGAGATAAGCATTTTAGGTAAACTGGTTTTGTAAGGTATGCGAAATAGCTGCATTATCTTTTTGAACAAATTCCGTAACGGATAGGCCGCCGCACCCCAGAGGGCACCTACTGCCGCACCAATTAAGAGCGTATGACAATAGCGGTGTATCGGCCATCCAAGATTGAAGAGCATAACAACCATGACCTCAATGTCCACAATCACGTTGGCCAGGACAAAGACCGGGACGTCAATCCACTTCCTAAATACCAGCCCAACAAACCCACTGGGCCCAAAATGATACGGCGTAAACGGCAAAGACTTCTCCAATATTACTGTGATGACGATGCTTTATTTTCGTCGGTTACTTTGGATTCTTCTTTACACTCAATTACAGCTTCAATTACTTTTAATTAAAATATCAAAGGCCAGAGGGTAACATAAACGATTGATTTGGCAAAGGTTAATTCAGCTTTCCGATCCGCGTATGAATAAATGTACCCTGCGGGGAGTTTCGTGCGCGCTGACTTTCCTCATATACTCGCTGAACTGGTCCATGATATTTCAAAGATGGAACAGCGGTTAACCAACGGCCCGGTCAAGTCCTTAGCTTTTGTTCACTTATTTGGTTACCGAAGGGTATTTTCCATCCAATGCTCAATCAGGATAATAAAGTCGGCGATATCTACCTGGCAATCATTATTTATATCGCCTGGAATCCTCGCGGTACAAAGATCGACTATTTTAAGGACCATTCCCCCAGTACCAAATGGACCGAGATTAGTACCAGCCAGCAAATACAACTCACCTTCCGCATCTTGTCCAAATGCCTTAACGTACAATCCGAGGTTACGGTCATCAACTCCAATGGTGAATTCCTGAATCAAACCTGTACTGAGATCGGCATAGAGCAATCGGCCATCTGCAAGGAAAAAGCCTGAAGAGAAATCGCCAAAAACGTATTTACCCCAAAGTTCCGGAATCGCGCTGCCGCGGTAAATAAAGCCACCAATGACAGTGATGCCCTCATCGTGATCGTACTGGGCAACCGGATCAATCAAACCTCCCGGCAAACCGCTCAAATCATCATTGACAGTGCCTGTGGCCGGGTCGAAGCGAAAAGTGCCCTCTTTAAGGTTCCAGCCGTAGTTTCCTCCCGCGTGGACGATATCAATTTCTTCTATATCGTTCTGGCCGACGTCGCCAACGATCAAATCACCTGTGTCAGGATGGAAACTGAACCGCCACGGATTTCGGAAGCCATAGGCATATATCTCATCCACGCCGTCAATTCCCACGAAGGGATTGTCAACAGGGATACGATATCGACCATTGGCACTGACTGCATCCAGGCTGCTGGCCGCGGTCATCGGGTCGAGCGGGTCGATTCGTAGTATCGAACCAAGTACAGTGTTTTTGTTCTGGCCATTACCCGTGGCGCCGTGACCGTCAGCAACATCGTCGCCCGCACCACCATCGCCTAATGAGATATACAGATATCCGTCTCTGCCAAAATCCACCATCCCGCCATCGTGATTGAACTGCGGCTGGTCAATTCTCATGATCTCGCGGCGCGTGCTCTTGTCGATTATGTTCGAATTGACCGTATCGACAGCCCATTCGGTGATAACGCTTTGATGGTCAAAAACTGCCCCAACCGGCAGAGGCTCGGTGGTAAAATCGGCCGGAAAATCATTCTGCTCGCTCGTGTAAGTATAGATTCTCTGGTAACCGGGGCTTTGTGGGTCCGCGAAGCCGGGATGAAACGCCAGCCCCAGCAGGCCGCGTTCATCGAAATCATTCACGTCCAACGTACCGAAGAAACCGGGCATATGCACGCGATCGGTTACATCCAAAAACGGTGTGCTGAGCAATTGCCCGTTCTCGATAATCCAAATCTTACCAGGCTGATCCACCACAAAGAGCCGGCCTGTACCGTCACCGGCGTGCGCCAGATAAACCGGCGCGGTCAATCCCGAAACGATGGTCTCCAATTCAATGCTGACAGTGCCTTTCTCGATTGGCTCGGGAATCGGGTCGTCCAGGGGCACTGCTACCACTGGCACCTGCACGTCGAAGTCGCCCCGCATAGTGGAAACGTGGGATCTGCACCGATAACCAGGCACATGACCTGAGTCAATCATGGCATCGTGAAGACCAGATGTCAAAGTGAAGGTCACTATACCTGAACCGTTATCTACCCATGCCACTTCGGGATCGGACTCGAAAGGACCAGTCATGCTCCCCATGGACAGAAGAACTATGTCTACCCCGGCGGAAGCACCCTTGGCGAGCACTTCGAATGGATGCGGCACAAAATTTGTTACGGTTACCTGATAACGCTTGCCAAGCTGAAGGGTTAATGTCGGGTCTTCTGTCCCGATGCTCGCCCCTAATCCGGCATCGTCAGGCGCAAAAGCGTCCAATCTGTACGAGCGAGAACTCACATTGCCGAAAGTCCATGCCACATCATGAGATGCCCCTTTGACTGTACCGGCAACACCGAAGAACTCCATCGTCCACACTACAAGAACAATTATTAATAGCACGCGCCTATTCATTGCCGCCTCCTTTTTATTGTAACCGTTCACGGGTATCTTCATAGCATTGGGCAATGCACCCAATATCAAATACCCATTTCTTGAATCCTCAACTCAACTTATAACACATTCAAGGTCGTAATACAAGCTGAAAATACCTTTTTTTTTCAAGCGGAGGGCCTCGTTCACCCGATAATAGCCATAGTAAATGGCTTAAAGACGAAAATCGACCTCTAAAAAAGAACAATTCTATATCCAACACATCTCGGAACTCGAAGCTCAACTGAAACAACGCGATGAACGGATTGCTGCTCTTGAAAAACAAGTTGCCGAGCTTATTAAAGTTAATGCTGAGCTTGCTGAGCAGGCGATGCGGTTTGTTGTCATAGACCGCTATATTACACAAGGCACTCGCAGCGAAAAAGGACGAGCCTGGTGCGAACGCATCTGGACTGTACTGGCTACCTGCGCCAGCCAGGACAAAAGTGCGTTTGATTTTATATATCAATCTATCCAAGCTCATTTCTCCAATCAACCCCTTCCATCATTACTGGGGCCATAATTCATATTCATACCCTGTGAACGGTTAGGACTGGTACAAGAAATTAGGCCTTGACCGCCGGCAGGCGAGCCTTGACTGCCGTCAGGCAAGTTTCGTTTTTGGCTGAGCGAGGACAAGGCTGGCAAGGAAGCAAAACGCAGACCTACTGGTTGGTAGTCCGAGTTCTGCTGACACCGCCAGCCGAAGCCGCAGCCAGTCAAAACTTGTCTGAGGACAGTCAAGAATGGAAGATAATTTATTTACAAGTCCTTAACGTCGAAAATTCCCGGTCAATGGGGAAGACAATCCTGATACTCTTGATGATAGAGTTTTCGAGCAGGAATGTATTGCATATCCACAGGCTATAAAGTTATTCGCCGCACTTGCTTGATAATAAATCGCTACTCTGATTTTACAACGGCAGGTTCACTTTTCTTTTCCTTCGGCTCGGGCACCTTAAAACCTTCAAATTTCAGATGCTCTTCGTCCTGCACGTCAATCTTTATAAGGTTTTTATCTTTGTATTTGCCTGCTAACACAAATTCCGAAAGTGGGTCTTCTATATAGTGCTCGATGGCTCTTCGCAGAGGCCTTGCGCCGAATTCAGGGTTGTAACCTTTATCGATGAGAAATTCTTTGGCCTGGTCGCTCACTTCCATTTTTAAACCGTGCTCGGTCAGTCGCTTGAACACCTTCGCAAGCTCGTAACCGACAATCGTTTGCAAGTCTTCTCTTGTTAACGCCTTAAAGACTATCGTATCATCAAGCCGGTTTAAGAACTCCGGCCTGAAGTGATGCTCAACCTCTTTCTGAAGGATCTCTTTCATCTTCTCATAATTTGATTCAGAGCTCTGTTTGCTGAAACCAAAGCCGGATTGGTTTTTAATCAGGTCGGCACCAATGTTGCTCGTCATAATAAGAATGACGTTCTTAAAGTCAATGCTTCGTCCGAAGCTGTCGGTCAGCCTGCCCTCGTCCATGATCTGCAGAAGTATATTGTAAACGTCCGGATGGGCCTTTTCTATCTCGTCTAACAGCAGCACAGAGTAGGGCCGTCGTCTTATCCTTTCGGTCAATTGCCCGCCTTCTTCGTAGCCCACATACCCGGGAGGAGCACCAATCAATCGGCTCACGTTGTGCTTCTCCATAAATTCGCTCATATCCAGACAGATAAGAGAATTCTTATCGCTGAACAGAAACTCCGCCAGGGCCCGTGCAAGCAGTGTCTTGCCAACACCACTGGGACCCAGTAATATAAAGCAGCCCATCGGACGATTCGGGTCCTTCAGACCGCTTCGGCTGCGCCTTACCGCTTTGGCCACAGCGGTGATTGCCTCATCCTGAGAAACAACTGTTTTATGCAGCTCAACTTCAAGCTCCAGAAGTCGCTGGGTTTCCTTCTTCTCTAATTTCGTCAACGGAACACCCGTCATATTGCTGACGACCTCCGCAATAGTCTCTGTATCCACTATGCCGGTCGCCTCTTTGTTTTCGTCGTACCATTTTTTATGCAGTTGCGTCTTGTCATCCAGGAGCTGCTGGGCCTCGTCCCTCAATGCCGCCGCCTGCTCATAGTTAGCATGTCGAACGGCTTCGTCTTTTTCTTTTTGCAGTTTTTCTATCTTTTCCTCTATCTGAGTCAAATTCAGCGGCTGAGTCATATTCTTGAGTCGAACTCTCGCACCGGATTCATCGATTACATCGATTGCTTTGTCAGGCAGGCACCTGCCCGTGATGTATCTGGTCGACAGCTCTATCGCCTGGAAAAGGGCCTCGTCGGTAAAGTGGACCTTGTGGTGTGACTCATAGCGGTCCTGAAGTCCTCTGAGAATATCTAAGGTCTCATCTTTTGAAGGCGGCTCGACAATTATCGTCTGAAACCGCCTCTCAAGGGCGCCGTCTTTTTCGATATGTTTTCTGTACTCGTCCAGAGTAGTAGCGCCGATACATTGAACTTCTCCTCTGGCAAGGGCAGGCTTAAGCACATTCGCTGCATCGATAGCGCCCTCGGCTCCGCCGGCTCCCACGAGCGTATGAAGCTCGTCAATGAACAAAACAACGTTCTTGGCCCTTCTGACTTCGTTAATAACTGCCTTTATTCGTTCTTCGAACTGCCCGCGATATTTCGTCCCGGCCACCATCATCGCCAGGTCAAGCACCACAATACGCTTGCCCATGAGGATTTCAGGCACCTGCTTGTTGATTATCTGCTGGCTCAGACCCTCGACAATTGCAGTCTTGCCGACCCCTGCTTCGCCCAACAGAACAGGGTTGTTTTTCGTGCGACGGCATAGTATCTGTATCAACCGCTCAATCTCGTTCTTTCTGCCGATTACAGGGTCAAGTTTATCCTCGGCTGCCAATTGCGTAAGGTCTCTGCCGAAGCTGTCAAGTGCCGGAGTCTTACTTTTTGGCTTTCGGCCCATTGTCGGACTCATCTTCATCCCCAGGGCGGCAGGGCCGTCATCCACACCAGCCCCTAACAGATTCAAAACCTCCTGGCGGATATCCTCAAGCTTCAAACCCTGATCCATAAGAACCTGAGCTGCTATACCTTCGCTCTCACGAAGCAACCCTAACAGGATGTGTTCGGTACCCACATAGTTATGGTTAAGAGACCGGGCCTCTTCTATCGCGTATTCAATGACCTTCTTGGCTCGCGGAGTCTGCGGTAGCTTTCCCATCGTAACCATATCCGGACCGCTCTTGACAAGTTTTTCAATTCCGAACCGCAGCTTTTTTATATCCACATCAAGGTTCTTCAGGACCGTTGCGCCTACGCCGCTGCCTTCCTTAACCAGCCCAAGAAGGATATGTTCGGTCCCTATGTATTCGTGGTTAAATCGCTGGGCCTCCTGGTTAGCCAGCGCCATAACCTTGCGTGCACGGTCTGTAAAACGCTCAAACATCTTTTTACCCCGAAATTTATCTTAAAAAAGAACTAAAAACTACCCTTATATCATTCACGCCTGAATGAACTATGAATTACGAGCATCCAGCATCCAGTTTATATTATACCACACTTAGCTCATCTTGTCAAATACACAAAAAAAACCTACCCTGAATCCCCCTTCACGACACTGGGAATGCCTGTTATTTATATCCCTTAGATGGGGTTGATGTTCGTTTTCGGACCAATATTTTTCAGTTTCAGTCTTAATTTTATCGACAAAAACAAACGCAGACTTTCCAGTTACCCATTTGGTTAGTAACTTTTTCTTTTGTCCCGTCAGAAATCAGGCCGGACACCTCAGCCATCTTGCTTAATAGAGTCCTATAAAAACCGCATCTTGGATACTAAAAAGATTTGTCTCAACGTAGATTTCAGGCCAATCTGCAAAAAGCCGAGAATTACCCAGCGAACCTATAAAATACTTCGCCGAAACCTGTTAACCTGAAAGTTTGCAGAGGCTGCTTTCACTTGGGATTAGGCCCGCTTTCTCGGCCGGCTCATAGGCGGAAAGCAACACTCGCATCAGGTCGGTTACAGTAACTATTCCCAGAAGTTTTTCTCGCTTATCAACCACCGGAAGGCAGCTTATCTTCTTCCTGTACATGGTATCCACAGCCTTGCAGACGCTGCATCCGGGTGAAATATGCGACACCTTTCGCACCATAATGCTATCGAGGGGCTGTTGGAGATTTTCGGTCCATGAGTCGGTTGCAAAAAGGTGCTCTCGAAATTTCTTTGGCGGTAACGGCGGTCGCCTGCCGGCATAGGGAAGGTTCCGCAGAATGTCCCTATCGGAGACCAGCCCCACAAATTTCCCCTGCTCATCAATTATAGGAACGTGTCTGAATTTTTCCGTCTGCATCACTTCAATCGCTCTGGCTAAGTCGTCCTGAGGCTCCAGACAAATCACCTGTTCGGTCATAATCTCCTGAACGGCTCGAAAAACCCATGAAAATAAAATTCTGGCCTTAGCTGAGCTTTCAGAAGCCGTATCAACAGGGGGCGCACCTTTTTTAAATTCCGGGAATAGCCGGTGTATCGCTTTATCGAGTCTGAAGAAGATCTTCATCAGGTCGGTAGTCGTGATGAAACCCACCAAATCAGCGCCATCGAGAACAGGTACCATATCAATATGGTTACATATCATGACCATAATAACATCCTGTACCGGTGTCTGAAGTGAGACAGACCTGGGTTTTCTGGCAACTATATTTACCAGCAACTGCCGCAGGGCTCTTTGCTCTATCTTCTGCTCACCCGTTTCTTCGGTATCCCGTGCGCTCAGTCGCAATACATCTCTTTGTGAAACGATACCAATAAAGTACGGCTTTTTCTCGCCCTCATTGGGAAGGTCCACCACGGCAACGTGCCGGATCCTATGACCCTCCATATACTTTAGGCAGTGCTTGACCGTATGGTCGAGGGTCAGTGTCTTAACATCGGCATTCATAATGTCCTCGGCAACACGCATAGGCTTAAGACAGACATCTTTCTCACTGCACATATCTTCTATCACGTCGATGAGTTTAATTTGTTCGTTTTCCATACCGTTCCATATTCTCCAGCTCAGTTGTGTCGTAGTCGCTTTAGACCAACTGCCCCTTTACTGTCTTATCGGTCTTTTTATCGGAAAAGATTGTAACCGGCTTTAACGGTTTCTCGTCGAATCAACGTATGAGTCCTTAATTTATATGCCGTATCGCGAGCATCACTGTCATTGTTTAGCCGTCGTCGGCACGACGACGCCCCAATGCTTGCCCTGCGAAGCCTTGGCGAAGCAGGGGGCCTCTGGCCGGGCTTTTCTTTATCAATCAATTTATTGATGGGTTCTTTGATATTTAGCCCTGGGTTTCACCCAGGGTTTTTTGTTAGCCCCCACCCCTGTGGTGGGGGGGCAATCATCTTCCCGTCCTTTTTATATAGCCCCCAGTCCTGTGCTGGGGGGGGTTGTTTTACCCAGTCCTGTGCTGGGGGGATTTTCCTTTGATTTTTCCCTTTTTCTTCCCAATCCTCTAATCTCTAATTCTCTAATCCACTAAAATTCCTTTGACTTTTACGGTCTATTGCGCTATTTTATCTAACCAAATACGGAAACACCAAGGGGCGGAATACTTTCTTCTACCCCCCGACCACTGGCCCCGCCAGTGGTAGTATTTAGCCCCGTCCTCTGGGCGGGGGTGCAAACGCGAGGAACGCTTTCTTCTTCCCCCCTGACCACTGGCCCCGCCAGTGGTAGTATTTAGCCCGGTCCTCTGGGCCGGGGTGCAAACGTGAGGAACGCTTTGTCCTTCCCCGTCCTCCATCCTCACCAGGGTTTATTGGCCAGCCGCCGTTATGAACTCAATACCACATTTCCATGTTAAGCCCCATCGCATCACATGGTGAAGGATCGGGAATCACTCCGGCTTTACCATCGAAAATCCGCTCGGCCGTCCAAAGTGCCGCAAATGCATCATAAATATCGTCGTGACTTACACATTTTACAAGGTACTTAGCCCGAGTCTCTTCTACAGCTTCAACTCCGAAGTGTTTAACAACTAATTCGTGTCGTTCTGCTCTACCAACACTGGATTTCTTGTTATACGACATGGCACGTTTGTTATTCCACGCCCAGAAACAAACTTCTGGATGTATCTCTTTTACTCTGTCCTGCAAATGAGGCCGTGTTGAGAGTATCTTATCAAACTCCAACACTTTCTTAAAAATAGCGAATGACTGTGCTGAAACCCCTTTTCCTTCTATTTTCCGGCGGATTTCATCTGCGTGTTGGCGTGTTTTGGATTGAAGTGCTGGACGAATAGGGGCTGGAAAGACACTCGATCGCCGAGGACCTAATAATTTCCGAACTGCGACGTCGCACTGACGTGCCCCTATCTCGGTTAATCCAATGGGTATGTCAACGGCAATAATCGATGGTTCCGGCTCTTGTTGAAGAAGTAACTGAGCATCGCTGAACACGTCGGATGTGATTAGGCCGGTATCCAAGTCCTTTGCTACACAAAGCCAGCCAGCTTTACAACCATCTACACCAGCTACTATTGTCATCTTGTTAATTTCATCTGCTAACAATGCCAGACCCGGTTTGCCTCTCTGGCAATTAGGACACTTTCTAAGGTGGATGTCTGAACCATTTGCGCCATAGATAAGCCCACATTTTGTGCAATTCATTACATACACATACTGGTAATTATCTGTTCCTTCGAGAGGTGGCTGACGTTTTCCGAGGTTTTTTTGTTTGTTGGGATTTATAAATCCTGCTCTGGTTGTTCCCTTATCCTCACGTTTTGCCATTTTTGATGTAACTCCTATTTTATTGGCCAGCCACCGTGGGCGTCGATTATTTCGTCAATTTGTTTCATGATTTTGACCGTCATGCTGGTAGTGCTAATCTTGTCTTTTGGCTGGTCCAGCTTCTTGTTCACGTGCCTCGTTGGGTTCAGAGTCACTGTCCAGCCATTTGTCGGCAAAGATTGCCAGGCGCTCCATTAAGCCCGTGCCAGTATCTTCTTCGGATTTGGCCGGTTCAATTGGTGGCTTCTTATCGGCGAGCTTTGTCTCATGGTCGTTCACGCCCGTCTTTGTAGAAACTTCGTTAGGTTCTATCAGCATTTCCTCGCCAACAGGTTGTGTTTCTATCCAAAGCGCTTCTGTTGTAGACTCTGTTTGATCTCCGGTGGTCCTTTCAACGTCAACTACATTAAGGTCGGATTGCGCACCACTGGTCTCTATCTTAGCCGCCTTACGGAACCACTGAACGTTGTCACCAATATAATACAGAAGAAGCCCAAGAGATGCGCACAGAACCATGAAGGCTGCAAGAGCTTTCCATTTTCTACTCCTAAATGCCGAAGTCTGGAACTCGTTTTCTTCAGCGTCCACAAAGCTGTCTTCTGACTCAAGCATTTTATCTGCTTCAAGGATGTCAAGAATCTCTTGGGCTTTGCGCAACCCTTGGTCAGCAGCTGCGGTGTACCACTTAACAGCCTCCGTCTTGTCACGAGCAACTCCATTACCTATGTAATAGTCCCAGCCAAGTCGAAATTGAGCATCAGGATCGCC
>JADFJC010000106.1 GCA_022566315.1 Planctomycetota bacterium
TTGCGGCTTTGGCTGGTAGCATCAGATTTGCCCACAATACTCCAATATTGCTGTGCATCTTCGTTGTTAGCTTTGCACTCACGAGAAACCTAAATGCGAACATAAAATCTTAAAATGCTCTAGACAAAAACATCTTTGAATAAGGAAACGATTTCAACTCCGGTTATCATTTTATTATTAATGAGAGCAAGTCCGGTCTTACCCAACAGCACTCCTCAGCCGGTGGGCTCGCGAATGCCACAATAGCAATAGGTTGGCGCACTTTATGGAATGTGGTCTTTTTTCCCGTCCGCGAAAGTAAATGGAATATCGCGGCGCATCCTCTCCTATGGGCCAACCAGAGTTTAGGCCTGCGAACCAAGTTTGTAGCAAACTGTACTTTTACTGTTGCATATCAGGCAGAAGCCGACCGAGCAGTTCTTGAAGATATTTGTGTGAGGTTTCCCCAACGGCACAGTAGGAATAATCACCGAGGCGAACCGTAACCATGCTGCACCGAGCGAAGGAAGCTTTCCAGCAAGTCTGTCCGCCTCTTATTCTTTTAAGCATCCGAGTCATACCGATGGATTTGGGCGTATCGGTCACTACAATGACAGAGATTACTCCTCGTGGGGTATCCACAACATAGCTTCCCACTATCTGGCCTCTGAAGTGGGCAACACAGCAGCCGCGAATCGCCATTCCGTGGCCAGTGCACGGGAACGCAGGGCTAAAGCCTAATTCACTTTTGAAGTACTCTGCCAGCTTTTCCGGCTCTGCGTCGCTGTAGAATTCGTGACCCGGTAAAAGATTGTGATTATGGATATTTACCAACTCTGCCTGTGCAGCCCTGGCAGCAGATGGCGCACCAAAGTATAAGCTCAGAGGCACCAGGACCACTAATATGGCTGCTGCCGTTGCCAGTGCAGGCCAAAGTTTGTGATGCAAGCGGGCCGCCCAGGTATGCTGAATAGATTCAATGGTTGCCGCAGTTTCACAGCTCTGGTTAATTTGGCTACGAATCTGGTTCACAAGATCCGCATTGGCCTTAACCGACTTAAAAGCCAAACGAAGTCTCGCAGCTACTGCTTGTTTCTCAGCAAGGCGATTTTGACAGTCCTGGCATTGTTTCAAATGCGTAAGGTCGATGTCTTCGCCCTGCATAATATCTTCAAATTGTTCATCAGTTAGGTGTTCCATATCTTATTCCCCTAACAGGCCCATTTCCTTAGCGTAAGAAGCTAATTTCCCTTTCAATACAGCACGCCCACGGCTGGTACGGCTTTTAACAGTGCCTGCCGCAACCCCCGTTATCTGGGCCACCTCTTTTTGGCTCAATTGTTCAACATCGATTAAAAACAGCGTCAACCGCTGATCTTCAGGAAGTTCGCTCAGGGCCTTTATAACCTGCTCGTCCGAGAAGTTCTCTATCAAGTCTTCTGGGTTTGACCATACTATTTCGTTATCGTGGCTCTTTTCGGCAATGATTTGTTCCTCAAGCGGCAGCGCCAGTCCTGTAATTTTCTTCCTTCTAAGTCGATCAATCCAGGTGTTACGCAAGATCTGTAACAGCCAGGCCTTGCAATTCGTACCCCGTTGAAACGATTCGAAACGCTCGATTGCCTTCAGGAATGTGTCCTGCACCAGATCATCTGCCTCTTGGCGCTGGCCACAGACGGCAACAGCCGCTCTGTATACAGCATTGAGATACGGCAGGGCGATGTTTTCGAATGTTCCAGTATCGTCCTTCAATAGTATCTATCCTGTATCTTATAAACGCTTGAAACAGTCAAATCGTTCCCAATAAAAAGATTAGTCTGGAAAAAAGCATCAAAAACATGTATTCGAAAAGGCCCTTATTTGCTTACGCTGAAATTTGCGCCTTGGGAAGTAAGCTTCAACTTAAACTCTTTGACCATACAATAGAGTACCGGCACTACGAGCATAGTCAGGATTTCAATGGTCATTCCGCCAAAGGAAGGGATAGCCATCGGAATCATTACATCGGAACCTCGGCCAGTGGAAGTCAGAATCGGAAGCAGGGCCAGTATCGTAGTGGCAGTTGTCATAAGACAGGCCCGGACACGTCGTTTGCCGGCTGAAACTACGGCCTCACGAATAGCTTCTTTACTGTCGGGCTTGTGTTTTCTGAATGATTGCTCCAAATACGTTCCCATCACCACGCCGTCGTCAGACGCTATCCCGAACAAAGCAAGAAAGCCAACCCACACTGCCACGCTGAGATTGATCGGGTGAATCTGGAACAGATCCCGCATGTTCAGGCCAAAGACGTCAAAGTCGAGGAACCAGGGCTGCGCATAGAACCATAGCATAAGGAAGCCGCCCGACCACGCGACCAGGATGCCGCTAAAAACGAGCGACGTCGTTATAACCGACTTAAACTGAAAATACAGAATCAGGAAAATAATAAACAGCGCAACCGGCAGGACCACAGCAAGGGTCTTCTGGGACCTTATCTGGTTTTCATAGCTCCCTGCAAAGGTATAGCTCACACCAGGTGGCAGGACGAACTGGCCCTTATCTATCTTTTCCTGCAAGTACGCTTGGCATTCTTCCACCACATTTACTTCGGCCTCACCAGCTTTCATATCGAAAAGCACATAACCCGTCAGGAAGGTATCTTCACTTTTGATGACCTGCGGGCCGCGGGTGTACCGAATTTCAGCCAGTTCTATCAGAGGTATTTGTGCTCCGTTCGAGGCAGGCACCAGGATTTTTTTCATCGTCTCAATTTGATCGCGCCGCTCACGCTGGTAGCGGACCCTTACGGGAAAACGCTTACGTCCCTCCACAGTAGTCGTAACTTTTCGGCCGCCGATGGCAATTTCCACCACATCCTGAAAGGCGCGAATCGGCACCCCATAACGTGCCAGGGCCTTGCGGTTGGGAACAATTTCCAGATACGGCTTGCCGACGATACGGTCGGCGATAACTGCGGCGGGCTCGACACTGGGAACTTCTTTCAAGAATTGCTCAATTTCAAGACCTACCTTTTCTATTATTTCCAGAGTGGGTCCCTTAATTTTAACGCCCATGGGGGCCCGCATGCCGCTCTGAAGCATAACAATACGCGCAGCGATAGGCTGAAGCCTGGGGGCCGAAGTGGTGCCGCGGATTTGAGCCGCTTTGACAATTTCCCGCCAGATGTCGTCAGGTTTTTTGATATGAGGGCGCCACTGTCTATAGAGGCGACCACCGGAGTCGGGAATGAGGTTTCCATCTTCGTCATAAATGAATTTGGGGATGCTATTTCCATCCTCGTCATAAAAGAATCCGTCATAACGAAATTTGACTCGGTGACCGTTTTTGTCGGTAATGTACTCGGGCTTGTAGTTAACCACGGTTTCGATCATGGATACGGGGGCCGGATCCAGCGGCGTTTCGGCCCGGCCGATCTTGCCCACCACCGATTCAACTTCCGGGATGTTGCGAATCGCCATGTCCTGCTTGGACAGAATGTCCATCGCTTCCCCGATCGAGGCATGCACCATGGTCGTAGGCATAAACAGGTACGACCCTTCATCGAGTGGAGGCATAAACTCTTTGCCCAGGCCAGGGAATGTATCGACGGCATTGACCCAGAAAGTGGTTTCCCTGACCTTTTGAGGTTCAATACCCAGTTTGCCGGCTGCTGCCGGTACACCGCCAAACATTGTGTCAAAGCCCAGCCATATTGAGCCCCCCAATAGCAGCAGAGAGGTTGGGAATGACAGGAACAACAATTTGTGACGCAAACACCATCGTAGAATAGAGGGATAAAAGTGCTGGAATGTGCGGAAGAACGCCAACAGTCCCACGACCAGCCCGGCAACAAAAATGAAATTCTTCAGAAACCCACGCTCGGGTCCAACCGGTTCCCAGTGCCGGCTCAGAATGACGCCCACAAACAAAACTGCTAATAAGTTTACTACCCACGGGGCAAACCGAAGTACCTTATCCGGTATATAATCCCTGGTCAGGTAATAGATTCCGAAGAGGATAAGAGCTACCCCAGCCCACCAGTTGAGCAAAAAACCGGCCGAGACACCGATCAGAACTATGAGCAAATGTAAAGCGACACGAATTTTCTTGCCGGGCAGTGACATCTTGGTACAAAACAGGATGTGAGCGGCAGGCGGAATAATAGTCAACGCAACGATGACCGAAGCTATCAAGGCAAAAGTCTTGGTGAAAGCCAAAGGTTTGAAGAGCTTGCCTTCGGCTCCTATCATTGTGAAAACCGGCAGAAAACTGACGATGGTGGTCGATACGGCCGTAAGAACTGCGCCGCCTACTTCGCTGGCGGCACGATGAACGACCATCAGCCGGTTCTCCTCCGGAGGCGCCTCATCGAGGTGACGGAGAATGTTCTCACAAATTATGATCCCCATATCCACCATTGTACCGATAGCAATCGCAATGCCGGAAAGGGCCACAATGTTCGCGTCCACCCCGAAAAATTTCATCCCGATAAAGCACATCAGAACCGCAATCGGCAGTAGTCCGCTGATTAAGATGCTGCTGCGCAGGTGCATCACCATCAGAATAACCACGATGGCCGTGATCAGAATCTGCTCACTGATCGCGCTGGAAAGCGTTCCGAGGGTTTCGTAGATCAGCCCGGTGCGGTCATAGAAAGCCACGACGTTGACATGGCTGATGGTGACCCAGGAGGGCCAGTTTTCCGCTGGGGTTTCACGCAGGTGAGCCAGCCAGGCCTCCTGATTCAGTTCCGCGCTGATATAGGCCTCAAAGTTATGCTCTCTGGCGTACTGGCGCAGCTCATCGGGCGTCACTTGGGAAAAATCAAAATGGGCCTTTGACGGCAGCCCCAGCGTGATTTCGGCTATCTTCTTTTTGACGTTCTTGATTACCGCCAGGGGATTGTCCCCGTATCGCGCGATGACCACGCCGCCGACCGCTTGGGCGCCGTCCTTGTCTAATGCGCCACGCCGAAGTGCCGGACCCAGCGTAACCGTGGCCACATGACTGACCAAAACCGGAACATTATCGACAACTTTTACGACGCTGTCTTCAATATCGGCAACCTTTTCGATGAAGCCAAGGCTACGGACAAAGTATTCGACGCGGTTAATCTCCAGGGTCTTGGCTCCTACATCAATGTTGGAATCCTTCACCGCCCGGTAAACATCTGCAAAGCTGACCCCGTAGGCACGCATGGCATCGGGGTCGATATCGACCTGGTACTCCCGCACAAAGCCTCCGACCGAAGCCACCTCACTTACCCCGTCGGCAGCGAGCAGCCCGTACCGGACATACCAATCCTGGATGGTGCGCAATTCCTCCAGGTCCCAACCGCCGCAGGGGTTGCCATCGGGGTCGCGGCCCTCTAAGGTGTACCAGTATATCTGCCCAAGGGCCGTTGCGTCCGGCCCGAGTATTGGCCTTACGCCCTCGGCGAGCCAGCCCGCAGGCAGGCTGTTGAGCTTCTCCAGAATCCGTGTACGTGACCAGTAAAACTCAACATCCTCTTTGAAAATGATGTAAATGGATGAAAACCCAAAAAACGAGTAGCTGCGAATGGTCTTTACACCCGGCACACCAAGCAGCGAAACGGTCAGCGGGTATGATATCTGGTCTTCCACATCCTGGGGTGAGCGTCCCATCCATTCGGTGAAGACTATCTGCTGATTCTCGCCGATGTCGGGGATCGCATCCACCGGCACGGGCCTGCGCATCAATCCGCCAACTTGCCAGTCAAAAGGAGCAACTATGATACCCCAGCCGACCGCGAATAAGACCACCATTCCAACTACCAGCTTATTGGTCAGGCAGAAAAGCAGCAGCTTACCCATCAAGGATTTCTGCTCCGCCGTCAGTTCCTCAGAAAAACGTTCGCTCATATTAGTTGTCTTCCTCTTTCCAGATTTCTTTAACGCCGATAACCTCTTTAACGCTGCCGCATTTCAACATCATTTGACCAAAATCAAAATAGGGATTGCGGGTCTGATCATCGTTCTGTAACCAGTCTGCGCCTTTGTTATCGAATGCCATCGGACAATTTAATATATAGAAGGGTTTGTCTCCCGTTGACCCAAAGCGTCTGGCGACTTTAATTAACTGCTGTGATAATAAATTAAAACTTTCACGTGATGATTCAAGACTTGCTGCTTGTGTTGCTTCAGCGAGTATGTTTTCCAGTTCCGCCGCGCATTTCATCCACAGGTTATGGTCCTCTCCGGCCAGCAATTTCATTTGCACTGCTTTAACCGCGGTCAGTGTTTCTTGTGCGGCTTCCGCAGCCGCTTGTAGCTTATCCTCGGTAAGCCCCTGCTGCATGGCGAAATAGCCGGCAAAAACCTTTGCCAGTTGGCTGCGAAAAGCATCACTGATGGCCGAGCGAGGCTCTTTGGCAATTTCACGTTTAAGACCAAATTTACTCATCAGAGATTTTATATTATCTGCTACACTCCCGCCTATTCTATGGGCATCTTTCAGCGTTCTGGCTTCAACACCTTCCAGCACATCGTTTGACAATCTCATTTTCATCTCCATCCACAACAGGTGTGGGCGACCGGTCTCTCGTTTCATGTCCACCTCTTTGATAGACCGGCCAAAGGCCTTGAAGGCCGATTGGACTTTTGTAATATCCTCGCGGGCCAGGGCCTTTTCCACCTCCTGGGCCGCTGCCAGTATCGCTTGAAGTTGATATCGAAATTGCGCAGGCAGTTCCAACGATTCACCCACACCCCCGGCCCCGTCAGGAGTCATCATACTGGGCCGCGCCATTATTTGCAGGTCGCTGTCGATCTTGAAATTACCCTTTACAACCACTCGTTCGCCTTCTTTCAAGCCGCTGCGGACCAGGTAGTAATCGCCGGCTCGGGGGCCTAAAACAATTTCCCGCCCTTCAAACGTCGGAACTTCGGTATCGGGCAGCTCCACGTACACGATGGCGCGAGTGCCGGTAACCAAAGCAGCGTTAACCGGAATCACCAAAGGCTTCTGAGCCTGGGCGGGGTCGTCGCTAACGTAACCCAGTGATTCGGTCGTTTTCAGAGGCATTTGGCAGACATCACATTCGCCTGAATTCGACTTGATGACTTCCGGATGCATCGGGCATATCCACTTGCCAACCAGGTCGGCATCCATAATGCGACCGCCCGCGGCCACTCTGGCCCGAACAGTTGCCTTGATAAACATGCCCGGTTTTAATCTTCCATCAGGATTTGGTACATTTACGCGAATCTTAACCGAACGCGTTCTCTCGTTCAGGATAGGGTCGATAAAGCTAATAGTGCCTTCGAAAACACTACCTGGATATGCAACGGTCGTGAATTCCACTTCCTGCCCGTAACGCAGCCATTCCAAATCGGACTCATAAGCATCCAACTTTATCCACACCTGGGAAAGGTCAGCGATCGTGTAAATCCGTGTGCCTTCCTTGACATACATCCCTTCCAGACCATTTTTGTGAATAACGATGCCGCCGGCAGGAGCATAAATGGTCATGTGGTCTTCTACTTTGCCGGTTCTTTCAATCTTCTCGATCTGCTCGGCTTTGATCCCCCACAATCTCAACTTATTGCGTGCAGCTTTGACCATGGCCTCAGTCATTTCCCGCATGATACTCAGTTCTGTTTCTTTGGTGTTCTTTACTGCCTCAAGTGCCTGGAGCAATTCCTCCTGTGCGCTTATCAGCTCAGGGCTGTAAAGATAGACCATATGGTCACCTTTATTGACATGGACCCCTGTGTAATCCACATAAAGTCGGTCCAACCTGCCGGGCAACCACGCCGTAATATAAGCCAATTTGGTTTCATCATAATCCACCTTACCTACCATGCGCACGACCGCGGATACGAATTTACGCTCAACCGGAGCCACTACGATATCCATTAGCTTTTTGGCATTTTCGCTGACCGTCAATTGGCGCATGCTGGTCAAAGTTTCAGTCTCATCGGTTGATACAGGTATCAGCTCCATATTGCAAACCGGACACAAGCCCGGCTTAGTCCGTCGAATGTGCGGATGCATTGAGCAGATCCAGACCTGGGCCGCCGCTTTGGTTTCAGTCTCAGCGGTAACTTTCCTTGTGTCGGGCTCTGGTGCCCCCCCCCGCCGGCCAAGCCAAAAACCAACCGCCAGCACCAAAACCAAAACATGGAGCATGACCAGCTTGGGCCCGACTCTCGCAAAAATTTTGAAGATTTTCTCTTTAAGAGCGTTCATATTTACCGTCCAAAAAAAATCAATGAGCTATTAACACGAGGATTACATGTATCACTGCAAAAATCAGCGTGGTGATGCCAAGGCGTTTGTGCCATTCGAGAAAAAATTTTGGCTTCCTGCGACGTAACAGAGCCGCAGCAACCGTCAACACAAGTAATGATAAGGTCGTGATTCCCACAGGTTTAATAAATCCGGTCAACGTCAACTCATAACTAAGACCTTCGTGGCCCGCATGGGCTTCGGACCCTCCAAACTGTGGTAAACGGGGTAGATATTTTTCCGGATTTTTGCCGAAAGCAGCCCTGCAGTTGCGGCAGCAGAAGTATATCCTTTTGCCTTCATAGTCGGTGAAAATGTCAGGATTTATCTTCATGTCGGGCATAACGGGACAGACGGAATTTGTTACTTGCATGTGTTCTGAACCGTCAGTTGTACTCTCCTGGCCATGCACATGGGCACCCTCTTCGGCAGGATAGGCTGTCGCCAACAACGTAAAGACAACTATCAAAACACCTATCCGTCCCAATCGCTTGTTGTGGCTCGAATATCTGGGCATCTTCCGCATTAAAACTGACAATTTGCGAACTTTCCGCATCATAATAGTAACTCTCGTTGTTCTAATTCTCTCGTGTCTCCACGGTCTCTTTGTTATTAGCGTCTGCCGGCTCATTTTCGTTCCCTGCCCGCGGAATTTCTCGTCCCACAAGCATCTCCAGTTTGGCCAAGCTCTGGGCATGGTCGGTCAGGGCCCGTTCATAAGCAAGAGCGAATTCCAGGAAGATTCTTTGGGCGTCAATCAGGTCTGTAAAAGTCTGGGTGGTAGCCAGGTAACCCGTTTCTGTTGCTTTCAGCGATTCCCTTGCCTTGGGCAAAAGTGCATTGCCGTACAAATCGATCTTTCGCCCGGCATCTCTGAAGCGATACGACGCCAACTTCAATTCCGAACTAAGAGAATTAGTCTTTTCTGTCCTGTCTTGCCTGGCAGCGTAATATCGGGCTCGTGCCTCCCGAACACCTGCATCGTATTTCTCACGCCAAAGCGGCAGGTTGATCGATATCATCGCAGTAACAGGGTCCTTTCCGTCATCTGGTGGATTACCAACGGGAGAACTGCCCGTGTCAATGAAATTCAGTCCGAGATTGAAATTCGGATAGTAGTCCTTTTTTGCCAGTTCGATAGCGTGCTTGTTGCGGTCTATCTCGAAGTCGAGGGCTTTAAGCTCCGGGTTTTCAGCCATAAGCTCAGTTAGAAGATCCTCGTCCTCCAGGTTTACATCCTGAACATTAATTTCGCTGGGCCATGGAATGTCGGCTTCAATCGGCCGGTTCAAAGCTGCATTTAGACGAGCGACAATGGGCTGACGCAGGTCAAGTAACGTCTGGTAACGATCTTCCAGCTTACCTATCTCCACCTGGGCTCGAATAACGTCAGGGTGGATTCCCACCGAGGCTTTGTATCGGCTCCTTGCGACGCTCTCTAAATGTTTAACTAAGTTGATGTTTTCTTTGGTCACGGCAACGTTTTTTGCCAAATAGTAGTATTCATAATACGCGTCCTTCACCTCGAAGAAGAGTTTAAGCTTGACCACATCGTAGCGCTTTCTGACAGCATTTGCCGCCTCGGCCGCAACATCGCCGCGGAGACTGAGTTTGCCGAACCAGGGAAAGACCTGGGCGATGCCAATGCCCTGCCGCTGCGGCCCAACACGCGTCTCCACCTCCTGAATATAGTACAGATAGGTAAATCTCGGGTCAGGCAGTGCCTTTACTTGAGGTACCTGTTCAAGTGCTGCCTTCCAACGATTAAAAGCTGCTTCAAGGCCGGCGTTGTTCAAGGCCGCGTAGGCAAGGTAGTCCGAAAGCCCGGACGATTCAGTCAGTTCCGGTAGCCTCGGCGTATCCGGAATATTCCCGGCAGCAATAGAACTGTGGGCAATACTACGAATTGCAGGGCTATTATAATGGTCGAGTTCGTATCCATTCTGCTCGGATGCACACCCCGGCATAAGCAGGGAAATGATCATCCCGGACATTGTTGTTATTCTGAATCTCTTCATCTACTACACTTAAATAAACCTAAATCAGCCATAATATATAGCACAAAATGATGCGCGTCTAACTATAAATAATCGGCTATTATTGAGTTTTGCGTCCATAAATTACAAGGCTGGGAAATAAAATACCCCGCTTCCCAGCCTTGTAATACCTTATAATCGCAGGTCTTACGGCCGATCAATGTTTGTGTCCAGAATTATTGTGTAGAAACCGCTGTAAGCTTCATGTTGCACAGTGGGCACAATCCCGGCTTGGGCAGCTTAATTTGTGGATGCATAGAGCATGTCCAAACTTTTTGAAGTGTCGGCTTTACCTTAGCCAGCTTGGCCTGCTTCAGAGCATTGGGGAGCTTATCCCACATTGAAGGACACCCAGCGCAGCAGAAAGCGACCTTCTGGCCCGTATAGTCCCTTACCAGATTCTTTGTTACCTTTTCAGGATTAATGGGCGAGCCCATTATGGGACAGCGGTTGTTCACAAATTGTGGTTTCACATGTGTGCCAATAGCCCCGTAGATTGCGAAAAGCATCTTCCGGGCCTTATGCAACTCGGCCAGTGCAGTCTTCTTGTCGCCGGATTCTATGGCCTTGGTGGCTTTGTCAATTGATAGCATCACTATCGGCAGATTTTCGGTGTGTATTTTTTCGAGGCTTAAGGTCCCGGCCCTTGCCTGTGCCAAAGCATAGGTAGCGGTTGTGCCCGCTATTGCAACTGCGCCGATGACAATGACAATTGTCGCTAACCTTCTTTTGTTCATTCTTCATTCTCCTAACTAAAATCACATTTGTTCTTAACTTGGAGGCGGTACGCCCCGCCATTGTTATTAAAAACGAACTAATAAGCTCTAACGTTCCAAAAAAATTGTTTTTTAAGCATTTTCTTTCCAATTCTCTAATCTCTAATCCACCAATTCACCAATACTTCCTGATATCCTGATTCCTGGTACCCTTCACCCTGATTTCCTGTTAACCTGATAACCTAATTCTCTAATCCACTAAAATTCCTTTGACTTTTAAGGTCTTTTACCCTATTTTATCTAACCAAATACGGAAACACCAAGGGGCGGAATACTGCTTTGAATCGTACGTTTGTAATCCTGAGCGTAGCGCAGCGGAGTCAAAGGATCTCAGCCGCGCGATACTCTTCACGAGATACGCTCGCCTTCGGCGGAGCCTGCAGCATAGCAAGGAAATAAGCGATACTCATTTTTGATTGCAAAGGTTAATCCAGAAATGATATAGAGTAATCGGATTTATTTTTATACGTGAATGAGTAGATTTGTATTCGCCAAATTCTGATACTTGTATTATTGTAATTTTATCTTGTTCTGACCATCCAATATAATCATTTGGATTAGCTATCAGATCATCTATCCATGAATTGACTTTACCATGCCAATAATTAAAATCTTCCTTCTGTACATAACCTAACATCGCTGCAATATCATGGTTTTTTCCATGTTCTTTATTCTTAAACCTGCCAATTCCAGAGTTAACATAATCTCTCGAACCTTTATATAAACGTTTTGCTTCAATTACAAAAAGCTCTGTCTCATGTACTGGATGTGGAAATTGAAATACTATAATATCTGGGCCTACTGCCCTGAACCAGAAAAGATAACCACTTTGAATGACATTGTTATTAAGAAACAAACTCAGTTCGCCGGAAATGTAATCTTCATAATTAATATCGATATTACCGGCTGGTTTTTTTCCCACAGTTCGAACAAAATTCTTTGCAAATCAAGCAAGATGACTCCGTAATATTTCGAGAATTTTCTTAATGTGCCGATTAGGCTCTACCGAATAATCCAAATTTTCGTGTACTTCTGGATTACTTTGCTCATAGTGCATAATCAATACCCGCTACTCACCAGGTCCGTAAATACTTCATTAGCGTCACGCAGTGCTATTGATTTGAGCCAATATCTCAAGGTTTTAGGCTTTACCAAATACACCATATCTCTTTGATGATATAGCTTTATGATTCGTTTATACAAGACACTAGAATCCTCTTGATTGTCTATAAGGCAGCTTAGGTCTCCTTTTCCGATTTGCCTTTTCTCTAATTCCGACATTTTTTTAAGTTTGTTAGGATTGCCATAAGCAAAAGGATAACAAATAAATGATATCGATTTGATATAATCCAGGGGATAAAACTGCTTAGAATTTTCTTTATAAATTGAGTTCAATGATGTGCAGAAAACTTTTGCAAATGCTTTAAGTATTAGCCCGTTAGCATTTTCGGTATTTGCCTCTGCTTCTTCACCTTTTGACATTTGCTCAACATAATATTCGATAACATCATCGCATATTATTTTCTCGGCCTTAGATAATCTGAGTTTGTTTAGATCTTCAGGATATGGCAATGCCATGACATCTTTCGCTAAGATCGTCCCTATCGATCGACTAATCCCCGCTCGTCCGCTGCCAGATAGAGAAAGCATTTTGTAAAGCCTTCTATTATCAATGATGTGTTTTCTGAGTTTAATTAATTCCTCTCTTTGTTCTTGTGGTGCATGTATGCCCAGTATCTCATTTTTAAATCCTAAATTATCATCAGTAAAAGCAATATATAATTCGGGCTTTTCTTTTATTAAGATGTGGGGCCCTTCAAATATTCCCTTATTTCTTGGCCGATGAAATAGTGTGTCTTCTTCAATCTTGGCATCTTCAATATTTATAAAATCAGCAATAAACTTCTCAGTAGGTATCATTTTTCTTCCGGTTAGATAAGGAGCTTTTTGTGGTTTTTCCGTAGATTCAACCACACATTGATAACCTTCCCCGTAAAACCATTTATCTCTTTTCCTCTTATCTTTGAAATAGAACAGTATGTTAAGTGCTACGTTGCCCGTGAGTGGCTTAGAACGCCACGCTACGAGGATTTCCCCTTGCATACCACTCTTTGTGTCTTTACCGCGTTTTGTCCAAAATCTACGCCCCTTGTACATCAAGTTCAGTGATATTGGTTCGGTGTTTATCAAGATATGTTTCATCTTTTTTATTATTTATATGTCCACTCTTTACTACCCTATTGTACGCTATTTTTCTTAGGTTTTTTCTGTAGTCTTTTGATAAAGGTGACTGTGTGTTATGGGTGTCGGCTATCATGTGGTGGGCGTGGCAAAGAATTATAGAGTTGTATATAGAATTGCTTGTTGTTGAATCAATATGGTGAATACTGCAATTCTGGTTATATCCACATAGGGCGCAGTATGGAAAGTCGCCCCACACTTCCTCCT
>JADFJC010000107.1 GCA_022566315.1 Planctomycetota bacterium
TAATCAGATAATTGACGAACTTAATAACAGGCGATTGGCCTGCCATTTGTTCCAGGTCTTCTGAATCCTCCTGCTGGTCCTGAACGACCTCGACATCCTCCATATCACCTATGATATCATCAAGGTCGTAATCGGCTCTTTCGTCCTTGAAGGAATCGCACACGGCCTCGATGTCTTCGACGCTGCAAACTACAACCTTGAGCTTCATCTGTGTTTGTCTTTTTACATCCTCTATCGCAAGGACATTTGCCGGCTCACTTGTTGCAACAACCAGGGTCCCTCGCTCTATTGCAATCGGACAAACGGAGTTGCTCTTTATAAAATCAATGTCAAGTTTATCAAAAGCTTCCTTCTGCACGTCATCCGGCCCTATATGTCTGAACTTGAGGTCATAAAGTTTGGCCTGAGCCTTCAAAATATCATCGGCACTGATTTTCTCCATTTTCAGCAGCAACTCTGCAATATCAGAAGTCGGCTTTGTCTGCTGTTTTTTCCGCAGACTTGCGAGCTGCTTAGGATTAATCTTGCCCATATCCAGCAGGGCATCAGCGATATCGTACACATGCAATTCACCAGCCTGTTCCGGAGAGTAAAGGTCGCTTAAGCCGAGCACCGACTGGTCCTCATCTGGTAGGGTGGGGCTTGCCCCACCGAGATATTCTTTTGGGTGGGCTTTAGCCCGCCTTGCAAAATACTTTTTCGGGCTCAATGAGTCCTGTCTTTTTTCAGATATAAAAGGTAGTTTCATTCCGACAACTTCAATACTATTTCCATACCGTTCGATTCAAGCTTAACGAAAATATCGCCAATTTGGCGAACCTTAAAACCTTTTATTGAATCCCCCTCACGGAGGACTTTATCATCTATCATACAGCGATTTCCCTGGTTCGATTGCATAATGCTCCAAAGCAGCATACCTCGTGATTTTCGTCTCATCTGCTGCTGCCGGAGCATGTTAGCATCAATTTCGTTACCTTTTCCCTCAGCACCAGGTTTCTCCTCTAAATTGGCCAAAAACGTTTCAATCTCAAAAGGATTTTTCGCCAGTTCATTCACCTTGACCTGTGGCACGTCGGAAAACTCGTAGAATTTCCCGACTATCTCATCCATCCTGTTGAACATTGCTGACTTAACGCCTGTTAGTCGAGCGATGGCTGTTTCAATCAGGGTATCTTCCGTTTTACCAGCCGCTGCTGATGCCGCTTTGGGGGTGCTCTTTTTTATCATAAACCAAAGGCACAACAGGCCTATAATAAACAAAACGGCAAGTAGCGTGGTACTTTTGCGAACTTGTTTTCCATGAGATGCTACGGTAAGGTATTCAGACTCCTGTGACTTGTCGGTACCGTCACCGGGTGCCTTGCCGGCGGTTGCGTTCATCTTTTTTTGTGCCGGTAAATCTTCAAGGCTTTGGTCGCGTAAAAAGGATAACATAATTAAGCTCCATTAAAGCGGGTAACTGGTTATTGGTTATCACTATTTACCAGTTACCGTTTAACATTTACCATTCACCACTTAACCGGTTTTATTCTGGAAAAATATACTTACTATAAAATCAGCCGATATTTGTCCCTCCGTGCTTTTCTGCTTGTCCAGCGTAAGCTCGCGAATTTTTATTATTCGCGGCAGCTTCTCAAGCTCTAACAGGAACGAGTAAAAAGAACTAAAATTGCCTACCAATTCCATTTTTAACGGCTGCTCTATGTAGCCGCTATTATCTTTTTTCTTGAGTGTACGAATTGTTTTAGGCTTGAGGCCCTGTTTCTGGGCAATTACAGTTATATCGTGAAGGACCTTGTCAATTTCACTTTTAGGTGGCAGCTTGCTTTCAAAAAACTTTATCGCCTCTTCCAGTTGCTCAAGCTGTTTTGTAAGGCCCTCTGACGCTGTAGCTGCTTTTCCGAATTTGGCTAATTGAGTTAATTTTGTCTCAAGACGCCCTTTGGTATCAGCCAAATGCCTGTTGGCCGGCTTAATCATATATTGGTAGCCCACTACTGCTACACCAAACAATAAGACGGAAAACACAGCTTTTCTGAAACCGCTTGCCATAATTATGTCCTCATCTTAATTTGGTTAATTGGTGAGTTGGTGAATTAACTACTCACTACTCACTACTCACCACTCACTAATCAACGTATTAAAAATTCCATATTGTATTTTCAGCTCTGTCCCTGATTCTCTTAACGTCTTCCTTGGTAAGATGCACGTTTTTCCTGAGCATTGCCGTCAGTTTGAATCGCCTTAACGTGGTACTATCCTCGACTTTATGTTCTTTTGACTCCACCAGCGCCACATTGTCCAGCAAGCTCGAATTACTCAGCCGTTTGATATAGTCCCACACCTGAAGGTTGTTCGGAGCCAGACCTTCAATATCTATATGAGTCTCTAACAGTTTCTCTCGTGAGACTTTGTCTTTAGCCGCTGCCGCCTTTTTAGCCTGTGCGGCTCGGTATTTACTCGTTGGCGCAACACGGCTGGTCTGCTTGGGTTCCTTCTGGACCAGGCTCAGTTTTAACAGCGACACACCATGAGGCAGGTTATTCGTCAGCGACGCTAACAAAACACTTCTGGGCACCGGCTCAAGAAGCTCTGCCGTCATAAGAGCTGTCCTCATCATTGCACCACGCTTTGACTGAAGCTCTTCGAACTGTTTTATGGCCTCTTGGATCTGGGACATCTTTGTAGTTACGAGTTTTTCCTTAATAGCACAGGCCCGCTGGCGTATCTTGATAGTCATAAATGAGCTGCATAACGCTATCATCACCACCCCAAACAACACAAGATATATCAGGTTTGTTCTGCGAGATTCGTTGTTTTGAACGTAATCGTCGGGTACAAAATTTATATTAGCCATTTTTTAATTTGTCTCCTCTTGGAACACTGACTTGTCAGCGTCTTTCAGTGTTCTCGTCACTGTCCGTCAGTGTCTCTACGACAAGCTAAGCCCAAAGGCGATAGCCCAGTTGACCTGACAATTCCTTCTATCTATCGGGGTGCCTAAAGGACCTTTATTATCACGTTCGCAGTCCCCGCCCAGGCGACGGGCGTCGGTTATTTCCACTGCCGCCAGGCAATCTCCCATTTGTGCCGGTATTTCCAGCTGCTTGGCTATCGTTACGCACATGTCTTTATCTACATTCTGACCTGAAAGGAAAATCAGACGTTCGATTTGAGCTCTTGGATACATTGAGGCGAAGTGGCGCCTGCAGGCCGTCAGCTCCAATACCAATGTGTTGACTACTTTCTTGTTGCCGAGCTGGCTTAGTCCTGTTGATATAAAACGGGCAAAAAACAAATTCTTATGACGGCAGATTACAACATTTGTACTGTTGGCCTCGATACAAACGAGCATTACAATCACTTCAAGGTCGGATTTACGCCGACCAAAAAACCTGGTATAGCAGTTCGTCAGCGCTATCGGCCAAACACCTATGGACTTAATCGCCAGACCGGCCTTTTCGTATATCGCCAGGTGCCTGTCAATCATCTTGCGCTCTGTTGCCATCACCAGAACATTATTATCCTCCATCGCAATGTACTTCATCAATGTGTTCTCTTGAATGGGTTCGAACGGAAGTCTCTGTTTTATCTTTGAAAAGATAACATCTTCGAGCTTGCTTTCGTCCGCCTTCGGCATTCTCATTTGGTCGATAAACAGCTCACGACTCGGCATTGCCGCTATCACTTCTTTGCCCTGAAAATCGCCGTTCGATGTCAGTTGACATATAGTGTCGATAGCCCATCTTTGCCACTTACCGCTGCCGAGTTTCACATCCTTGGGAAGGTTCTCACTGCTGCCGGCAATTAAACTTATACCCTTTCCGTTATCTCCAAGCTGGACCAGCTTGAGGCCATCGTCTCCAATATCAACACCAATCGAATATGCGTGCTTTTTCAAGAATCTAAACATAAGAAATTCACCCACAAAGGCGTATTCTTTTATCAAGCGTAACGCTTATAATACCTGTAAGGGTTTTTATTCCGCTACCCCACATTAGATTAGCCGAAACTCAGGCCTGGGTTCCAATTTCGCTGTACGGGCGGCTTGCGAACCACCCCTGCAAAACAAACGCCTCCAGCTGAACCATACCGATTTATCGGGTTTCCAGGTCTTTACCTGCATTAAATTACTCGGCCCTGTACTTCTAAAAACCGTGATGCCAACTAAAGTATATAAAACAAAAGCCAGGCCGGCCAAACGCCTGAAAAAAAAACAGTAACTCATTTTGCAGAGTATTGAAAAAAAACGGCCCCACTTCTGATAAAATCTCCATTCCAAATCAATCGGGACAGCTTCCGCTCAAAAACCCGGTGTTCCATTTTGAAATCTTCCTCTAACGAAAAATTTCTCAAAAGCAGAAGATTTTTCACACAGGAAAAAGCCCTCTCGAAATGGATACGAACTGATTGCGGGAGTTCTTGCAAGGGGTATGGGAAAATAAAGTTTATAGGACCCTGGATGCTCGATGCTCGTAAGTAAGGTAAGTGGTTATCAGGTTATCAGAAAACCAGGCTTGCCCACCGGCGGCCAGGGTTGAAGGTTATCAGGAGAACAGGGTATCAGGCAAAAGAACGGAACACAGATGGCGGACGACGAACGAGCGACGAGTATCGAGAATCGAGTATCAAGTATCAAGACTAATCATTCGGCTTTGAGTTGGCGCTTCATTAAATCCGCAATAGCCGTCTGAACCGGCTTGTTCTCAAACAGCACCTCATAGACGGCCTGGGTAATCGGCATCTCAACATTATATCGGACACCAAGAGCAACGACCGATTTGCAGGTGGCAACGCCCTCAACGACCGATTCGGTGGCATTTTGGGCCTGCTCCGCGGTTTGCCCTTTGCCTACCCTTTCGCCGAATGAGCGGTTTCTTCCCTTTGGCGAAATGCAGGTCGTAACCAAATCACCAAGCCCGGTCAATCCCGCAAAGGTCTGCTGCCTGGCTCCCATCGCAAGGCCCAGACGCGTTATCTCGGCAAGCCCTCTGGTCAAAAGGGCCGCCTTGGCGTTGTCGCCGGCGCCTATGCCGTCGATAATCCCCGCTGCTATGGCGATAATATTTTTCATAGCGCCGGCTAACTCAACCCCGACAATGTCGGTATTAGTATAGACACGCAGCCAGGGGACTCCGTCGGAGAAGGTGTGTTGAATTTCTTTAGCCAACCTCTCATCCTCGGCTGCCGCACAGGCCGTCGCCGGAAGTCTTCGGGCCAGCTCATCGGCAATCGTAGGCCCGGAGAGAACAGCAAATCTCGTCCCTCGTCCATCGTCGCTCGTCCCTCGTTTTTCGCCCAGAACCTCGGCAAGTATCTGGGTCGGACGCAGCAAAGTATCATTCTCAATACCCTTGGCAACAGAGACAATAGGAATACTCTGCGGAACGTAATCTTTCAGGCGGTTCCAAATCCCACGCATAAACTGACACGGCACAGCAGAGACGAGCAGGTCGGCCCCAGCCATTATACGCGCATCATCGGCTTCAAACACAAGCTCTTCCGGCAGTTTATAGCCGGGCAAAAATTTCTTGTTCTCGCGATTCTGCTCTATTTGTTCTAATTGCTGACGGTCATAACCCCACATCCGTACTCGTATTGCGTTTAGTTTTCTTTTTCTACCCGCTAAACGCTGTCCGCTATCCGCTGTTTTTTTTTCACAAAGCAGCATAGCTAAAACGGTGCCCATCCCGCCATCGCCGATTATGGAAATATTCTTGAACATTGAGGAAATTATAGTCTCAAACCCCACAATTGCAATGTGTTTGTCAAAGCGTAGTTCCCCATTTCATAAGTCTCATAACTATTCCCGTCATTTCGACCAAAGCCCCAATTCATCTTTCCCCCCTTTGTCATTTCGACCGGAGTGAGCGAAGCGAACGTAGTGGAGAAATCTGGCCTCAATCTGAAACGCCTGCCCCATTATTGACAGTTCCATTTACTCTAATGGGGTCATTCCGAGCGCAGCATTTACTTTTTATGTCATTCCGAGCGGAGCGCAGCGGAGTCGAGGTCGAAGATCCGCCAAGGCGGGAATCTGTTCAAAAAACTGTCATTCCTGCGAAAGCAGGAATCCACACTATTGTTGCTGACACCGCCAGCCGAAGCCAGCCAAAAATGGAAGATAATTTATTTACAAGTCCTTAAATTCTTTCTTTCAAGCGATTCCACTCTTCAAGATATTTCTTTAGATGTATTTTGCCATTTTCGATTTCTGATAAAATCAACTCTTTTACCAATTGTTGCTCAACTTCATATTCCTCACCTGTAAAGTGTCCGCCAAAATGTGCCACCCTCAACCACACTAAGTATGTAGTAAAAGCATCAAATTCATTGTAAGCCACGATCTCATCTAATTTGCCGTCTAACCATAGAAATGCAACCTTTTCTCCGTCAACATCTATTTTCCCCGGGATACCGGATAGAGTAGCAATTTCATTCAATGAAGGCGTAGCTTTGCCCCAGCCTCCAACAATATTTTTTATATCAACACTCGCTTCACTATTTCGACTATCAAAATAGTCATCTCCTTCCCATGGTTTGTTTGGACGACTACAGAATCCCTTGGCCTGAATGCCCAGGATTATAGCTCTTTGAATAAGTGCTTTCAAGTCGGCAGACGCAGAGTTAAAACCAACCAACTGTGGTTTATATTGGCCAACCTTATCTAAAAAAGTGCCGACGACACTTTTTTCCGAGATTTGTTCAGGATCATTCAAATCACGAGGCAGAGATAGTAAATGTAATTTAGTATTGCCCTTTGACACCAATCTGTCTATAGCAGCAATAGAAACTATCCTGCACACCACCGTCTTTAAATACGGGGTAGGGTCTTCCTCTGTCGCCCCTCCTTCTTTCCACATACGCTTTAGAACATCTAAATCCGGCATATCATCTGGCAAATCATATAACAATCTTCCTGCAACTGGATCAGGTATCCATTCCGCATCAAATGCCCAAACTCTATTTTTTACAGTCTTAAACATGACTTTTATCCTATTGGCCAGCCGGTGTGGGTGTCTATTGTTTTTTTAAGCATTTTCAGGCTCTAATAAGGGCACTGATAACCCTTTCGTATATTTCTCTGTCTTTGATAAATTCAGTCATGTAAACAACTACCTGAAAATTACATTTATAACAATCCATCTCCTGATGGTTCGGGGGTGCTGGTAAGTCGTCCTCAAGACTTCAACTTCTGAAGAGCATTTTCATCTGCATAAGTTGCCAGAATCTGACCATAATAAATTCTGTGAAAATCACCCTGTGGATAGGCATCATTGATAATTGTCTTCTCAAGTGCTTCCGGTATCACATCATTTTCATGCACCACACGGCATTCATAATGCATAATGCACTCTTCTATTATTGGGGCCTTCACCATCTTCCCTTGTACGGCAGTAAACCCCATATCTTTGAATTTGTCATTATCCCTACCCGAAACAGTACCGCAGTGCAATACAGCTTTAGCCAGTTCTTTAGAAGGCACATTAACGGTAAATTCATCAACTTCTTCTAATCTGCTGTAGGTATATCTTGTTGGCCTTACCAGAACCACAAAGACAGGAAGGCTCCATAAAATACCAACAGTACCCCAGCCGATAGTCATAACATTCGGTTTACCATCGGCACTGCTCGTGACCATAAGCAGACCATCCTCTCTCATTCTTTTGATCATACCGGAAAAATAGTCGGTATAATCGACGGTAACTTTAGACATCTTTTTTTTCTCCTTCAAAAACTCTTTGACGTTTCCTTCTCAACATCACCGACCTCCACAGTTTGTGTGCCATATTTAATACACCACATTTACCAGAGATTCGCCGCGGCCGGCACTTTGTTACGGTCATTCAACCGGATTGCGTTCTTCTTGCACAGGGAACGGCATATCCCACAACCATAACACCGCCTTTGGTCAATGGCAACCTTTCTGATTGAGGCGCTGTAAACAATAGCGCCGAATTGGCAGACACGCATGCATTCCCGGCAACCAATACACACATCAGGGTCAACTTCTGCAATATATTCGGCCCGAAACATCACAGGGATCGAATGTGTTACCGTGCAGCGCATAGCCAGGCAGTCCGAACGGTCGCAGTTGCACACTCCACCGATGAACGGCGACTGAAAAGTCCAAACAGTATGGCACAAACCTTCTCGTTCGTGATCTCGAAAGGCCGATACTGCTTCTTCCTTGCTCAATATCTCCAGTCCGGACATATCCGGCCCCGCAAGAAAGCTCTTATCGAGGCCCCTTATGATCTTGGCTAACTCCCCGCCATTGGGCGACATGCTGACCCCGTAACAGTAGCGCTTTTCTTGGTTCAATGTAACGTGGCGACAGATGCAAGCCACACGGACGATAGAGTTGACAAGCCCGAATATCTTTTCAATCTCCTCGATTGGCACTACTTGCCCAAAGTGGGTCTTCTTCTGCCGGCCGGTAATAATGCGGCCAATCATACTCCTTATAAACTTAGGAGTCTTCTCAAGGCGGTTGAGATGCTCTATACTTCTTGTGAGTCGGTCAGGATTTGAGAAAAATTCTTCAATCATCCTACGCCGACGGATGTCACTCAACAGCTCGTCAGAATAGTTCCTTGCTTGCAAATACCACTTCTTCCCTTCGCCATGTTTTAGACAGAACTCACACATCTTGTAGCCTTTTATTCCGTTAAATTAACGCAAAGAGCATTGCCTCAGCACCCTCTAAAGTCCTATCTCCACAGTTTGTGTGCCACATCATAGTTCTCGTAGAAGTTCAATTATTGTCCTTTTCAACTACTGTGGAATCGACCCGTTTTCTTTTCGTAGGTGGCGATTCGCCTTTTCGTTTTTGGTCGCCAAGTGCCCTCTTCCTGCCCAGGGAGAAAAAGAAATAGCAGATGAGCCAAATGAAAAACACAAATGGCAGAATCCTTAGCAATATACGCATTTCTGTCTCTCCCAAACTTTTAGTGTTTTCTTCCCAGCATCACCGTGGGTGTCGACTATTGAGTCAATTTGTGCTCTTTAAAAAAATAATCCCATGTTTCCAGGATTGCTCGGGCAATCTCCAGAGCATCATATTTATCACCATCCAGACATTCAATGGTAATCTGCTCTTCACCAATACCATAAAGACCTTTGCCACATCTGCCTGTCCCGCAAGGACCTTGTATCGATTTGGCGGATTTAATTTTTCTATTTTCGTAATTCTTCTTAAATTCAAAATGTTTACTCGCGTTCGCTACATCACGGCAAACGGAAATGTACTTATTCTCATACATGTTTTTTACAGCCTCTCGAGTGGTGGCCGAAACAGATTTATTGTTTTTGATCCAATCTATAATGTGATACCCGGTAATCGCCAAATTAAAAAAACGATAGCTTGTAACTTCATCCTCAAGCAACTCAACATCGTTCCTGAGTTTTTCAAGCAAATCACAAGGACCATTAAGCTTGCAAGTAAGCATTGATTATCTCCTATTTTATTGGCCAGCCGCCGTGGGCGTCGATTTCCTCGTCAATTTGTCTCATTAGCCAAAAACCTAAGCTGCCCAATTTTCGCAAAGCATTCAACACGGTCAGGTTATTTTGTGAGCAGCTCTACCATCAGATTCCAGAAGCGTTCCTCATCAATGGCCAAAAGAATGCGGGCCTTTTGTGTACCGGCTGGTCCTTGTTTGTGATAGCTGAGGCTTCGACCGTAATCCAGGCCGTAATCTGAATTGACATCGACCCATCGAGTTTCTTCTTCAACAATTAACGCAGGTTCAATAACAACCGCAGCGGCGATAGTGTCCCAAACCAATCGAGTATAGTCAGGGTCTTTTTCAAATCTTGGCCCGTATTTCTCCTTAAACATCTTTGCTATTGGTGTCTTTACAGCCGTAATGCGTTCAAAGATTTTCTTGTTTAACCTATATTTCTCACAGACATCTAATCCTACGATGAGTTGATCGGCAAACCGGGCCCGAACAGACATCTTGGCCGCCTCCGGGTCAAACCACCAGTTGAACTCGGCTGACGGGGTTGTATTGCCCGGTGTATAAAACGCTCCACCCATGTAAACAACCCTTTTTATGAGGGGAATAATCTCTGGAGCCTTTCTTATCGCAATTGCTAAGTTCGTACATGGGCCTATTGGCATAACGGTTACTTCCCCCGGATTGGCCTTGATAGTATCAATCAGAAAGTCCACTGCGTGCTTATCTACAGGCTTTATTGTTGGGTCGTTTCCAAATTCCTTGCGATATACGTCAAGATACGATGCTGGTTCAGGCCTGCTAAAGCAGCCGATATAGTTTGAACTGTAACCAAACATCTTCCGCTCAAGTTCCAGGGTCTCATATCGTCCTGCTCGAAGTGGATAACGTATTCCCAAGGCCACTGGAATGTCCGTGCGATTTAGCACCTCAAGCTGACGAAGAGCATATGCTGTCCCTTCTGAAACCCAGGTGTTTCCGGGCACTATCGTCACACCGAGCAGCTCTATATTCGGATGGTTTGCGAGCATCATCATCGCCACACCATCGTCATACAAAGCGACCATATCGCTATCGAGAATAACTTTCTTTTTGGCTCCGGCGGCAGAATCAAGAGCCGCAAGCAGCAGTGTTACTCCAACAAGCACAATACCTATGCGTTTTATAGTAAACATCGTCTAAGCCTCATTTCCGATTAGAATACAAAGTCTGTCTCGAAAATTCAAGCTTTCTTGCTGCACATTCCCACATAGGCGCTGACAGTAATCAACCAGAGGACGAACGAACAGTATATAGACCGGAGATGGGGGTCAGGGGCACCGACTTTTATTTGACCCGCCGGACTTTGAGTAGGAAGGAGGGGGGCCAGACTGTTCATCTGACTCCCCCTCAATAAATACTAACTTTCTTCGGTTTCTGCCGGTGTTTCTTCAGACTCTTCCACCGGAGTTTCTTGGGACGCCTCACATTGTGTCTCTTGAGGCTCTTCGGACACTGCCTGTTGTGGCTCTTCGGGCGATGTCTGTTGTGGCTCTTCTATAACCTGAGGTTTTTCTTCACAATTCATAATTCATCTCCTTTCAAAGATAAATAAAAATGAATTTAATTTTCAATAAGTATCCATCGGCGTGTTCGGGCTGCAACTTTATCAGAATATAGGACCAAAATGGCCGTAAATGTTTGCTTGCAGCCGTTTTGGTTTCAGGCACGCCTCGAAAGAGGGGCCCGCTGCGCTCTTACTGCTCGGCTTGCCCCGTAGCAATGTCAAAGACTGCTTTATGCTGCGAGGCTTGGGTGAAGTGATGGTGGACGCAAAGTTATATTGTGGCGAGTTTTTGTTCTACTATGGAGTTGGGGAGTCCCTGTTCGGCTGGTTTGAATGGTAGAGGTTGAGTGAACTGAAGAGCAATGCGATGGATGGAGCTATTTACTTCTTCTACTCTGCAAATTCGACCTGCTCGGTCGAATCTTACCATATCGTAACTGCCATTTGTGCCAAAAAGTGGGACATCAAGTCGGGTTGTAATCTGCTGCCCGGTAACAAGAGAGTTTTCCTTAGCTACGCAGCAGGTAAATCCTACGCCGCCACTTGAAACATCTACCATCCGGCCTTTGTAACGAGTTTTGTTAATGCTTTGAGAATACCACATTGGACGGCGATAATACAATCTTTGCTCTCTTCTTCGCTCGTTGAATCTTGTCTGCTTAAATTGTTTTATGTCGGCACTCTCCTTTGGTTTGTTGTCGTCAGGATGTTGATTGTTTGTAACCTGGTTTACCTTTTGTACAATCAGTTTCCATTCCTTATCGTTGAAGCCTTGTTCAAGGCAGTTGGAGGGCACGTACACTACGAATTTTGCGTCTTTAGGCATGACTATTCTTGCACCGCAGACCAGCTTTGAGTTGTATATGTAAAGGTTCAACGGAGCTGTTGTTACCTTTGGTCTGTTGTTAATTGCCTCTGTTATCGACCGTTCAATCTCAGGAGAGTTCATTTTGTTCTCCAAAATCTTTTTGACTATGTTCGTCTTTATTATCGGCTCAGAACGTGTGCTACTTTGGGGTTTTTTAGCGCACTCGCAGCCTTTTATTCATTGCTCTCGAAAGCTGCTTACGCCAATTAACAGAATCTCACAGAACCCCCATCAGCTTCATAAATTAAGTTTAACCGCTTTTGGCGAAACTTTTTGCCACAGAGAACTTGGAGCAGCGGAGCCACAACCAAAGTCCCGCACCAAAAGTTTTGATGCGGGAGGATTTATAGAAAGCGTTTCACAAAAACATGCACAAAAAACAAGAAGTTGACGGATTGTATTACAGAAAGCACCGAGATTTATATATTTCTTTTCTTCTTTCCTCTGAGTTCTCTGTGAACTCTGTGGCTAATAAAAATTCCTATACCATCAAGTTCAAGTTTTTCGCTTTCCTTTTTTGGATTTTCTGCCGACTTTGCTTTTCTTCTTTATTTTCTTGGCGGAATCAGCTAACAATTCAACAGGGACGACATTTAACTGACGCGCAGGGACGTTCACTGAAACTATACGCACTTTTATAGCCTGGCCCAGGCGAATATTGCTTCCCGAGCGTTGCCCGTCAATACACTGTGCCCTTGCGTTGTATTTCCAATTGTCCGGGCCCAAATCAGCCATCCGGATAAGCCCTTCGATGCCGAACTTTCGTGACTGCACGAATACGCCAAAGCTTGTTAGCCCGGTAACAACGCTGTCAAGCTCCTCGCCGATTTTCTTACTCAACATTTGCAGTAACAACACCGTCGTCAATTCTTTTTCGGCGTCATCGGCTCGCTGCTCGGTGAAGGTGATGTGTTTGCCAATCTCTGTTAAGTCCAGCCCTGCGGTATCATCCCTCGCCGACTCCGAACGTTTTTGAAGGTAGTATTCCAAAACGCGATGTACAAGTAAATCTGCATATCGGCGGATAGGACTGGTGAAGTGGCAATAGTGAGTAGAGGCTAAAGCGAAATGACCGATGTGCAGCGGGGCGTATTGTGCCTTCTCGAAACTTCGAAGGACAGCTAAATTCACTGCGAAAGAACAATCAGCGCCTTTAACAGCAGCTAACAAATCCTGTATCGAGGTGCGGTTGGGATTTCGAGGCAGACTGAACCCAAATGCACGGAGGAAATTGGCGAGATTTTTCATACTCAAAACATCCGGCTCCGGGTGAATCCGTCTGATAAAGGGCATGTTCAGTCTGTCTAAAAGTGAAGCTACAGCATCATTGGCCTCGACCATAAACATCTCGATTATCGTATGCGGATAGCTGTCATCGGCGGGGTGAGCATCCACAACCCGTCCGGATTTGTCCATTACCAATTC
>JADFJC010000108.1 GCA_022566315.1 Planctomycetota bacterium
TTAGGATTCTTGCCCGCCGTAGTCTTGACGTAGGCGGATAGATATTAGGATTTAGGATTTATGTTTCTAAAGAGTAGCATCTGTCGTCTGTCATCTGTCGTCTGTCATCTGTCATCTGTCTTCTGTCTTCTGCCTTCTGTCTTCTGTTTTTATGCAAAACAAACCCAATCTTGTCCGCCGTAGGCGGATTGCAAACTCAGTATGTACAAGGAATTATGAAATTTTTATCCCGCTGGCGGGGCAAAAAAACAAACCCAATTCAAACCCAATCAAACCCAATTTAAAAAGAGCCAAAATGAATGTAAACTTAACTTTAACAAAGGATTACAGAAAAAAAGATGATTTCGCAGTCCGAAAAAACAAACCCAATTCAAACCCAATTTCCATAAAGCCCAAAATGGACGTAAACTTATATATTATAGAGGATTATGAAAATGAAACCGCCTTCAGGCTCCGAAAAAACAAACCCAAAACAAACCCAATTTCAAACCCGGCGACGGTTAAGATTCACATTCGGCCTCCTTGCTCATGCGCGGCGCACGATGAAATAAGGCTGGTTGGCCAAGTCGTTGTTCAGGCCCGGATAAATCCAGGCGTCTCCTTTGTAGTCGCGCAGCACGAAGTAGTAAAGCACGGGGTAGGCCGAGTCGGTGTATTCGCCCGGAATCACGGCGCGGTATCGTCCGCCGTCACCCGACATTTCTGCAACGCGGTACTCGTCGGATTGGTCAACGTGGCGATAGTGCAGGGTGGCCGAGGCCAGTTTGTAACCGGCTTCGGCAGCAATCTCCAGCGGAATCGGCTTGCCCGGGCCAAAGGTGGCCGGGGGCAGGTGTTGGCAGCGCGGACGCGATTGACGGGGCACGGCGGCGAAGCCGGGGCGGGATATAGCTGTTCTCCAGTCCGGGGCGGAATCATCGGATGTTACCGGTGTCTCTTTCGCTTTGGCCTCCATCTCGGCCAGGTCTTTATTGATAGCTTTGAGCCGGTCGGCCCAGTGGCCGCGGAGCACACTGTTGGGACCGAAGGTGATGTCCTCGACATAGACACCCGTGGCAATCCTGGACAGCTTAGCCCAGGCGTCCCGGCTTGCGGTATAACGCTTCAGCGCCTCGCGGATAGCGGCCTGGTCGCCCGTTTTTCGATAAAATGCGTAGGCGACTGCGGCGCGGAGTTTCTCGGCGAAGTAGCTTGCGGTGCCGGCCTGTATGCTCGTGTCGATCACCAGTCGGCGAAAGGCCGGGGCCTTGGCGTCGGCTATCTTTCCGTGCGCCAGAGACAAGTGCCTATCGGCTACCCGGGCCAGATTGTCGAGCCACCGGGCTACCTGCAGCGGGGAGTACTTTCCGCTGCGCTTTCCGCTCACGAGCTCTTCGGCAAACTCTTCGGCGGTGGTGAACAACTCCGGGTCGAGCGGGCTGACATTGCTGAAGCGATTGCCGCTGACGATCGGTATGTTCATGTGGATTTCGGGCCAGTAGCCGTTGTTCGAGCAGGAGGGGGTGTGCGCGGTAGTGATCAGAAGCAACACGCGGCTGGCGTGCCCGAGGGCGATTTCGCAATCCTTTGCAGCCGGGCCGAACTCGCTCTTGAGGTAGCGAGTCCACACGTCGCGAGGCGTGTTGGGATTGTAGAGCATTCGTCCCCATATCCTGTATGTGTAGAGGTACTTGGTCCAGGGGCCTCCATCGGGCTGCAAGGAGGCATCGGCATAAGCGCCGCGATGGCCGGGCAGTCCGGAGCCCATCCGGCCCTTAAACGACAACGGCTCGCAGAGTTCAACGCCGAGACTGTCGCAGATATTGGAGTATCGTCCGAACCCGGCGGCCATGGCCGGGTCGCCCCAGAGCAGCAGCCGTTGCGTGCCCGGCCAAATGCGATACATCACACCAAACCGGCGATCCTCGCGGAGGTAATCGGCGTATCCGTAGCGGGTGAAGCGCCGCTGTCGCTCCATGCTATCGCCGGGTTTGGCCTTTCGCCATTCGTTGGCCTGGATGGCAGCCTGGTGATAGGGCAAGCCCTGGTGTTCGGCCCAGTACTTCGGCCCGACGGTCACTGGCATGCCCGTTTCCAGTGCGATATTGATCAGTTTGAAGTCAATGCCCTTGCTGTGGATGTCAATGGGGCGTTTTTTGCCGGCGCGGACCACACCGTCGTAAACCGTCCGCCAGAACTCGTACGAGCCTTGTGGAACGCCGCTTTCGCTGTGGCAGCGGAAGGTAACGCCGTCGATTTTGGGACAGGTTTCGAGCAGCTTGTGCAGGGCATCGCGGCAATAAGCGGCGTGGTTTTGGGGGGTCAGGCCCTCGATGCGGTAGTTGACGTCCGGGCTGTCGCGGAAATCGTAGGCATGGGTCCAGAGCGCCAATTGAAAGTGCAGCCCGCGGCGAGTCGTTTCTTCCACGATGAAGCGAAGCGTCTCGAGATTGCGGTCTCGCTCGGCGTCGGGCAGCCCGACGGCCTTGACGTTGTAACCGGGAACCGAGAGCAGGAACGGATAGGTAAAGTAGAAGTAGGAATCCTTGATACGCCGCGGCGAGTTATAGCCAATGCCGAAGGTCATCGTGAAGCGGTTGATACGCTGCGTAATCAGCATGGTGAGGTATTGCTGCCAGAAGGACTTGTCGTAGTACCACGCCTTGTCCTCGACTTCGCTGGTGAAAAGCCTTGCGATGCTCCGAATCGGATTTGCCGGCTGCTCGATGATGCGGTCCGGGCGCTGCAGTTCTGTAAGTGGGTTTGATGCGTACTCTACGCGGTCGGCCAGTTCGAGGACTGCATAGACCAGCCCTCGCGTGTCGGAGCCGGTCGCCAACAGGGCCGGGTGGCCGCCCAGCTTGCCCTGGACCAAACCTATCGCTTCGGGAACATCGGGAACGCTAAGCCCGGCGGCGGCGAGCATCGCACGCGCCGGCTTCGAGCTTCGCCCGGCTACCACTACGCATGCCGCAGCCGACGGGGAGACTTGATCGATCATAGAGTACAACTGAGTCGGCACGCCGTGGGCCTTTAGGCGATCCTGTAACTGCTCGATGGCCCAGCGAACGGGCGCCTGCTTAGACAACTTGTCACCCGGATCCGATACAATCGCCACTTTGCCGGACGAACCTCGGCCGTAAACGACCGGGGCCAAAAGATCGGTGCTTGCTGCTGCCGCGGCCACCTGAGCAGCAGTCTTGATGAAATCCCGACGAGTCTGACCGGTAACTGAATTCTTAGATTGGCTTTTCATATTGGAACTCCTTTCTCGCATGCCTGGAAGTGGGAAGTTTGACCTACACCACCACTGTCCGAACAGCATGTTATATCATTCATATAATCGCATACTTTTGGCTTCGTTAGACTCCTCTGTCTCCCGAAACGTTTACCTGTATCTTGCCGCCCATTTTCAGGTCAACACCATCCTTGCGCAAGGCATCCTGTAGCTGGGCGACTTTTAATTCGCGCGGCTGGATCCCTTTCTTAGCGGCCATTGCCGCGGCCAACCCCGCAGCATGACCTGTCGCCACACAATTGCCCATGCTCTTGCCGGCGGCCATTGAGACATGCGTTGCGGAGATACAGCGTCCGGCTGTCAGCAAAGCGTCCACCTTTTCCGGCAGGATAGATCTATAAGGCACATCGTGAATCATCATTTTCGTGAACTTATATCCCATCAGGTCCAGATAGCCGCTCCGCCAGGCTATCACATCTTCGAATGTCCGGCCCTTGACCGCATCTTCTTCGGTCAAAATGTAGCTGCCCTTGACGCGTCTGGTCTCACGCACTGCGATCCGCGGGTTTGTGGCGACCAATTCAATTTCCTTGAGCTCATCACCACCAAACTCACGCATGGCACAGGTCATTTGTAGTGCCTGACGCCGGCTGACGCACTCGGCCTCGGAACGCTCAAACGGATCTGTCATATCGAACTGCCCGATGTCCCGGGTTCCCGTATGATTGATCCAGTAATGACTGCAATTGGAAACAGGTTTGAGTCTCCAGCTCTTGGGGAGCAATGGGTATTTGCTCCGCGCTGCATCGGCGATCTTCCTCATGTTCACGCGGCGAATCTGCTCCGGTGAGACATTGGCCATGCCCAACAACAGCGTGCTTGGCATGCGAGGCTCCTTCGTTTCCATCATCGTTTCTGCGCCGGCGAAGTAAGCGATATCTGCATCGCCTGTGCAGTCAACGACTACTTTAGCCGAGATAGTGGCCAGTCCCTGTTTCGTGCTCACGACCACACCGGTAACCCGATTGCCTTCGACCACCGCATCGGCCGCCGACAAATGCACGAGGTACTTGCAGCCAACCTCGTCCAGCGCATCGAGTACCGCAACCTTCAGGTAGTCCACGTTGCAATACAACTGGTGCTGTCCGATGTATATTGACTGCTCGCCGTAAGCTAAGAGCTTTTCTATCACGAGCTCGTGTATCTCTGAGCGTGGTTTTCTCTCCGGGCGCATCTGGTTGATAGGCATCCCGAGCGACCACGCGGCAACTCCACCGAAGAAGCCGCAACTTTCAATCAGCAGTGTCTTAACGCCTGTTCGAGCAGCTCCCAGGGCCGCGCCGATGCCCGCTGGACCGCCGCCGACTACAAGCACGTCCGTCTTCAAAAGTTGCTTGGTTTTGGATGTTACTCCGGCCCTCTCTGCCGCGGAGGCGGGCAGTGACGACGAGGCTGCCAGGCCTATCCCAAGGCCCATTTGCTTGAGGAGCTTGCGACGGGAACTCGTTGGATTATTCATAATGTGTCTCCTTGAACGCCTGGTCTTCGAAGGGCAAACCTGACAAACCGCATTTCGGCTTGCCTGCCGTTCCATTGTACGTGAGCATAGACTAACACAAATCATTGACTTTTCAAGTTAACCAGTATAATTTGTGTAAAATTCATAGTACGTATGTATTCTCGTACTCTGCGAGGTTTAGAAATGAAATATGTCAATTACCTTGTCACCACACTTGCCGGACTGTCGGCCCGGCTGTGCCCTACTGCAAAACGCAGCGCATCAACAGCGGTGCTTTTGCTCGGTCTGTTTCTTGGTCTTGTTGCTGTGAAGGCCAATGAAAGGACATCTTTCTGGCCAAATTTCCACGGTCCCAATCGTGACAATATTTCCAGGGAGACGGGCTTGTTGTCGAGGTGGCCAGATGGCGGACCCAAGCTGATATGGAAGTTTTCCGGTTGCGGACGAGGTTATTCGGGGGTCTCCTTGGCGGATGGAATGATTTTAACCGCCGGCGATTTTAACGATGTTGAGATGGTCATTGCACTGGACATGAACGGTTGCCTGTTGTGGAAATCGCCTAACGGCAAGAGCTGGACCGGACCGCAACCGGGTTCGCGTACAACACCGACATACAGCGAGGGCGTTCTATATCAAATGAATCCTACCGGTCGACTGGCTGCTTTTCACGCTCGCTCGGGAGAAGAGTTATGGGCCGTTGATCTTCGAGAACGATTCGGGGCGAAGTACGGTATTTGGGCAATGTCCGAGAACGTTATTGTCGAAGGTGACCATGTTTTTTGTGTGCCGGGCGGTAGCAAGGCTCTGGTCGCCGCTTTGGACAAGCATACCGGAGAAACTGTCTGGACAAATACCGGCCTGCAGGAAACAGCAGCGTACTGCACACCTGCCTTGGTGACTCACGAAGGCGTGGACACATTGGTTACGCTGACACAGAAATCCGTTATCGGCGTCGATGCAAGAACCGGCAAATTGCTTTGGTCTCATCCTCATGTTACCAGGCGCGATCAAAATATTACCACGCCGGTATTCAGTGACGGCTACGTTTTTGCCGCCAGTGGGCATTCAGGCGGAGGTAGATTGGTAAAAATCAACGGCGAAGACAATAGCACCGAAGAAATCTGGTGGAAAGAAGAATTGGACAACTGTCACGGTGGTGTTATCTTCGAAGATGGATATATCTACGGCAGCGCTTGCAGAAAAGGAGGAAAGGGCTTCTTTTGCGTCGAGTTCCTCACGGGTGACATCCGGTACTTGAAAAAGATGGAAAAGCTCTCTCTGACCTGTGCTGATGGGATGCTGTACGGCCTGTCGCAACAAGGTAAGGTGATGCTGATCGAGTATGGTCCGGACAAATTCGAGATCGCCAGCAGCTTCGAGCTGCCAAAGCCAGGCAAGATGCCTGCGTTTGCCCACCCCGTCGTCTGCGGCGGAAGGCTATATCTGCGACAAGGCGAGAATCTGTTTGCCTATGATGTCCGCGGCTCAAGGGAGTGATTCTGTTCACCTAAGAATGGACAAAATGGTGAACGCAAGCTGGTGGCGCCTGAATGCGCACGTGGCTTCGGAGGGAGCATGAAACTCAGCCTTCTTCAATAGCCTCGAAAATCTTGAGCTTCCGGCATTAACGGTCGTATATTTTCTGCTTCCATCGCCTTCAGTTTTGATCCTAAGGATGTCCCTTTGACGTATAAAATACTAAGAGCCTATCCGAATAACCCGCTCTATCCCCAAGGGAAGCCCGATGCCTGCGTTGTCGGCCAAAAATGTTCTCAACGTGGAGAAAACCACTTCTGGCGAGCATTTTTGGCCTGCCGTCTTGGCCTCGAACTTTTCGCTCGGCCTCATAACGACCCGGTTATTCGGATAGGTTCTAACTGTCCTGACCTTGGCACTTGTTTTAGCGCCTGCATTGTCTCGGGCCACAATGGCAAGTTTCCTGGAACTCCCGTCGGTTGATTGTGTGTTGCTTCATAGCACATCTCCGTCTTTGCCAGCCAACGACTTGGATCACTCGCTCAGAATGGTGCAGCCACTTTGAATCGAGCGGATCCTCTGTTCATCTCTGTCTCACGATGTATGTCACCTCTTATCGAGAGAAAAATCCAGAATCCGCAGTGGGGTTGCCTCGTGTGCTTTCTTCGGTGATTCCTGCACCATGATAGAAAGTATGCCTTCCTTTTTCCAGCGATGAATATCACCAAGCATCTCATTGACAAACGGGCCTTTCTCCAGATGAATGACTTTCCAATCCTCCCACTTCGAAGCAGCCGTGGCTGCGGCAACTACAAGATCCCCTGCGGAGTGGAGATGTCCATCCGCCAGTTTGGCCGACTGACGCTTCGTACCGAAGATCATGTAAGCATTGTCGCACCTGTCCATGAAAATCTTTGGACGATTTCCTGCCACCCACGGTAGTTCCCGGTGATGCCAGCGGCCATCACGGCCACGCCAGTAATGATGGTAGCGACGGGCCTGTGGCGGTCCCCACCGATGTTCACCCGGCTTGCTGCCAGCCGCTTGAAGCGTCTCATCCGTACAATGCCACATCACAACGTGAATCCGGCCCTGGGAATCGACAGCCTGTCCATGCGTATTCATCAGCCCGTATGCCCGGCTTACTCTGGCTACCGTGATGCCGGGCGAGTTAACGTGGGGTGGCCCCGGCAGATGTTCCCCGGCGTTGTTGAGCCAAGTTTTGCCCTGGTCTTCGCTGTAGGCATACATAAGGTCGTGGTTCGATCCCTGACTGCTCTCTCGCCAGACCCAAGTAACATGCAGTTTACCCCGAGGCCCGTAGTTATATCCGTTGGGATATGAGCACCGGGAACGGCTCTCTCCGAAGGAGTCCCTGAATAGACCTTCCCTGGAGTCAATCTGGCGCGTGTTGCCCCACGTGCCCGTTTCGGCGTCATAGTTGACAAGCATACGGTCGCCATTGCCTGACCCCCCTTGCCGGTAGCAGAACTGAAGGCCGCCGTCCGGAGTTTGCCAGAAACGGGGATACGTAATGCTGATCGGCTTGCCTTTCTCCAGCTCCGATGTAATGGGCCCAAAAAGGGAAGCATCCCACGTGATGCCTTCAGGGTCGCTGGCCGCGCCCTTCCGAGAAGCGCGATAATGGAGCCGATGGCCATGATGGTCGAATGCCAAGTGTATGGTTCCGTCTTTTGGACAAATCCCCATGGAGATCGTATTGTGAGCGTCGTTGCTCTTAAAGTCGTAATCTGCGAAGTGGATGGTCCTCCAATCCCCCGTGGGTAGTTTTTTTCTGGCCAGGCAGACCTGTCTGTTGGCGTCATAATACGCCACATATTGGTGTTCAGCGTGGGTGACTACTGCGTCCTGTTGGAAGGACAGGCCGTTGATGCACTGGCCAAATCCCCCTTGGATGGTCAGAGCGTTGGTATCGACCAGACTGTCTCCAATCTTGGTGATCCTCACGTCCGCCCAAACTGTGGACGCCACGATAGGTATCATCAAAAACAAGATGCCGATGAGTTTATTGAATAGTTTCACAGGATCCTCCACAGACAACGGCTGCGAGCCGATGGGCATAGTGCCCCGGTGTCCCCACAGGGATCCGTCCCTGCCAATCATGGGATGACTTCCGTAAGTGGACTGCATGCAATGCATTGTACTGTCTTTGCAGCATCAGTACAAGATCTTCTCATTCGGCCATTCTACGAGCGTAAAACGCTCATACCATATATAAGAGCTATCCAATTGCCGCCGTGCCTCAGAAGTCATATTTGGCGGCAGCTCGGTACATGTCGGTCGCCTTGTGAAGAAGCTGTCAAATCTGTATAAGGAGGATAGAACTGTACGTGCGGCTATAGCATTCACCTGGTTAGCATCATAGACAAGATATGGATCCACCTCAGTGCCCGAACTGCCTCCGCAACTGTCTCCAACAGCTATCGTACAAAGCTGAAATGAAGAGGACATTTAAAATGTTTACCAATTTTTGTGTTTTTAATAAACTATTGATATGCAAGCACTTACAAAATTAACATTTTTTAAAGATTAGCAGATAATGCCCTCCTTGGTTGTAGGTGCGCCAAGAAAGCTGATGTGGACAAACTGGCCGTTTAGTGCGCGCTTGGTGACATTGCTGGCAGGACCGATCTATATCCCACATCCTTTTTACGGGAAATGCAGATTGAGCAGGGAATGCCTTGCTCTACAGGTTGCCATAGCATTCCGTTGAAATAAACGGGCTTGGTGGCTACAAAGAATCTGCTGGATGCCCCTGCTTTCGCAGGGGCAAGCTTGCCCCCGTGGAAACGGGGGGTACAACTATTTTATTTGGCCGCCAGGCGGTCCTCATTGAGAATCACGCCGTCAACGCTGTAATGCCGGAAGGTCAGTGTTGGCTTGCCCTGCGGGCGGTTGACTGTAACCGCGAGGAATCCGCCGGTCACATTCAGGTACTGATGCTCGGGGTATCTCTTATCATTGCTCCAGCCGCCGGCGTGTTCGTTGCTGGCCGGGCCGCAGGAGTATTCCCGCACGCCAGTTTTCGCATCCACCGATACGTATTGCCAGTGACGGTCTCCACAGATAACGTACATATTCTTCTGTTTTGAGATGAACTGCCTTAGCTCGTTACCTTCATGTGCAAAATTTACGTTTGAGTGATTGTCATGTTTACTCGTTCGGTCAGGTCCCACAAGCGGTGTCGGACTGACCAAAATACGAAACGTGGCATCTGATTGCCGGACAGTCCGCTTGAACCACGCCTTCTGTTTGGCGCCCCAGATGGTTTTATCAGGGCCATCAGGCATTGTATTGGGACTGCGGAAATCACGCCCTTCGACCAGCCATACCTGCAGGTCCCTGCCCCATCGAAAAGTTCGCCAGGTTCGCTCGCCCATTGGCACTTGCTCCAGGAATACCGCTTGCCCCTGCTCGAATGTAAAATCCCCCATAAATTTCGTTTCCATGCTCGGCCAGCAATCGTTCCTCCACGTGTCGTGGTCGTCCTTGATGAAATAGCTCCCTACCCGGCGATGAAACTCGACATTGGTGGCCAGGCTGAACATTCTCTGCCAATGCCAGCGGGCCAGTTCTATTGTCTTGGCCAGCTTGTCGTAATAGAGTATGTCGCCGGTATGGACAAAGAAGCTCGGATCAAGCTTGAGCATTTCAGCATATATCTTGTAGCCGCCGGGAACATCCTGGTCCGGATACGCCTGGCCGGTTGAAACCGTAAAAAGAATCCGCCCGGTGTAATCAGCGAGTGGTGCTGTTCGGAATCCACCGGCGACGACCTGTCCTTTCTTTCCTCCTTCACCCGCCCTGGCCTCCACACGCAACTGGTACCTGGTATCAGGGCCCAGATCGGTCAATTTGAACTGGTGAGTATAATCTCGTTTCGGATCGACTGAATGCCAGTCGGTGGTTTTCCAATCGGAGGCTCTTTCGTTTTTGTAAAGCACCCTTACTTCTCCCGGTGCCCCCGGCACGGCCCCTTCAATAGTATCAATCGTCGAGCCCTCGGGAAATCTGACGACAGGCGCCAAATCCGGCCTTCCTTTGGATTTCTTAATCAGTTCTCCGGTCTTGAAATCATGATACCGAACCTCGGGCATAGGCGCTTCCGAGGTGACCCGTTCCAGATTGTGCGTCAGGCGCGTCCAGACTATTGCTGCATTGTCCGTCACCTCGCCGATTTTGATACCAGTGGCTTGATAAGGTGCATCTGAAAGACTATTGCCGCAACCATAGACTGCAAGAAGAAGGCCAATTAGAATCACCTTTGTACCGGATTTCGAAATCATAACAAATGTCCTTTCTCAGCAAAGACCTACACAAAGATCACTCATACTCTTAGGACTTTATCCTAACGGTTCCCCAACTCTGGGTCAAGAAGTGATTGCTACGCTCTGGGCCTGCGAAAGGGAAAATCGGGCTGTATATCGAGGGGCACCCCGCTGATTTGCTTAGCAAATCGAAGCAGCGGTGTTCCAAATCCGCAGAATTGCATGTCCGCGAAGTGCAAATCCAAAAGCTGCGTAAAGCAGAATAAAAAGTACCTAATTTACCAACAATAGAGTTTTAAATTTTCAGAAATTGGTGAAAATTGGATATTTTTAGGTTTTTTAGGTTCTTTTCCAAGCGGATGTTGGTTTTTGGGCTAAAAACGGGGATTAGTGTGTTAGTTTGCATGGCTTGGGCGATATAGGCAAGAAAAATGCGTCAAAAAACACGTAAAAATGAGTAAAAATTGGCAAAAATTTCAATAAATTCGGAAAAATTAAGCTTTTTTGGCAAAAATTCATAGAAATTCACACTTTTTTCAAATTAACATTTTGTTAGTTTAGGGGGTATGGGTAACTATAATTCGTATCTCGTGAAGCGTGAAGCGTATCTCGTGGGTAGTGGATGAGTAGTGAGCTAAAGTGAACTAAAGTGCCTAAAGTGAGCTAAAGTTGGATGCTGGAAGACGGGAGACAGAGGACAGACGACAGAGGGCGGAAGACAGATGGTGGGTACAAGTCCATTCTCCGCAGTAGAATTGCTACGAAGGATGAATTTTACTGATTAGTGCGGAATTCTTTTGATTGACCCCGGCTTGTGGGTGCGCAGGAGTTCACCATAGGGGCAGGCGGGAATTGCAGTTTTTGTTTGGTGGATTTAAAGTCAGTTTTTAGAGTTGGATTGGAGAATGTAATTTTTCTTTGGCGAAGACGGATAAGAGGAGAGAAAAAGCACGTAGTCCTTTTGATTAGTCAAAAGGACTACGTGCATATATATAAGATTATGAGATTTGGGATAGGGATTAAGAATTGAGAAATTGGAATTGGTTGAATGTTGCTTGCCTTACGGAAAATTTACAAGTAAAATGTTTTGGTGGATTTTGTATAGTATGGAGCGTGAAGAGCGGAGAGCGTACAGCATTTAGCGGGTTTTAGCATATGAATTGAGAATATACTATTTGAATTGAGATTGCTTCGCTGCGCTCCTAATGAACTAAGAAATCGCATTCGGCACGATGTTATCTGTAAGTGTTGTAATAGAAAGATGTTAACGCGATTCAGCCAATATCTTAGTTTATTTTACATGCATCCTGAGAATCAGGTCAGGTGCTCGCAATGACTCTTGGAGAATATCGAATATTCAACCCCGACTGATACTTTCTGGACAGGCAAGGAATATCGAATATCGAATCCCAAATAACACCATCGGGACAAGCAGGGAACTCAGAGAATTGTGAAGTGCAGAGAACCAGCGATTTACGATTTTCGATTGATGATTTTATTTGTTGATTTTGGATTTAGGGGATTGCGTCGTCGTGCCGACGACGGCTAAACAAAAACCCTGAGTGAAACCCATGGCTAAATATTATGGATTCCGCATCAGCAGTTTAGGAATAAGCCTGAAAAATTCTCCCACAATCTTTAGGGGTGTGACAAATTTTTCTGGCGCTCAAAATAGGTAATCTGTAGAATGTAGGAAAGATAGTTTTTATTTCATTAACCACATTCTATAGGAGATAGTTATGGACAAAATGAATTTGCCGGTAATTGACGACAGGAAGTTAAAGGAATTATTGAAAAAAGATTTTGAAGATTGCATTGCTGAAGTTGTCGAAGCGATAGACACAGCTAAGGCAGGTTCAATTATTGATGACAGTGAAGAACCTGTGCGAATAGCAACGGGTAAATTAAGGCAAAAGATTTTTGAAAAAGCTTTGCAGATGAAAGTGGATGCGGCTCAGGCCGCTTTTCCCCCTCGGGCCAGAATAAAAACAAAAAGTAAATTTCGGCACAAAGGCAAACAATCGGTTGATCATAGTACCGTTAACGGAGTTGTGAATGTGAATCGGATTTACTGGTGGTCTGCCGAAGAAGGACGCGACGATACAATTGACAGGCTCATCGGCATAGCAGCAGGTAAAGTCAGTATTGGTGTTCGCCAGATGTGCTGCAGAGTAGCGGTCAGTCAACAGGGATTTGCCAAATCATCTGAGCATCTTAAAGACCTTGCTCAACTTAGCATTAGTTATGAGCGTTTGAGACAAATAGTTGAGGCTGAAGGTCAGTTGGTATTGGAGGTTCAGCGTAAAGGATTATTGGCAGCGGAGTTTAGTACTGAAGACTGTAAAACTTCTCCCAAAGGGCCCAAACGCCTTTATGTGGGCACAGACGGAGTTATGGTTCCTATGGTTACAGAAGCAGAGAAGAGCAAGAGACGGAAAGCTCGTGCTCCTTTACGCACTGGCGGCAGACGCAGGCGAATGCACAAAGGTGCGGACAATGCTTACAAGGAATTTAAGATAGCTACCTTTTATAATGAGTCAAACGAACATCGGCAGGTAATTGCCACAAGCGGCAATCATGAGGTTCTTGGCAGGCTGCTTGCCCGAGAGGCAAAACGCT
>JADFJC010000109.1 GCA_022566315.1 Planctomycetota bacterium
GTTGAGGCTGAAATTGTTTGAAATTTGTTCTAAAAGTTGGTATATTATATAGACGTTATACGCTGGTAATCAGGTCAATTGTAACTGTAGGAGAAACCAATATGGAAACCTTAAAGCAAGAAGCAATTGGTGCAATTTCGAGGCTTCCGGAATCGGCTGATATTGATGATATTATGTATCGGCTCTATGTGATTGATAAAATCAAAAAAGGCCAAGATGCCGTCAAGGAAGGCGAAACCATTTCCGTTGAATCATTAAAGGAAGAAGTGAAGTCATGGTAATTTGGTCGGATCCGGCGAAAGAGGATTTAAAGAAGATATATGATTATATAGCAGGTGATTCCAAATATTACGCTATAAAGGTTTCTCAAGAGTTTATTGAAAAATCAGAGCAATTGGTGGAACTTCCCAAAATGGGCAGGATTGTACCGGAGATTGAGGACTCAAACATCCGTGAGTTGATTATTTATTCATACCGTCTTATTTACGAAATATCGCCCAATAGAACAGAAATTCTCGCAATTATTCACGGAAAGCAAAATTTTCCCGAGGCTTTCGACAAACAAAGAAAATGATTCATTTTTGAATATTTCGAGTTCATCGTTCTGAGTTTTTAGTTCATAGTTGAATAAGCAGGACTTAAATACAGGCCGAGTGTTAATTGCACTCGGCCTTTTCCTTGTGTGCCGAACATGCTCGGCACACAAGAATGACCCCCACCGCAGGGGTGGGGGCTAAACATCACAGCATAACCCTGGGTGAAACCCAGGGCTAAATATTTTTGAGATTGCTGCGCTGCGCTCACAATGACAGGAGGAATTGCGTCGTCGTGCCGACGACGGCTAAACAGAAAACCCTAGGTGATAACCCAGGGCTAAATATTTTTGGGTCCCCGCTACCCGCCTTCGCGGGCACAGGCTACGAACTGCGGGGACAAGGTGGGAAGTTTAGGCAGGCAAATTGGCCGTGATATTTTTTTGCGGCGTGGTCGTAGGCTTTTGCGGCGTCGATTTCGTTAGCGAAAGAGCCGAGGTATATTTTTCGGCCGTTGAGCTGAATTCTTGCTTTCCACTTTCTTTGAGTTTTGTCCCATTCAAGACCTTTGTATTTTGAGCGAGTTTTTGCTTTTGTCTTGGCGCGGTTGCAGAGGTTTTGGGATACGGTTGCGGGACGTAGGTTTGCCTTTCGATTGTCGAGGCCGTTGCGGTTTATGTGGTCGCAGACCATTTTTTTGGGGATATGAATAATTTCGTGGTGCATCCATATTCTCTTTCTGGTGTTTTTGGCTTTGAGGCGCTGCCAGCGGGCGGCGTATGAGCCGGTCGGGCTTTTGACGAGGAACCATTTGTCCTTTGCGAGGCGGGTGTAGTATTTGGGGTCGATTATTGCGAATTTGCCTTGTGTCAACGGGATTTTTCTGAAGGTGTAACCGTAGCGTAGCTGACGATAAAGAAGGAGCGAGCAGATACATATCCATTCGAGGCAAAGCGGGATTGGAATAACGAGATTAATAATTTACCCTCGGTGATTAGTTAATTGGTTATTGGCTTGGCCAGTTTTCGGCCTTTGGCCTAAAGCTGTGCCTCTATAATTAGAGCTACCTGCGGATTTGGTTGAAAATTGGGTGATTTTTGCGTGTGTGGGTTTCCGTAAGTACTTGTTCAGAAAGGGATTAAAATTTTTCAAAAAATTTGATTTTTGTTTTTACCCCTCTGCGTAAATGATTGAAATTTATGCCTACAAAGGGATAATATAGTTAGACAGATTTCATCGATGGTCTGCCGGAGGATCAGAGAAGAAGTAAGAGTTTGTCAAGTATCGGCCCCAAGCAACATTCAAAATTTTGTATTCTTATTGACATCTTTCATTATTTTTGTATGATGGAAGAGAATGAAGTGCTGTTCCTAATAAATGACCGTCACTTTTCGTACCTATCGTCTTAGTTAGGAGGGCAAAAAAATGAAAAGGGCAATGTTAGCATCAGTATCATTTCTTTTGTTTTGTGGAATCGTATCTGGTTACAACCAAGACATATCCTGGATTCACGGAGAGAACCCACCTGATTTCAGCAGATGGCCTGCCGAACCGACCACTACGGATCTAATTCATTTCACCTTGCCTACCGACATTTTTATCAATCAATGGGTTGCAAATCGGACATTGGGCGGGACCCCTACCCTTTCCATCGACCCGGTGGAAAGAACCATCGAACTATGGTTTCAAGGGCCACCATCAGAAGGTGTTATCATAGATCCTGACCCGGTGAGTGGGCTCGAAGGTTTTTATGGGCCGCTCGAAGAGGGTACGTGGCTTTTTTATGCCCATTTCCCGGGCACTATTTGGTTTGACGTATTTGATGTCGTTGTCGCCACACCGCTTATTTCCGGTCGTGTATGGGCCGCTGATAGCCTGGGGATTGGCGATGTGGTTCTGACTTTCAGCAACGGTGGTGGCAGCACTACTACCGATAGCAGCGGCTATTACACTAAGATGGTACCGAATAACTGGTCAGGGATGGCCACGCCGGGCAAGAGCGGTTATATCTTCAGTCCGCCCAATAGGTCATACGTAAATGTAATCTCAGACATATCAAACCAGGATTATGTGGGTTTTCGAGTGTTACCGCCAAGAAAAGGACGAGTCAAGTTCATAGGAACTGCCTTTAAGGCTGATGAGGAAGACGGTGAGCGGGTTGGCCGTGGGCGTTACTGTGTCCCGGTTACTATTGATGAAGTTCTCGATGACCCGGACAATTTGTTAGATGACGTAGCGGACGTAGAAGTATGTTATGACGAACCGTTAGATATTCGTCCAGATTCATACGGAAAGGTCAACGTTTATGGTTATTACTGGAAAGATGACGGTCCGTCGCAATATCTTGGGCGGGTAGATGCATCTCACAACCCATACTATATTATTCGCCTGGGCGATGTCTCAGGCAATGGCGAAGTCTCATACGACGATGCATCCTTAGCTGCTAAATATGCAGCAGGTCTTTTGAATTTGGCGCCGGAACAGATCTGGGCCGCTGACGTAGATGGGAATGGCGAAGTCAACACCAACGATGAAGATTTGATTTCGCAGTACGCTGCCGGGCTGATTGATAGATTTCCGGCAGATAATGGGCAGGTTGACTACTTTACTGAGCAGTTTTCCTCCGGCACAGACACCTTTGACCTGTCAAACACATCAATTATTTTCACTCCTACTACTGACGGTACTTCCTATAGTGCTTATCTACAAGAAATTACACAGTTACCGACCGACCCTGCTGGAGGTACAGAGCTGGCGATGGGCGATGACAGTTACGAGTTTGTCAAGTTAAGTAACCAGGCTACAGTGTCTATCTTCGGCAGCAGCTTCTCGAGCTTCTATGTCGGCAGCAACGGTTACATAACCTTTACCGAAGGAGATAACGACTACTCTGAATCTTTGTCTGACCATTTTGATACAAGGCGAATATCCGCTTTGTTCGATGACCTCAATCCGTCCGGAGGCGGACTGGTCAGCTGGAAGCAATTGGTGGACCGTGTTGTCGTTACATGGGAGAACGTTCCTGAATACGGCAGCAATAACTCTAATACATTCCAGGTTGAGATGTATTTTGATGGTAGAATACAGCTTTCCTGGCTTGGGATTGCAGTTGAAGACGGTATTTCAGGCTTATCAGAGGGTCTTGGTGTGCCGCCAGACTTCCAGGAGACGGATATCTCAAAGAAGTATCCATCGCTGCCGCCGCCGATGCTTGGCTACTTTGCTGAGCAGTTTTCTTCCGGCACAGATACATTTGACCTGTCGAACACGTTAATAACGTTCAAGCCTACCGCAGATGGTACTTCTTATAGTGCTTATCTACAAAAGATTACACAGTTACCGACCGACCCCGTTGGAGGTATAGAGCTGGCGCTGGGCGATGACAGTTACGAGTTTGTAAAGTTAAGTAACAAGGCCACAGTGTCTATCTTCGGGAGCAGCTTCTCGAGCTTCTATGTCGGCAGCAACGGTTACATAACCTTTACCGAAGGAGATAACGACTATTCTGAAAGTCTGTCTGACCATTTTGATACAAGGCGAATATCCGGCTTGTTCGATGACCTCAATCCGTCCAGAGGTGGACAGGTCAACTGGAAACAATTAGGTGACCGTGTGGTTGTGACGTGGAATAAGGTCCCTGAATACGGTGAGAGCAGTTCCAATACATTTCAGATTGAGATGTATTTTGATGGGAGAATACAGCTTTCCTGGCTTGCGATTGCAGTTGAGGACGGTATTGTAGGCTTATCAGACGGTCTTGGTGTGCCGGAAGAGTTTGAGGAGACGGATTTTTCAGAGCAGTAACCACGCCTGCTGGAACCGATGGCAGTCCAATAGTGAAATCAAAATTGGAAGAATTTATAAAGGCCAAGTGTGAAAACATTTGGCCTTTTTCTTTGCGCGGAATTCAGTTTGACGGGTGTTTGTGTGAGCATTAGACTATTGTCTATCCGGCAATGAATTTCCTTTTACGTTTTCCCTTTTTACCTTAAAATCAGCTTATGGTTTATCTTTGGTCAACTATACTGGTTTCGCTCAATGCTGCCTGGCTGTTGGTGGTCGTTTTTGGGCTGCCTGGCAACTGGCTGATTGTCATATCCACCTGCCTGTTCGCCTGGTGGCGGTGGGATGAAGGTGTCTTTTCCATCTATACATTGATTGCGATATTAGTCTTAGCTGTTCTTGGCGAACTGGTCGAATTCTCTGCCGGTATGATAGGAGCCAGGAAATCAGGAGCAGGCTGGCCCGGCTCAATCGCCGCACTTTTGGGAGGGGTAACAGGAGCCGTTCTCGGCACGTTTCTGATTCCCATCCCCTTTTTCGGGGCCCTGCTCGGTGCCTGCCTTGGCGCAGGGTTGTGCGTGTGGGGAATGGAATTCTCCCGCGGAAAAAAGGCGGAGCACTCTTTACGCTACGCTGTGGGAGCCGGGCTTGGCGAATTCTTCGGTATTATCAGCAAATTTGCTCTCGGTATTATCATCTGGTTTGTCGTGGCTGTGGCCGCCTTTTGGCCTTGAAAACAGCTCAATTCCCGATTCGTAAAAGCGATTCCTGCCGAAATGAATCGGACTTTGTCCTTGTGCAAAAGTCCTAAAAAAACATATCTGACAGCACAGCAAAAGCAATATGTTAAATTTTACCTGGAAAAATTTCCCCGGACTTTTTGTTTATAATCGCTTTTTTTATTATATTTTATTTGCCGATGGTCAGTAACGTAAAGTAGTTTGCCATTGGCGGTACCTGTGACCTTGTATCTCCTTATCTCATCCTGCGAATACGAACCTCAATGCCCTTTGAACGCTTCAATAGATTAACGAGCATGTTTGGATCCGTTTGTCCGTAGTGATACGGGTACAGAATCTTTGGTTCAAAAGCCTTCGCCGCATCCGCAACCATCTGGGGCGTCATCGTGTAGGGTAGATTCATCGGCAAGAATGCGATGTCGATATTCTTCAGCCTTTTCATCTCCGGTGTGTTCTCTGTGTCAGCGGCCACATAGACTCTCTTATCGCCAAAGGTTATCACATAGCCGTTACCCTGGCCCTTAGGATGGTAAGGCGTTCTGCCTGACCGCATATGCACAATATTGTATGCAGGTACAGCCTCGATTTTCAGCCCCTGAATAATCATTACATCGCCGTTCTGCATGACAAGACCACCAGATATTTTTGATGCGCAGGCTTTAGTCAATATAAGTTGTGTTCCTTTTTTTCGTAGAATATTAATGACCTTGGTGTCAAGGTGGTCGCCATGTTCATGGGTGAGTAAGATAAGGTCGGCCTTAGGCATATCGGTATAGTCAGCCACTCTGCTCACGGGGTCCACATGAATGACCTTGCCTTTGAAGACAAACATCAATGTTCCGTGTCCAATAAAGATAATCTTCAAATTACCAGCGCTTGTTTTGATAATATCCTGTTCAAATCCCTGCTCTGTCACGGTCTGTTCCTGCTCGGCGGCTTTAACGCGCATCCGGACCGAATACAATGAAGTTCGGGCAGTGATAAATAGCGTTCGTTTGCCCGGCCCGCCGAAAGAGACGTTGGCCGGCCCCTCGGGAACCTTGATGGTTTCAATTTTTTCGCCGTTTTTGTTGTAAACTGCTACTACTCTCGTCGTCAGGTAAATGTTGCCCTCGTTGTCAATAGTCATCCCGTCAGAACCTTCAGGTGCAAAAAGCTTCTTGTTCGACAGTGTCCCATTGCTATTGATTTTGTACGCAAAGGTCTTTTTCCCGCCGTGGTCGGCAACGTAAAGGAGTTTGCCATCGGGAGTGCCTATTACTCCATTCGGCCTGACCATATCGTTGATTACCCGGATAATCTTTTTACGGTCGGGCGAGAGATAATAGACGTGTTCGCCGTCCTGGGTCATATCGTCCCTGTTTCCGTAGCGGGGGTCGGTAAAATAAATACCTCCTTTGGGGTCAATCCAGAGGTCGTTGAGACTGTTGAATCGCTTATTTTGATATTTGTCGGCCAGCACCGTTACATTGCCTTGCGGGTCGATGGAGACTAATCGTCGGCCGCCTCCTTCACACGCCAGGAGATTTCCCTTCTTGTCAAAGAAAAGACCGTTTGACCCGCCTGAGTTTTCACGGAATGTTGACAGTCCCGGCGCGCCGGGATTCAGCGACCACTTGTGAATCCGGTTGTTTGGGATGTCCGAAAAGAAGATATTGCCTTTGGCATCCGCTGCCGGGCCTTCGGTAAACCTAAAGCCGCCGGCAAGTTTTTCCACCTTTGCGCCTGGTGCGACAACACTTGCCGCTTCGACGCTGCTGCCGGCTACTACCACCACAAACAATACCACCAAAGCATACCATTTCCTGTTCATCTGAATCTCCTTTGAATAAGTTGAGTAATTAGTTCAGTGTTCTTCACTCCAGAAACCTATACAGCAAGTTTCTCGAATCTATGATTACAAATCCTCGTTAATTAGTTTCTGTTGCGGAAACAGTATTTGTCATTCCCGCGAAAGCGGGAATCCAGCTTTTTCGTTCTGGACCCCTGCTTTCGCAGGGGTGACATCGTCGGTTTTTGTTTTCCGCAACAGATACTAATTAGCAAAACGTATGGGACGGGGACAGTTATCGATAAAGTTAATGGCCTCTTTAATAAAAATCTCTCCGGTCATTTCGCCCAGGCAAGTTTGAGTGATGTAGTCGTAGCGTTTGAAGCTGTTCCAATCCACCTTTGTCAGGATATATCCGAAGGCATCGTTGGTTAGGCCGAAAAGAAAGTTGTGCCTGCCGTGCATCTTTCGCTTGAGATAGTAGCCGATGTTTGGCAGGGCTTCCCCCGGAATGGTAAGGATTTGTGCATTGGCGATGTTGACGACGTTCACCTGGCTGGCTATGTACCGGCTTTCGTCCAGCTCAAAACCTAATGGGGACAACTTGATAATAGCACGGAGGAGTTCAGTTTCGACAGGAAACTTGATAGTCGTACTGGCGCAAAACAGATGGGGATTGGTAAGCACGGGAGCATCGGCGACAATGCGTAACGACTCATCGGCCAGGAGGTGGCCTATACGAATGCACTCGTCCCAGGTCCGGATGTCTTTGCCGTTGGGACCACGGCAGTCAGCGGTTACCATACCTCCCAGTGCGCCGTTCATAAAGATGCCGGTGCCGCCACCTCGCTCTTTGATGCGGTCGTAAAGAGGGCCTACAAAGTCGGGGCTGAGAATACCCTGATTCGACCCGATTACTTCGGGATGACAAGCATAATTGATGAGTGTGGCGAAAGGCTTATCTTTAGCGTCAAGGGCCTGAATCACATTGCAGCGCGAGTCGTACAACTGCTCGGCGTAATAGTTATATGCGATCTTTCCTTTAGCATTGCCTGTAGCAATCCTGATTCGTGCGGGCTGTAACTTATCGACTGCCTCGTTGATTGCGTCGGCCAATTTAGCACACACACCGTTGACGTACTCAATATCGAAGGAAGTTTCGCCACTCTCGTTTGGAAAACCGTAGCAATCCGGGGCACTATGGGTATGGGTGGCGCCGATGAGGATGTTCTTCGGCGGGATGCCCGACACTAGCGCACGTACCCTGTTGCAGAGCACGCCGGGAAAACCGAGGAAGTCGGTACTACAAATTGCCACACGCGTACCATTGTTTTCGAGGACAAAGGCACGCACAGTCAGTTTGCCGATCTTCTCCCCGGCGGTCTTTGAAGGTCCAACGCCGCCTGAAACAGGCAGAAGTGGGTCGGGGGTTACGTCCCGTACAGCAATGCCGGCACGGAACTCGGCGCAGACCACCGTGGAATGCACAAGACAGGCAGATGTTATAATCACCACCGCTAATACCGATACCAAACTATACTGTTTTCTGCTCACTTGTATCTCCTTTTGCTTTTGAGGTTGGCCGTTTAATTCAAAACTGAAAATTCCATCAGCATTAAGATTACAACTGTTCCCTAATTTTCCCCCTCATCGGTTTTTGGTTTGATTTTCACTTTCGCCAGGTAGATGCTGGTTTTGCCTTCGTGGCTGGAGTAGTAGCTGACGTAGAGCATTTTCTTGTGCCAAAGAAGTCCGGGATAACTTGTATCGCCGCCGCTGGGCAGTTTTATCAGTTTTGTCATAGTGCCGTTCTCGACATCAATATAAGTCAGCGCCGTATGCGCACCACCCTGGTGCATTCGGCCTGCAGCAATCCAGTGTCCGTTAGGTATTCGGATAAGGTTTGGTCCGCCGAATCCATTGAAATCCGCACCAAGGTCTTTCCATTGCCACTGCTTGTAGTCAGGCCTGCTCACCCCCAATAACGCGCTGCTTGATTCTGTTCCGTAGCGGTCGCGCCGTACAAGCGCATAGCATGTACCGTCAGTATCAAAACGCAGTGTAACCTCCGTCGGATAGCCCTGCTCGAACAGCTTGGCTACATGGGGCTGATAGTTAATCCCGTCGGTACTTACGAGCAAATCGAGATGCCGTGTTCCTTTCCCGGCCGTGTAGGAAACACCATAAGCCTTTGCTTTGTTCCAGGTAACGCACCACAACCAGCGTCCCGGCTGGACGGCAATTTGTGGCGAGGTCCATTGTTTGCCATCCTGCGAAAAACTCGTGAACGTGCCGGTAGGGGCAGATTGATTGTCCTTTTTCCGCGGGGCGGCTCCACCTAACAGCATTAATCGGCCGTCCGGCGTTACGGACAAGTGCGCATCGCGCAGGTCAAAGCCTTCCAGAGCAATAAGGGCCGCCGAGTCCCAGCGATTTGCATCCTTCGATTCGAGTATCCGGATTTTCCCGTCGGTTGAAACATGGCCTCTACCCTCGCGGAAAGCGCAATAAAAGCCGTCTTTCCAATGGACAAGGTCGGTAAATGCGTTGTGTGGGGCCTTGTCCCAAATCTTGTTGACCTCGACCACCTCCACCGTTACCGGAGCAGCCCCGAAACTGAACGAGGCCCCAATCAAAAATAATACCGTTAGAGTATATCGTTTCTTAATCATTTGAATCTCTTTAATCCTTTCCGATCACAACTGCAAGTTTTAGTCCGGGACAGAAAAAATGCCGGCATATTATTGTACGCCTTTGACGCGCATGCGGAGTGAATAGAGCGAGGTCTGGGCTGTGATAAAGAGCGTATGTCTGTCCGGCCCGCCGAAACATACGTTTGCCGTCCAGCCGGCGTCGATGTCAATATGTTCGATTTTTTCACCGGCTGAATTAAAGACCGTAACCCCCCTGCCGGTCAGGTAAACGTTGCCCTCGTTGTCAATGGTCATACCGTCAGAACCCATCGAGCAGAAAAGCTTTTTGTTCGACAGTGTTCCATCGGCATTGGTGTTGTACACATAAGTTTTTCTCACTCTAATGTCAGCTACGTAAAGCAGCTTGCCGTCAGGCGTACCGATTATGCCGTTGGGCTGGACGAGGTCATTAGTAACGCGTATCAGTTTTTCGCCATTTGGTCTGAAGTAATAAACGTGCTGGCCGTTCTGTTCCATAGGGCCTCTGTTCCAGTAAGGCCTTTTGTAGAAAGGGTCGGTAAAGTATATTCCACCTTTGGGGTCCTCCCAGAGGTCATTTGGGCCGTTGAGCTTTTTGCCTTTGTAGTCTTTGACCAGCACGGTTATGTTGCCATTGGTATCAATCAACCACAACTCGTTATTAAGGTCTGCACAGGCAAGCAGGTTGTCATTCTTGTTGAAGTAAAGACCATTGGCCCTTCCGGGATTGTCGTGGAAGATTGAGAGTCCCGGCGCGCCGGGATCCACCGACCATTTGTGGATGCGATTATTGGGTTGGTCAGTGAAGAAGACATTTCCCTGAGCGTCAACAGCCGGGCCTTCTGTAAACTTAAAACCGCCGGCAAGTTTTTTTACTTTCGCTGCCGGTGCGATGATACCTGCTTTTGCGGTGCGTGCCGCCGTTATCGCTACCAGCTCGATGCCCTTGCCGGTCCTCAGATTGCGGGAATATTTTTTATCCTTCGGATTGTTCCAGTGCTCGTGGACACCAAGACTGGGTAATCTCTTGACGTTGCCGGAATGGTCTGGGTCGTAAAATGTCCCTGAAGGCGGATTATTTGCCAGTGCGGCCTCGTGAAGATAATCGTCCACACCGGCCTTGCGTGGATAGTTCTCATATTCAGCCCGGAGGAAATCAAAGCCGACCGAATCGATGGCGACGGGGTCCTGCGATGCCAAAAGACTCGAAGCCCAGTCGCCGTTGAAAGGATGTAACTTCCACCTTCGAGGCGATTCGTCTTTCGGATGTATTCCTGAGTAAAGGCTGTCAATCAGGTACAGCACGGTCTTTCCGCCGATGTGCGCATGTCCCATCAGGTCCACGATGTTGCGGTATGTCCCCACATTCTTGGAAAAAGCGTTTGGATGTAAACCGTAATACTCCTTCGTGGTAGGCCCTCTGATTAGGGAACCGTAATGGTTTTTGGCACAGAGGGTTATGCCGGCACCCGTGTGTGCCTTGAGGTTCGCCAAATTGATTAAGTAGTCAGCCTCGGCAAAACAAAGGGGCGCATAATCCTGCAGGCAGTCCTGAGGATTACTGCTCCAATAGAAGGGCACAGAGGATTGCTTCATTTTGGTCCGACCAAAGTTACCGGCATGGTCCATGAACCGTACATTCGGAAACTCTTTGTGAAGAATGTTATAGTACTCGTTGGCAAAATACGCCAGGCTGTCACCAATCGAAATGTCGGATTGCTTTACACCGGCTGTATCTACAAGCTGCCGCAGCAAGGCCATAATCATCTGCGGGGAGGTGTTCATATAATCTCTCGCTTTTTCCAAATCGTAATTTTCCGGATTGACTCCTCCGGCAAACCAGATAAAGCCGACAAAGTTCACCTTGATAACAATCTTTTCGCCGGGCCTGTACCCAATGTCACCTTTGCCGCGCGCCTTATTGAAATGTCTGAACAACTTATCCCACGCCTTGGCGTCACCCGCCCCACCGGTCAGCTCACGAATGGCCCGCGAGACCATTTTGTGTACCTTCCCGTAGTCCGTATGGCTTGCTTGCCACCAGTGTCCGTCACCGGGGCCTTCCCAATCGGTAGCATCAGGGTCGTGCACCCATACGACACGGCCGGGATAAATTCCTTTGGCAGCTCCCATCGGCTCATTCGCAGACTGGGGTTCAGCTAATACTAATTTCTCGCCTGTAACGCTCATAGTCAGCAACAATGCCCCGACGCTAATGGCGATACATACCAAACCAATTACAAACCGCCTCCTTGCGAAATTGAGTTTGGCTTTTCTAAATGCCATTGTTGCTGCACTCAGGCCTACGAGCCAGGCCACAAATCCTGAAGCTAACGGAAAAGCAATCCGCTGACACGGATACGTCGCCCGTGAAGGCTTCGGTATTACCCTGACCAAAAACCATATCAGTGACACCAACCCTGCTATGGGAAATATCCACATTAACCAGTGATATTTCGTTTTGCACTTGAGGCGTTTAGCTGTTTTGGGAGATAAGTGGACGTGTTTTCTTTTTAAGAATTGCATTTGTTTAGCTCCTAATACTTAGCAAAAGGCAGATTACTATCTAAATAATTTGATGCAAATATAATCGACTCCTCTGAAGATTTCAAGCTAAAACCTCTATCGCTGGGCATGATTATTGTTCCTTCTGAGGCCGAATGTCCCCCATGAGTGGGACGAAATACTAAATGCACTAATCAATTATTAATTGAAAAGGGGCCTATACCGAATTGGTGCAAAATCGCTATGTCATTCCCGCCCCGCACTATAGTACGGGGCGGGAATCTAATCAGCCTTGTATCAATGCTGCTTACGGCTGCGGCCAGAGCTGCTCATCAAGCTGTGAATCCGCTACTTCGGCATAGACCGCACCGTCTTCATTCATGTCAAAACGGCTTGTCAAACGGCTCAGTCCTGCCGGTAAGCCAGGCAACCTCAGCTGGTGACAGAGCGTAGTTGTAGAAGCGGACATCGTCCACTGTGCCATCGAATTCGTCGCTCGGGTCAGAAGAGTCAGAAGAGTCCCATTCCTGGCCTATCGACCACCGTGTATCCGCGGCCGGATTGCCCGTGGCTATCTCCGTACCTCGCAGAGCTCCATCGACGTATGCGTATGCGGTGGACCCGTCCCTGACGTACGTTATCATATGCCACTGGTCGTCGTTGATAGCGGGTGGGTACAGATTAAGGGAGTTAGATTCCACCAGCAAAAAGCCCTGATCAACGCCAAAAACAAAATCGTGGCTGCCGCCAGAGTTAGATCCAATCACGTTGCCGTCACCGGTCTGGGTGGTTTTGATCCATGCACTGACCGTAAAAGTGTTGGTTGTAATGTCATCAGCTACACCGTCAATTGCCACATAATCATCAATCCCGTCCAAATCCAGCGCACCGCCCTTGATCCCGGCTACCCACTGCGGGTCGCCACCAAGTGTGCCATCATTGCCAAGGCCGGATGAATCAAAGGCGATT
>JADFJC010000110.1 GCA_022566315.1 Planctomycetota bacterium
GGACCGGAAGCGCGACCACGTCCTGACCGGCAAGGAACGTCATGTGCCCGGTCAGGAAACCGGTATTGGTGGTTATCCAATGCGGGCGATACGGACACGCGATTTTCTGTACATCCGCAACTTCAAGCCGGACCGCTGGCCTGCCGGAGATGCCAAAGGTTATGCCCAACCTACGAAAATAGTTGTATCCCGTCCGCTCGGCACACATTATGGTTACGGTGACGTTGATGCGGCACCGACAAAGTCTTATATGTTGAAGTACCGCGATGACCTGAAGGTTGCCAGACTATTTGAGCTGGCCTTTGGAAAACGTCCAGCCGAGGAACTCTACGACCTGCGCAAAGACCCCAGCCAATTAAATAATGTCGCTGGCCAGCCTGAGTATGCTAAGATAAAAAGTAAATTAGCTGCTGCTTTGATGGCTGAGCTGAAAGCAACTAAGGACCCGCGTGTTTTGGGCAGGGGCGATGTTTTCGATAAGTATCCCTACTACGGTGGCGGCCTGAAAAAGACCTCTCAAAAACCGAGCCAAACAAAGCGTTGATTTGAATCTTGATTGGCTTGTTCGCAGAACAATCGCACAAAAATTTGGCTTTTACTTTACGACAGTCGTCGTGATATACTATGAGCAGGCTCTTGCAAAATCGAAAAAAAAGGAATTTTTCGATAAATTCTATTAACAAAATGCCACTCACTAACGACTAACTTCATTGGAGACAAGTATGGCCGAAGAATATCCTGTTTCAGCAAAGGTTTACCAGACCACAGAGCTTGGCAATCTGAGCATCCTTGATATGTTGACTTACTTTGAAAAGCGCGGTGCAATGCGGGTCTCCGATTTGCACATCAAGGTCGGCGCACCCCCTGCATATCGCATCGACGGTGACCTGGTAAAACTTAAAGGCCCAACTGTAACCCCACAGATAGCAAAGCAGCTTATCTATCCGCTTCTAAGCAACGAAAATCTGCGCAAATTCCGGACCCAGCACAGCGTGGACTGCTCCTATCGACTCCGCTCATTGCAGTTTCGAATAAACATCTTCAGGGAAAGCGATGGCATAGCCGTGGCAATCCGGGCCTTATCACTGGATATCCCAAAAATAGAGGACATCGGCTTTCCAAATGACATCTGGAAGGACATCATCAATCGCAAACACGGCCTGGTCCTAATGACCGGCATCACAGGCGCCGGCAAATCCACGACGATTGCCTCACTAATCCACCGAATCAGCATAAAGAGTGCCTGCCGAATTATGAGCATCGAGGACCCCATCGAATACATCTTTCCGCAAGAATACTCGATTATCTCCCAGCGTGAGCTCGGAAGGGATGTCGAATCCTTCATTGGTGGTTTGAAAGAAATGCTCCGCCAGGACCCTGACATAATATTCGTTGGCGAGATGCGTGACGCCGAGACAATATCTATGACTCTTATGGCCGCCGAGACAGGCCACCTGGTGTTCTCCACACTGCACACAAGAGATGCAACCGGAACGATGACACGTATTCTGGACTACTTCCCTGCCGGCAGGCAGGCCGAGGTCCGCAACCAGCTCTCGCTCGGACTCGCTTATATTGTATGCCAGAAGCTCATACCCAAAAAAGATGGAACCGGCAGGATTGTAGCGATGGAAATACTTAACAACAACTACGCCTGTGCCAACCTTATACGAACCGGCAAAATAGAGCAAATTTATTCGCAACTGCAAACAAAGACCCGAAACAGGCCCGACGAAAAAATGATGACGATGGAGAAGCACCTGTCTATGCTCGTAAAACAGGACAAAATTGACCTGCTGGAGGCTAAAAAATGGGCCAACGATCTCAAAAGCTTTGCTGACTGTATGCAGCGGGATTAAATGCGTGGATGGGTGAATGCGTGGATGGGAGGATGCGTGGATGTGTTAGCGTATCAATACAAATAAACTCATATACTCATTAACACATTTACTCATTAACGCAATACGATATACGCAATACACAATACGATATTATGACAATCCAGTTTTTTTGTCCAAACTGCAATGAGATAATCGGATTTGCCGATAAACACTCCGGAAAGCGCGCACGCTGTACTAACTGCGGACAACTTTTCATAATCCCAACCGAAGATTACAAAAAGCCGAAAAAAGTCGAACTACCCAAAGAAAAAGGTGAGCCGATGCCCGGCTTTTACCGCGCTGTGTTTGTTGACAATTGGAAGCTGTTTTTCAACTCTGAAAACGTAACTTCGCTGGTCTTCGTAATTGCAGCGGTATGCTTCAAATTCTTCACAGCAGGTTCGCCCTGTTGTGCTTTTGTAACAAACTATGCTGTGTGGGGCTGGCTGCTCGGATTTTACCTCAACATTATTTACGAGACGGCTTTTGAGATAGAAAAGCTGCCGGAAATTTACCTCGGAACGAGCATTACCTTCGTATGGTACATTATCAAACCGTTTTTTCTTTTCTCCATTACTATGGCCGTCGTCCAGCTCCCATTCATCATCACACTCATATTGTTCAAGGACGAAGGCCTGACATTCGAGAATATCCGGCAGGCCGAATTCGGTTTCCGATTGCTGTTGCAGGTTCTCTTTATCCTTGGCCTGTTCTTATTTCCGATAGCCATATTAACTACAGCCATCGGCAAAGATATTACTATGTTCAGGCCAGATTACTTTCTTGCCCCTGTATTCAAAGCTTTTGTCCCTTATGTTGTAACGGTGGTCTTACTTATCGCTGCCGCTCTTCTCGAAACGCAGACGACCCAATACACCCATGCAGGCCTTGCGGTAACCGCAGGCCATTTAATACTGAATCTCGCCGTCCAGGTCATCGCGATAATTGCAATGCGCTCGATCGGCCTGTTCTACCGGCACTATAACTGCCATCTCGCCTGGTAAACCCCCAATTTATTGGGTGGGTGTTTCTTTCTTAATAAATCTTTTCAGCAACTGTTCCAGAAGCTCCATCGGCAGGCCCATTACGTTTGTCAAACTGCCCTGGATTCTTTCGATAAATTCATCACCATTTTCTTTTATCGAATAAGCACCCGCCTTGTCCCGCCAGGTTTCGCTCTTGATGTGCTCGGCGATTTGTTCAGACGTCAATCGCTTAGGATAAATGGTCGTGGTGTCGCTTTCGCTCAATTCGATGCCATCGCGTAATCTAACTATTGCGATACCTGTTATCACCTTATGAGGCCTGCTGAAAAGCTTTTTTGTAATCTGCTCAGCCTCTTTTGCGTTAGCGGGCTTGCCGATAATTTGGCCCTTGAAATCCACAACGGTATCGGCACCGATGACCAGAGAGTCCGGATATTTTTCAGCGACATTTTTCGCCTTGGCCAAAGCTAATCGTTCGGCATATTCACAGGCCTTGATGTCCTTAGCTGGAAAAGCCGACTCATCAATACCGGGCTGAACAACCGTAAATTTATAGCCGGCCTCAGCTAATAACTTTTTTCGCCGGGGCGATGCCGAAGCTAAAATAAAAGAGTATTGAGATTGTTCAGACATAAATCTTTGGTCTTGGGTCTTGAGTCTTGAGTTTTGTGCCTTCTGTTTTCTGTCCTTGCCATAAGGCATCCTGTGGACTGTCGTCAGTCTTCTGTCTTTACTATTTGCCTGCAAAAAGCCAGATACTCTTTCTCGATTTGGTCGAAATCATCGCCGATATAATCTTCAAATAACTCTCGGCCGACAATTCGGTTCCACAGGACGGTTTTCGGGACGTTTCTGTCTATTGCTATTGTTTTGTTCACCTCGTCGAGCATCCAGTCTCCTCTGAAGCCGTCTGCGAGCAACCGACGATAAACAGCTAATCGTCTGCCGTAACCTGCTTCCTGCAGAAATCTCACTAATGCGTATGATTGGCTGTAAAAAGCCATTACCGCTTCGGTCTGGTCCGTGGCAAGCACATCGCCTGGGTTCATTGTAACCAATTCTTTCAGCGGTATCATCTTGTTTTTCGTCAGTGTTTTTTTCAGCCCATCTAATCGATACGCGTTCTCGGTCGGCTCAAAATAAAACATCCCGCCCTCACTTCCGTGCGTCTCGAACAGCATTGCCACGCCCTCGTCAAGCCAGCTTGGCAGACGAAACTTAAAACATCTGCCGTTAAACTGATGCCAACCTTCATGCCCGATAGCTGAAAAAGTTCGCTCTCTGCCGATATCATACACTACGCAGGCGCCATTATGATAATACGCACCGGCCTTTATTTTGCAATACATCTTCGCCTGCTCGCCCGCAAAGCTCTTTGTAAAATCCTCCCACTGACTACGGTCGGCAAAAAGATAAATGGTAAATTTGGTTTTTGTTTCCACGGTTCCGGGCAACTGACTATTATAGGCCCGATAGGCCGACTCGATAAATCCACCAATTCGGCTAAGCACAAAAGGCTCTAAAAGCGTTGTGAAAATCTCATAGTGGGTGGTAGTTAATCTCAGCCCCGGCCCATACTCATTTTCCCAGACCTCCACAGATTCCAGCCCCGGCAGACTTTGGCCCTGCAAATACGCCGCTATTCCTGCACCGGTATCGAGCCGCTGAGCACTGCCTGCGTTCTTAATCTCGAATTTATCGGCCCCGGAACAGCCAGTCAGACAAATAGTGATTATACAAATTAGCGAGAACTTCCTCACTCCAATCCTTCCTCCGAAATAGGTCATCAGGTACCAGGTTATCAGGTAGTGGGCATCAGGTTATCAGAACATCAGGCTGCTTTTTCCACCGTAAGGTGTCCTGCGGACTGATATACTGATATACTGGTAATCTGCATCCTGATATGCTGATATCCATTCTTTACTCAATTTTGCAAAACTTCAGAAGCATACTTCAAAAACCCTGAACTCCACGCTGTCTTTACCATCGGCTGCAAATGACAAGAAATCCATTATATTTTGTCCACACATGCGGAAAAACTACACGAAAAGAACCAAAACAGTTGCAATTTTACGATGGACTTGGTAACCTAATCAGGTCTGAAGGTTTAGCTGTGTTGATTATTAGTGTATATGTGAAATCCCGGATTATTGTTCAAGATGGAGGTATAAAATGAAAGACAGGTCAGTGATAGTCTTGGCGTTAGCAATTCTTTGCGTATGTTTGCTCCTTATGAACGGGTGCGCAACCAGTGCCCAAACGGGCGCTGCGATTGGTGGGATTGGCGGTGCAGTGATAGGGGCAGTGACAGGTGGGGGTGGAGGATTGGTAGTTGGAGGACTCATTGGAGCAGGGGGCGGCTATGTAGTGGGTAACGAAATCGAAAAGTAACAAAAATCGCCCGGATAGACGCAAAAGAAATCCCCGCAGACCACGGATTCCAACTGATATTGAGCAGTTGAGCTGCTTAATGGCAGGGGGAAATACCCGTTACATTTTTCAGGTAAATTTATATCATCAGGAGAGGAAACTATATGTCTTTGAAGTCCGCTTCGAATACATCGGCGGTGAACAAATAAACTTCCGTCTCCGGCTCTCGCCAGGCGTCAGCGGCAAGGCCCGCTTTGTGTGCACAGCAGTAGGAAAGAAATTCCTCCTTGCTCCATCCGGCCTCAGTGGCAACCTGCGGCAGAAAACAACCAGATGTACATCCACTTTTTATATAAATGCCGTCAACTCCTAATCGCAAACTCAATGGCTCGTCCGTCCTCTGCAACGGTGACAGAACTGATATCTCGACATCCAATCGGTCCAGCTCGCCGGCGGTTATCGGGTCAGCCAAAAAACGCGGGTCACCGGTGGCCGAGGCCTTTGCCATATCAGCAACTAATTCAATCAACGGGCCCTCCGAAGTGAAGTTACCGATACATCCTCGCAATCGGCCCTGATTTTTCAATGTTACAAAGCACCCGCAGGGGGCGTTCAATTCAGGGTCGTCCGATTGTGGCGCCTCAGTCGGCTCTCCCTTGATAACCGCCTCAACGGTATCGCGAGCTACTTTCAGAAGTGCCTGTTTTTGATTCTCGTTCATACTTACAATTCAATTTTCAGCCCCCCGCTCCACTGAACGTTGTTGAACTTAATGCAACCATTTTATCACAAGGAATCCACCAATCAATAGTACCGCGAAAGCTAATGAAAGCCAATTGAAATATTTTTCGATAAAGGGCCGAATTTTTTCCCCTTTCCAGCCAACCAGTCCGGCTACTATAAAAAATCTTGCAGATCGGCTCACGGTCGATGCGATAAGAAAACCAATAAAATTAATCTTTGCTGCTCCGGCGGAAATAGTGCAAACCTTGTACGGAAGGGGTGTAAAGCCACAGAGAAAAACTATCCAGAAATCATATTTGTCATACCAGCTTTGGAACTTAATAAAGTTTGCCTCTGTCAAGCCAATCACAGCAAGGTGATTATAAGCCCATTGGCCTATCATAGACCAGAGAAACATCCCTATACAATAACCCATAATCCCGCCGAGCACCGATGCGATTGAGCAGGCAATCGCGAATCGCAGCCATTTTTTCGGTGCCCCAAGTGCCAACGGCCCAAGCAGGACATCAGGCGGGACAGGAAAAAAACTGGATTCGGCAAAACTCAAACAAAACAAAGCCGTCACGCCGTGCTTCGTCTGAGCGAAATGAACCACCCAGTTATACAATCGCCTGTGCCAATGCCACCAGGCAACAGACTCGTTGCCCGTCGCTCGTCGCTTGTCGCTCGTTTTATCAATTATTGCTTCATCATTCGGCATTCAATATTCCCTCATTGTCATTCTGAGCGCAGCGAAGGAACCGGCCTTAGAAAAGTAATTGAGATTCTTCACTTCGCTGACGCTTCGTTCAGAATGACAATTAAACCATTTGTTAGAGTATCCTGTAACAATTTTATCCTGCGCTTGTCCGCAAACAATTTTCATGTTCAGAATAAGGCCGACCTGCTATACTGTCAACGAGCGATTCTAAAATATTCTTTACTGTGCAGGGCAATTGTTTTAGCATATTGTTATGATTGAGAAGGTTGTTACAAAGTGTAATTTGCAGGACTGGTGTAAGGTTAAGGATGACCTGAACTACTGGTTGAGTAAAACACCGCAAGAGCGAGTCGCGGCGGTTGAGCACTTAAGAAGGCGCTATTATGGAAATTCAGCCAGACTTCAAAGAACAGTTCGCGTTGTTGAACGCTCATAATGTAAATTATGTTATTGTCGGGGAACTTATGGTGATGTACCAGTCTATTTCCTTGGCCGTAAAGAATTCCTTGCCAACAAAAAAACCTTAGGAAGAAAAAAAGACCTGGCAGATATAGAAGCCCTCGGTGAAGATTGATAGGACTGTTCTGGTCATTGCAAGCGAGGTGAAGCCGATCGCGACAATCTCAACTTCTCAATTCTCTATGCCTTTGTGCCTTTGCCCCTGATTTTCATGTTCAGAATAAGACCAACCTGCTATACTGTCAACGGGCAGCTATGGTTGATAAAGAACAATTTGAAACTATTGGTGATGGGGTATTGGTAAGAGCGCCTGCCAAAATCAATTTAAGTCTGCTTGTAGCCGGGCACCGTGCCGATGGTTTCCACGAATTAGAAACGATAATGGCCAAGGTCAACTGGTACGATGAGATTCTCATCGAACCGGGCGTAAAAGCCGACATCGAACTCGTCTGCCAAGGCCCACACTGGGCACCCACAGGAAAAGAAAATCTCGTCTATCGGGCTGCCAAACTGCTCCTGGAATGTTGCGGTTTAATATCTGATATCAAAATCACCCTGACAAAGAATATTCCCGCTGGCTCAGGGCTTGGCTCGGCAAGCAGCGACGCAGCGGCAACCCTTATGGGACTAAACCAATATCTGGAGTTACAACTTCCCAATCGCCAACTCGCCAAACTGGCACCGAAGCTAGGCAGCGATGTAGCTTTCTTTTTGGGTGGGCCTTTGGCGTTTTGTACGGGAAAAGGCGAAAAAATAAAAAAATTAGAAAAAAAATCCAACTTTCTGGCTTTTTTGATACTTCCTGACGTAAGTGTTTCCACCCAAAAGGTTTACGCTAATTACAAGCACAATCAGTCCCTCTACGAGAAGCTGAGCACTCAAATAAACAGCTATATCCAAAAAAACAGGATTGATTTAGTGGTAAAGATGTGCGCAAATATGTTAGAAATAAGTTGTTACAGTTTGGTAGAAAGCCTTGCCGAACTGAAAGCAAAAATTGAATCGCTGGGTATCGGGCCTTGCTGTTTGAGCGGTAGTGGTTCAGCAATGTTTTGCTTCATCGAGAGTGGGGATGAGGAAATAGCCGGGCAATACAAACGCAAACTTGAAGAAAAGGTCGGCTGCAAAAGCATTATCGTGAGTAGCAATAGATGGTGAACTTTTAAGCGAGGCAAAGAAAATGGAAATCACTGAGGTCAGAGTCAAGCTGATTAGCAACAAAGATGACAGGTTAAAAGCTTTTTGCTCAATAACGATAGACAATGAGTTTGTGGTTCGCGATATCAAGGTCATCGAAGGTACGAATGGTTACTTCGTCGCTATGCCCTCCAGGAAAATGAGCGACCATTGCGAAAAGTGCGGGGGCAAAAACCATCTCAGAGCTAAATACTGCAACAACTGCGGCGCAACTCTTCAGGAAAACAGGGCAAGAAAGGATTTCAAAGGCAGAATGAAACTGCACGCTGATATCGCCCATCCGATAAATACGGAATGCCGAAAAAGGATTCAGGAAAAAGTTACCGTCGCTTTCGAAGAAGAGCTGGAAAAATCAAAGCAGCCCGGCTACAAACCAGTCGAACTGGATGAGCCGGACGATGAAGTTCCTGAAATAGTCTCGTAGTGAAAGTAACTCCATTTTGCAGCAGTTCGCAAAATTGGAACCCAAAGACAAAAAAACCGAATGCAAACACTCTGCCGAGAAGACACCTATTAAGGACTTGTAAATAAATTATCTTCCATTCTTGACTGTCGTCAGACTCGCCCGCCGCGGCGGACAAGTTTTGGCTGGCTGCGGCTGGCGGTGTCAGCCTTGTCCTCGCTCAACCAAAAACGAAACTCGCCTGCCGGCGGTCAAGGCCTAATTTCTTTACCAGTCCATAGTTAAGATTCAACCGCCCCTCAATTATCTATCAGATTTGGCGTAAAGCGGCCCTCCCTATGCGGTAAGGTCCTCAAGAACCTTATCGAGAGCAACATCCAAATGCTCATTGAACTCGTATTTACCTTCTGTAAGCTGCTGACGGACATCAAGCACTTTCTCTTTGCGTACCTCCGGCAGCGAAGCAATCTTTTTTAACACCTTGCCAATAGGCGTAGTGTTGAGATTTTCAAGAATCTGCTCCATAATCAAATCCTTATCCGGAGCAAGGCTATCTTCGACAGGATTTACTTTGCGATTTTGACCTTTAAAACGGCTTTTTGAATCGAAATCGAGCATTCAGACTACCTTGCATGATAAGCTTCGAGGCGAAAACATCCCTTTCCTCCCTCAAAGCTAATAACCACTATATATTGTGTGTCCCCTTAATCCCTTATGAGGCCCAAAATAACCTTCTAATACTGGTATCGACAATAAGGGGCTGAAAACTTTAGAAAAGTTTGCCATTTAGCTAACTGTTGCGAAAGCCTAAAGTTATACAAATTTGCGGCAAAAACCGGCTTACCAATACTAAAAAACCAGCTTTTGAAGCAGCCCCATTTTAACACCAGAGACAGTTGCAAAAGTCTGTCTGGGGAAATTAGGCAATATACTATATATAGTGATAGCCAAAAATTTCTAAGCACCAGAAAGCTGAAGCGTTTTGGCCGAATTTTGGGTGCCGGTGTGCCTCATTATCCGCCCAGGATTGGACCTGCCGGAAGGCGGACATTCACTTGCGTTTCGACATTTAGTTTTTCAGACTTCTGGGTGAAATTTACATAAGTGCTTAAGTTACAAGAGCATAAGTGCAAAAGGCGATGATTTCAAAAATGAGCGTTTTTTGGCATTTTTTCGTATTTTTTCGCAAAAATTAGTAAAAATACATACAGTCTGAGCAAAACTGAAAGGGGGTACTTGAGGGACTTGACTTTTGCACAAACTTATTGGAAAAGGCCTGTATGATTTTCTTAAAAAACATTGAAACATTGATTTTTTACTTGACGGCAAGATTGCTAATATAGTATAAATAAAGTAAGTGTTGGTGGAGTTTTTGAATTATTCGGCACCTATTGCACGGAATCTTTTTAGTCTTCCGAATAGAGGAGGAGTTATTATGTATTGTGCCAGGCACAGAGTTGGAACGGAGGTTTTGTGCTCGCACCTGCGGTAACGCAAGTACAGGTGCTTTGCAATGAAAATATTTTTACATTTCAATTAACAACCTATATTTATTTTTTGAAGGAGGACTATTATGTGTAAAGAATTGATTTGTTTAGTTTCATTTGTTTTGGTGCTGGGTGTGGCAGCAGGTGTGACGAACGCGGACATAATTGCATACTGGCCGTTTAACGAGGGCGCAGGGGATGTAGGCCGCGACGTTGTCGGCGGCTTCGATGCACAACTTGCTAATATCAATTGGGTTGCGGGCCAAATCGACGGTTTCGCAATTGAGACCGACAGGAGCGGCGACGAGATCCTTGCCGGCACCGGCCCAACACCGACGACCCAGGACCTGTCAATAGCCTGGTGGATGATGGACGCCGATGATAATGAGTACGAGACCGTGATGAACAAGTCTGAAGACGATAGCACAGCCGGTTTCGCTATGCTGCTGCGACCCCCGGGAGAGGCGGACGTTCTGCTTTTTCGGATCGGAGGCTTCCAGGCTTATGGCGGTTGGGGATCTGAGTGTTCCGTTCCTGAGGGCACTTATAGCAGGGGAGAGTGGGTGCACTTTGTGTGCACGTATGACTATGCCGCCGATACGGCAACAATCTATACTAACGGAGTGTTGGTGCCGAATGACAATAATAAAAACCCCAAGACCGGCATTGCCGGTCCCGGCGGTTATACCAATGGGGTGAATGATCCCACTCAGCCTCTGTACATCGTCGGCCAGCGGGAGGGTTTTGGAGGTATAGTGGACGAGGTTGCCATCTGGGACCACGCATTGACGCCCGAGGAGGTGCTTGCCGTCTATACGCTTGGGCCGTTAGCTTTAGACCCAAGAAAGGCCGGCAAGCCAAATCCGGATGATGAGGCAACAGATGTGCCGCGGGATGTGGTTCTTAGCTGGGAGCCTGGAGAATTTGCAGCGCCAACAAACGGGCACAAAGTCTATTTGGGCCAGAGCTTCAACGACGTCAACGACGGCATTGGCGGCATCGCTCAAGATGCCAGCAGCTATACTCCTGCCCAACGCCTTGATTTCAGCAAGACTTACTACTGGCGGGTCGATGAAGTCAATGCTCCACCCACCAGCCAAATAGAGTTCAAAGGCAGAGTCTGGAGTTTTACGACCGAGCCAATTGCTTATGCCATCGAGAACATAACCGCCACAGCTTCCAGTACACACCAGGCAGATACGGGCACTGAAAATACCATCAACGGCTCGGGACTGGATGCTAATGACCTGCACTCAATAGAACCGACGGATATGTGGCTTAGCGGCGATGAACCGAACGGGGCCTGGATCGAATATGAGCTCGACAAGGTTCACAAACTTCACCAGATGTGGGTATGGAACCATAATGGAATGATGGAGTCTGTTCTCGGTTTTGGGATCAAGGACGTTACTATCGAGTATTCGACCAACGGCACCGACTATACGACATTGGGTACTACTCATGAGTTTGCCCGGGCGCCTGGAACGCCCGGCTATGCACACAATACCACTATTGATTTTAGCAGCGCGGCAGCAAAGTACGTCAGGCTTACGGTTAACAGGAACTGGGGAGGCATCCTGGACCAATATGGTCTGAGCGAGGTGCGCTTCTTCGACATACCCGTGCATGCAAAAGAGCCCGACCCTGATTCAGGGGCAACAGATGTCGCTGTGGATGTAACCCTCGGCTGGAAAGCGGGAAGAGAGGTTGTCACGCACGATGTGTACTTAAGCTCTGACGAGCAGGCTGTGATTGATGGTAATGCCCCTGTTACCACCGTGACCGAGACCAGCTATGGTCCCTTGTCCCTCGATTTAGGCACGACTTACTACTGGCGGGTCGATGAGGTCAATGAAGCCGAGACCCCCACAACGTGGCAAGGCGATATCTGGAACTTCTCAACGCAAGAGTTTCTTGTTGTGGACGGTTTTGAAGGTTATAACGACTATCCTCCCGACGAGATATGGTCAACATGGGTGGACGGATACGGTGTCCCGGCAAACGGCTCCACAGTAGGTTATCCTAATCCAGTTTGGAATCAGGACGAGCATTATGTTGAAACTACGATTGTTCACGGCGGCTCTCAGGCGATGCCGTTCTTTTACAGCAACACCGGCGGCGCAGCATATTCAGAGGGCGAACGCACCTTTGCTGTTCCGCAGGATTGGACTGCAGCCAGCGTTCAGACATTCTCGCTGTACTTCCACGGCACTGTGGGGAACACCGGGCAGATGTACGTGAAGATCAACGGCTCCAAGATTCCATACGATGGTGCAGCCGGCAACATAGCGGTCCCAGGGTGGCAACTCTGGAATATTGACCTGACATCGTCAGGCCTGAATCTGCAGAGTGTCAGCAGCCTGGCCATCGGGATTGACGGCAATGGGGCCAGTGGCACATTGTACATTGACGACATTCGGCTGTATGCGTTGGCTCCTGCGCCTCCCAACGAGTGGAGGATCAATGCCGGCAGTGATGATGCCGAAGAGCACGTCCTGGACGGCGGCACTATGGAGAGTTTGACCAGCAGCGACCTGGAGTTGGGCTATGAAGGCAGTATGGCCCCCGCGGGCTTGCAGACGATAGGTTGCCGATGGGTGGGTGTCCCCGTTCCCAAGGGAGCGACAATCACCGAGGCGTGGGTGCAGTTTAGCGCCGATGATATAAACAATAATTACCATATCCCCGATGTGTCGGTTATCATCGAGG
>JADFJC010000014.1 GCA_022566315.1 Planctomycetota bacterium
CGCGTGCACCGTTTGGGCCGGGACATTATCACTCGCCGGCAGGATTGTATAATGCTATGATTGCTCCGCTGATTCCGTATGAGATTGGTGGGGCTATATGGTACCAGGGGGAATCTAACGCAAGCCGGGCCTATCAGTATCGCAAACTCTTTCCTGCAATGATAAAGAACTGGCGCAACGATTGGGGGCAGGGTGATTTTCCTTTCCTTTTCGTGCAGTTGGCTAATTTTATGGCTATCGACCCTGAGCCGGCTGAGAGTATGTGGGCGGAGCTGCGCGAGGCCCAGTCGATGACGTTGGCTTTGCCGAATACGGGGATGGCGGTGATTATAGATATTGGAGAGGCCAAGGACATACATCCGAAAAACAAGCAGGATGTCGGTAAGCGTTTGGCATTATGGGCCTTGGCCAGGAGCTATGGAAAAAAGTTGGTATATTCCGGGCCGATTTACAAATCAATGAAAATCAAGGGTAATGAGATTATCCTGTACTTTGACCATGTCGGCGGTGGGCTTGTTGCGGCTTCAGATGGGCCATTGAAAGGTTTCGCAATTGCCGGGGCGGACCGCAAGTTCGTCTGGGCCGATGCAAAGATAAATGGTGATAATATTATGGTTAGCAGCGGCGAAGTTTCCGCGCCTGTTGTTGTGCGTTACGCCTGGGCGGACAATCCTGTATGCAATCTCTATAACGAAGAGGGGCTGCCGGCTTCTTCGTTCCGCACAGACAACTGGCCCGGTATTACCGTTGACAAAAAATAAGGCTTCACGAATTGGTTTTCCCAGACCGATAGGATATGGCGAATAATACGATTACCGCACCTAAGGGTTTTTTAGCTGCCGGCTTGCATTGCGGCGTTAAGAAATCCGGCAAATCCGATTTGGCACTGCTTGCTTGTCCAGCCGGTGCAAAAGCGGCGGCGGTTTTTACAACCAACAAGGTCGTCTCGGCGGCGGTACAGGTCTGCAAAAAACACGTTAAGAGCGCAAGTATATCGGCGGTGGTAGTCAATTCCGGTAATGCCAATACCTGTACCGGTAAGCGGGGCCTGGCTAATGCCGTCAAAATGTGTGCTGAGACTGCAAAGCGAATTGAGATTGATCCACACAATGTGCTTATTGCATCAACCGGCATTATCGGGGAGCAGTTGCCGATTAAGAAAATTACCAGCGGCATTTTAAAGGCGGCGGCGAAGCTCTCAGCTTCATCTAAAGCGGGCCTGGATTTTGCAAAAGCGATAATGACAACCGACACCAGGCCGAAACAAGCCGTCCGCCGACTCGAAATATCCGGCGCTAAAGTAACGATAGCCGGAGCGGTCAAAGGGGCCGGTATGATTGCGCCGAATATGGCAACTACACTTTGCTTTATTACTACAGATGTAGCTATAACAAAGCCATTGTTAGCCAAAGCATTGAAGTCTGCCATCGGCAATTCACTGAACAGGTTGACTGTTGACGGGCATCAAAGCACAAACGATACCGCGATAATTCTTGCTTCCGGCCTGGCGGGCAATGCCGAAAGAATCGGCATAGTAAGTCAGTGTCCGCGGTATAAAAGATTTGCCAACGCACTGGCTGAAGTTTGCGATGATTTAGCCAGACAGATGGCTCTCGATGCCGAAGGGGCAACGCGGATGTTTAAGGTAGTTGTCAAAGGTGCAGCGACAAAGGCTGATGCCGCAAAGGCCTGTAGGGCAATAGCCGACTATCCGCTGGTAAAATGCGCAGTCAACGGCGGTGACCCCAACTGGGGCAGAATTATTTGTGCCGTCGGTTCGGCTGGCGTCAAGTTGAATCCGAATAAGCTCGCCTGTAAACTCGGGCCAATAACCGTTTTTAAGAACGGTACGCCGAGAAAATTTGACAAGAAAAAAGCGAGTAAGGTTGTTTCGCAAACCGAGCACACGATAACCGTGGATTTAGGTGTGGGGATGGCAAGCGATTTCTGTTACGGCTGCGATTTAAGTAAAGGCTATATAACGATTAACGCTGATTATCACACATAACAGAAATCAGAAGACAGAAGACAGAAGACAGAAGTCAGAAGACAGAAGACAGAAGACAGAAGACAGAAGTTTGCGGAGTTTTGGCTTATTTTCGGTTTTCCCACAATAAAACAGTTGAAAAACCAATCCATTTAGTTAAACTGCGGGCAATTTTAAGCCTGTTATGCTGGTAGAGACAATGGTCAAACTCGAAAAGGAGTAAAAAAGTGAAAGTTGTTAAGAGTACTCTTGGATTTTTGGTGCCGAGTTTTGCCTTTAGTGCGGTGGCAATGGCGGCGGAAGGCGCCAATCCGGCTGAGATGGCAGGGATCCCGTGGAGCTGGTGGATTGCGCCGGTAGCGGCAGTGCTGGCGCTGGGATTTGCCTACTATTTCTATAAGAAAGTTATGGCTGCCCCCGAAGGCAATGAAAAAATGATTAGCATTGCCAACCATGTGCGAGAAGGGGCGTACGCGTATCTGTTCCGGCAGTACACCGTTGTCTCGCTTGTATTTTTGATTCTTCTGGTGATCTTCGTGATCTGTGCTTATCTGGGTGTTCAAAACCCGTTTGTTCCGGTGGCATTTCTGACGGGTGGTTTTTTCAGCGGCCTGTGCGGTTTTTTGGGTATGAAGACGGCAACAAACGCCTCATCCCGTACCGCTCAGGGTGCCAGCGTGAGTTTGAATCGCGGCCTTCAGGTCGCCTTTCGTTCGGGTGCGGTTATGGGCCTGGTCGTTGTGGGCTTTGGCCTGCTGGATATTACGCTGTGGTATCTTATTCTTGATAAGATTGTTTACACTGCGGCAAATATGGAAACGGGACTGAGATTTTTGGGATTGCAGCTTGTGCCCGAAGCTATGGACCCACATCATAAACTTGTAGAAATTACAACAACGATGATAACTTTTGGTATGGGCGCTTCGACTCAGGCCTTGTTTGCCCGTGTCGGCGGCGGAATTTTCACCAAAGCCGCAGACGTAGGAGCGGACTTAGTCGGTAAGCTCGAAGCCGGCATCCCGGAAGATGACCCCAGAAACCCGGCCACAATCGCTGACAACGTCGGCGACAACGTCGGTGACGTTGCCGGTATGGGCGCCGACCTGTACGAAAGTTACTGCGGCTCAATTCTTGCTACCGCGGCGCTTGGTGCGGCACTGCCGACAATGGCACTTGCTGCCCGGGGTATGGACCAGCTCAAGGCCGTTCTTGCTCCGATGCTTGTTGCGGGTATCGGTATTCTACTTTCGATTTTGGGTATCTTTATGGTTCGCTGCAAGGAGGACGCCAGCCAGAAGAACCTGCTTCGGGCGTTACTTTTTGGAACCCTCGGCAGTTCGGTCCTGATTATTCCCGCGGTGGCGGGCCTGGCCTGGGCCGGTTGGGTTACCTGGGGCATCTTCGGCTCGGTTATTTCAGGCTTGGCTGCCGGCGTGCTGATAGGTCAGTTTACCGAATACTACACCTCTGACGAATACAGCCCGACACGAGGTATCGCCGAGCAGACAGAAATGGGCGCTGCAACAACAATTATCGACGGTTTTGCAACCGGTATGTATTCAACAGGCCTGCCGGTAATAACGATTGTAATTGGCATTTTGTGTGCCTTTGGCTTTGCCGGTGGTTTCTCAAATATATCGATGGGGCTTTATGGTATCGGCTTCGCGGCGGTCGGAATGCTCTCCACGTTAGGCATTACTTTGGCGACCGACGCATACGGCCCGATTGCGGACAACGCCGGCGGCAATGCCGAGATGAGCGGCCTTGGGCCAGAGGTCAGAAAGAGAACCGATGCCCTCGACTCCTTAGGCAATACTACGGCAGCAACGGGTAAGGGCTTTGCTATCGGTTCTGCCTCTTTGACGGCTATGGCACTTTTGGCGGCGTATCTCGAGGAGATTCGTATATGGATTGGCCGACTCGCATTAGAAAGTGCCGATGGAATATATCGCGTTGGTGAGGTGGCGTTTTCGGCTACGGATGGTGTTGCCGGCGCCATCAATGTCAAGACCGCCCCCATTATGGAATTCGTCAATGCCTATGAGCTCAATATTATGAATCCCAAGCTAATCAGCGGTATGTTCCTTGGCGCTATGATGGCCTTTGTGTTCTGTGCTATGACAATGAAGGCGGTCGGCAGGACCGCAGGGATTATGGTCAATGAGGTCCGGCGGCAGTTCAGGGAAATCGCCGGTATTATGGAAGGGACGGCCCAGCCCGATTATGCCCGCTGTGTTTCTATTTCCACACGCGGGGCACAAAGGGAGATGATTCTGCCTTCGCTGCTGGCCATTATCGTTCCTGTTTTAACGGGTCTGCTCCTTGGTGTGGCGGGTGTGATGGGACTTTTGGCAGGAGGGTTAACCTGTGGTTTTGTTCTTGCTATTACGCTCAACAACGCCGGCGGGGCCTGGGACAACGCAAAAAAATATATCGAAAAAGGCGCCCTCGGCGGTAAAGGCTCCGATGCACACAAGGCCGCCGTCATCGGCGACACAGTCGGCGACCCGTTCAAAGATACCTCGGGGCCGAGCCTGAATATTCTGATAAAGCTGATGACGATGGTTAGCGTGGTCTTCTCAGGCGTTATAGTAAAATTCGCCCCTGTTATCAGCGGCTGGCTTGGCCTCGGCGGCAAATAAAATTTGTATATGAGGTAGCCCATTTTTGCCGGAAAAAGAGACGGTGCCTGCTTGTTATTAAACACTCCTCAGTTGACATAACTGACTAATAAAGTTAATCTATAAGGGTGGCCAAACGGGCCGCCCTTTTTTATTGAAGATGAGGACATAAGGTTTGACAAAAAAACGAAGTATGAAGGCAAAATCCATTAAAGATTCTACGACCGGGCACCGGCGGCGAAAAGAGAAGGTTGCTGACGCCACGAAGGCGTTTGCTCTGGCCGCAGCTAAGGTGGCGGCTGAGAGGCATTGCAGTGATATTACCGTTCTGGATTTGAGGGGCAAATCGCCTGCTACCGATTATTTTGTAATCGCCACCGGCACGAGCAATAGGCAAATGCGTACCGTTGCCGATGAAATCTGTGAAGCTGCGAAAGAACAAGGTCTGAAGCGCTTCGGCCGGGCCGGCTATGAACAGGCACGCTGGATTTTGCTCGACTATGTTGACGTCGTAATACATATCTTTGACAGCGAATACCGTGACTACTACGACTTGGAATTACTCTGGGGCGACGCAGAGAGATTGACTATTGACAATTGACTATTGATTATTGGATATTTGATGAAGCCAACTATTGCCATACTCGAAGAAAGAATTAGTGCCGCGATGGTTGCTGCTGTGGGGCGCGATGATTGTGCGGCTATAGTACGACCTTCCACCGACCCTAAGTTCGGCGATTATCAGGCCAACGGTGTAATGGCATTAGCAAAAAAGGTCAAGACCAATCCCCGCAAACTTGCCGAAGAGGTAGTGAAGAATTTGGACCTCGATGATATTTGCGAGCCGCCGGAAGTTGCAGGCCCGGGTTTTATAAACTTACGGCTGAAACCTGAATTTTTAGCCGACAGATTACTTGAAATCAACAAGACCTCTGCCAATCTTGGCATAGATAAGGCCGCTGTACCGAAGACTATTGTTGTCGATTTTTCCAGCCCGAACATTGCCAAGCAAATGCACGTCGGCCATCTGCGAAGCACCATCATCGGCGATTGTATCTGCCGAATACTCAAATTCCTCGGCCACAACGTCATCCGTCAAAACCACATCGGCGACTGGGGTACACAATTCGGAATGCTTTGTGCTTTGTTTAGAGACAAAACAACTGCTGAAGATATTGAAGAGTTTAAGAAAATAGAAGATGAATGGCTCTCAGACGATGAAATTCTAAAAGACATAGAAGCTTTTTATCGAGAAGCAAAGCAAAAATATGATTCTGATGAGGACTTTGCTGCAGACGCCCGAGATGCGATTGCCGGTCTCCAAAAAGGTCAAGAATACTGGAAAAAGTACTGGCAAGCTATTGTTGGAGTATCAGAATCGCACTACATGGAAATCTATAGGAATTTAGGTGTTACGTTAAGAGACAAGGATATACGGGGCGAAAGTGCGTACAACGATGACTTACCCGTAGTTGTTGATGAGTTGAAAGAAGCAGGTCTGGCCAAAGAATCCGACGGGGCAATATGTGTCTTCCCCGAGGGGTTTAAGAACAAAGAGGGCGACCCATTGCCGTTTATTATTTGCAAGTCTGATGGGGCGTATCTTTATGCAACTACGGATTTGGCGGCTTTGCGATATCGGGTGAATGAGCTAAAAGCGAATGCTATCATTTATGTTACCGATGCCCGGCAAAAGCTGCATTTTGAGATGCTGTTTGCGGTTGCGAAAATGGCCAAATGGGTCAGCGATGATATTGAGCTTTCGCACGTTATGTTCGGCAGTGTTTTAGGTGAGGATGGTACGCCGTTAAAGACACGCTCCGGCGAAAATGTAAAATTAAAAGAGCTGCTTGATGAGGCGGTTGAACGCGCAAAGTCGGTAGTAGAAGAAAAGAACCCAAATTTTTCCGAAGACAAGAAAAAGCAAATCGCCAAAGCTGTCGGGGTTGGTGCCGTCAAATACGCGGATTACTCCAACAACCGGACGAGCGACTATGTATTCAGCTTTGACAAGATGCTGGCAATGGACGGCAACACCGCCCCGTATATGCAGTACGCATACGCCCGCATAAAATCCATCGAGAGAAAGGCACAGACCAAAGATGTGGATATTGAAGATGAGCTTGCCGGCCTGCAAACTCTGAATTTGACCGAACCGGCTGAACTGGACCTGGCAAAATACCTTATTCGTTATGGCGAAGCGATACAGGCCGCCATTGCAGATTATAGGCCGAACTACCTGACCGCCTATCTTTATGAGCTTGCGCAGAAGTTCAGCGCGTTTTATACGAATTGTCCTGTCTTGAAGGCCGAGCCGGGCAAAAGGCCGACCAGACTTTTGCTTTGTGATTTAACCGCAAAGACTATCAAACACGGCCTAAGTGAGCTGTTGGGCATCGAAGTTGTCGAACAAATGTGAGAGGTAATAATGAAAATCGTTCAGGAAGAATTCCGCGTAAGCACTAAAAGTCGTAACCAGATGATTGACATCACAAGCCAGGTTCGCTCATTTGTCAGTCAATCAGGTATTAGTAACGGTGATGTAATAGTTTATTGCCCTCACACAACGGCGGCAATTACCATAAACGAAAACGCCGACCCTTCTGTGCCGCACGATATACTTTTGACTCTGGAGGAATTGCTGCCCCATCATCGCCCGGGCTATCGACATTCTGAGGGCAATTCAGATGCACACTGTAAAAGCTCTTTGATTGGCTGTAGCGAACAAATCCTGATAAAGGACAAATCTCTGAACCTCGGCACCTGGCAGGGTATTTTTTTCTGTGAATTTGACGGCCCACGCAGCAGAAAGGTAATAGTACAAATCCGCGGTGAGTAGCCTTACAAACCAAAAATGGGCTACAAAGCAATTCTTTCCGGGTTTCTCTCGCGTACCATAAAATTTGTCAGATTGGCCAAAAAATTTCAAAAAACACTGAACCCTGTAGTAAGGTACGGGTAGTAAACAGTAACGAAAGGGCTGATTGGGCTTTTGCGAACGATGTTTAGCCCCAAAACCATTAACCTATAAGAAAGGAGCCGAAACAATGAAAGCTCTTAGTATTGGACAGGTTGCTCGCCAGGCCGGGTTTGGGGTTGAGACCGTGCGATTTTATGAGCGGCAGGGACTTCTCGAAAAGCCGCCTCGAAAAGAATCCGGCTACCGGCAATATCCTCCGGAGGCCGTTTCGCGCCTTCATTTTATCAAAAAGGCCAAAGAAGTCGGATTCTCCCTCAAGGAAATTAAAGAGCTGCTCTTGCTGCGCCTGGATTCGGCTGCAACCTGTCAGGATGTCAGGAGCCGTGCAGAGGCAAAGATTCTCGACATCAAGCAAAAAATTCAAGCCCTGACAAGGATGAAACAGGCCCTAACGGATTTGACGAAGGCCTGTAGTGGACGGGGCAGTGTGAGCGAATGTCCAATATTACAGTCGTTTGAAGAAAAAAAGGATTGGTGATGATTTCCAAGAAAGAGAAACAAAAAAGGAGCTCTGTCAGGAAAGGGCGATTGATTAGTTTTCTGGCATTGTTTGCATCGGGCGGTACGCTGCTTTGTTGCGCTTTGCCGGCAGCGATTGCAGTGGTGGCCGGAGGTGCGGCAGTCGGGTCTTTGGTTGCAGCTTTTCCGTGGCTCGTCCCACTCTCACGCCACAAAGATTGGATCTTTCTTGCGACCGGTCTGATGCTTCTGCTGAACGGGATTTTGCTGTTTCGCCCTGAAGGAAAAGTCGCCTGCACAGTTACCGGTGGTGCCGGCTGCGAGGTAGCTGGCCACTTTACAAAAATCATGTTCTGGATTTCCATGGTGATTGTTGGAATCGGGGCATTTTTTGCTTATGCGATCGTGCCCATTCTTCGCTGGTTGGAGGCCTGACAATGATACAGCGTGTAACAAATGTTGAACGGTTTTATCGTAGTTGTTTGCCTGTGCTAACAGTGGTATTTTTTGTTATCGGCAGCTTTCCGAAACAAGTATTTGCACATGAGCCCGTTTTCAGTATCGGACCGGAGACAATATTCGAAGGTGGCTGGGGTATCGAAACTGAGTTTGAGTTCGATGATGCCGGAGACGGCAAGACTTCAACTTTGCATTATGAAATCCTGTATGGTCTCACCAAGGACCTGTCATTAACATTAGAAATTCCTCAGGTATTGCGAAGTCGCGAAGGTCATATGACCGAGGATGGATTGGGGGATATCATGCTGCGTGGTAAGTACCAGTTATTTCGACGGGACACTCTGGGCGCTCAGGACAAAATCTCGGCAATCCTTGGGATAAAGTTTCCTACCGGTGATGAAGACGCAAAACCGAGACTGGGGACCGGCACGACCGATTTTTTGTTTGGCCTCTCTGCCGGCCATGAATCACGAACATGGTATCGATTTGCTACGTTACGGTATTTTCTGCGTACAAAGCATGACGGCTTTGGACCAGGAGATAAAATCTTTTATGATGTAACCATAGGGTATCGACCCTGGCGGCGCGAATACCTTCAATGGGACCTTGTAGGTTTACTGGAAATGAGTGGGGAGTATGAATTCGGCAGCGAGCTTGGTGGCAAAACAGTGCGTAACTCGGGCGGTAACACTATATGGCTGGGCCCGAGTTTACTTTTTTCCTACCGTAACATTATGGTCAAGGGGGGAATTCAAATGCCGGTCTATCAACAGTTGAAAGGCAATCAGGAACACAACGATTTCAGGACGGTTTTTGCTATTGAATATCATTTTTAGGAGATAAGAAAATGACTGTCAAAAAAATCACAATTTTCATGTTTTTGGTTTTCTTCGGGCTTGTGGGGTTAGTATCCGCAGCGGTGGAAAAGGTAACGCTGCGCGTCGATGGGCTGGCCTGCCCGTTCTGCGCCTACGGACTGGAGAAGAAGATTAAAGAACTCGAAGGCTACAAATCCTTTGAGGTCTTCCTCAACGAAGGCAGGGTGATAGTGGGTTGGCGCCAAGATAAACTGCTTGACCTTGAGAGCATCAATGAGGCGGTTGACAAGGCAGGGTTTACGCTGCGCGGGGTAAAAGGCAGTTTCCTGGGCAATCTGGTAAAGGAGGACGAAAAAATCTTTCTGCTGTTAGATGGGCGGGTCAAACAGCGTTTCTATGTTTATGAGCCCTCGAAGGTCAAGCAGAAAGCAGAACATGCGCGTAAAGTCGAGGGCAGTTTGCAGGCTTTCAGCAAAACTACGCGGAAGCGGCTGGAGAAACTTGTGGCCGGGCGCCGAACGGTGAGAATAGTCGGTCCGGTTCATTCATACCGAGACCCAAATCGCCCGATGGCTCTTGGAATCGAAAAGCTGACTATAAGAGAAAGTTTTGTGGGTGTCCTAACAAAAGAAAAGGGGCGGTTCTTTCTGGTGGTCTCCGAACCCACCTCGCGACGCTTCAGCCTTTATGAGTCGAGGAAGTTAAAACTCATAAGTAAAAAAGCACATAAACTTGAGGGTACTGATAGTGCTTTTTCCAAAGCAATGTGGGAACGTCTGGAGGAAATTTTAACGAAGAAAAAGACAGTCAAAGTAGTCGGAGAGGTCCACGCGCATCGGGAGAAAGAGCTTGGCGCTGCGATTGGAATTGAGCAATTGGAAGTTGTTCTGCCGAGCGAAGCCGCAAAGTCTAAAAAGGTGCGAAATGAGAATGAGGAAAAGTAATGGTCAATGTGGAGGCCAGAGATATGAAGCTTAAGTCTATAATTAAATGCCCTGAATGTGGGTTTGAAAAAGAAGAGACAATGCCGACCGATTCTTGTTGGTATTTCTACGAATGTAGCAGTTGTGAGATTCGTCTGTCGCCAAAGGCGGGCGACTGTTGTGTTTTCTGCTCATACGGCTCTGTAAAATGTCCGCCAAAGCAGGAGGAAGCTGGGTCATCTACATAACAGGAGGTGTACCAATGACACCAGAAAATATGGAAAACCTGTTAACGGCACAGGGTTTTCTTTGCCCCTCGTGTGGTAATAAGGGCAAAGCGGTCAAGCGGATCACAATCGAGTCCCTCTTGACAGACGAGGCGAAAGCGCTGGTTTCGAGCAGAGACGGCTTTCGATTCTGTCCGACGCCGACCTGCGAGGTCAGCTACTTTCACCCCCAGACCGGCGAACGATTTTTGTGCCGGGATGTGCGCGTTCGCATTGGGCAAAAGCAAACGCAAGCACCTCGTCCGATTTGCTACTGTTTCAACCACACCATCGAGGAGATTGAAGCGGAAGTAGCCGAGACGGGAACATCGAAAATCCCCGATGCAATCGCGGAAAAATGTCACCAGGGCTTAGACCGCTGCGAGCAGACTAATCCACAAGGCTCTTGCTGCATAGCAGATGTACGAAGAGTACTTAGAGAGGCACAGGCCAAATTTGGCAAGGTGCCAGCGGAAGTTTCGTATTCTAATGAGAACAAAGCCGTATCTACAGCCGACTGCTGTGCGAATGAGACACCACTGGTGGAGGCCGAAGCCGAGTTTCCACGGAATGTTGGGCTTTGGGCCACGGCAGGCGCGGTCCTCTCGGCGATCCTGTCCTCAGCATGCTGCTGGCTTCCCCTTCTTCTGATCGCATTCGGCGCCTCCGCAGCCGGGGTCTCTGGCTTCTTCGAAGCATACCGTCCCTATCTCCTCGGAGCAACAGGGCTGCTCTTAGCCGGTGGTTTCTATCTGGTTTACTTCCGCAAGGAGCGGTGCGAGCCTGGGAGCACCTGCGCCGTTCCAAGCCCCAGACTCGTCCGCTTCAACAAGGTGATGTTGTTGGTGGCCACCGTCGTTGTTTTGCTGTTCGCCCTTTTCCCGAACTATTTGGGGTTTCTAATCGGCAGTGACAAAGACAACAGTCCGGTTACAGCCCTTACAGGTGAGGGGCACCTCTTCCGAATCGAGGGGATGACTTGTGAAGGTTGCGCCGTGAATCTTCAATCGCACCTGGTCAGGGTTCCTGGCGTAACACACGCAGAGGTCTCCTATAAATCCAAGACAGCGCGTCTTTTCTTCGATACCCGTGTGGCGCCACCTTCAGATAGCAAGATACAGGAGGCCATTAAACAGGCTGGGTACCAAGGTTCTCCCGTACCGGATGGTCGCATCTTAGATATAGGTCACGGTGATAACCTGCGCCAGGTTGGCCATTATTAACATATTGGAACTGGACTTTTGGACACCGTGATAAATATGGAGTTCCTGGTCGAAAAGAACAACTGACGGCGTCTGCTGCTCTGACTGTGTTCCAGCAGCGGCGCCGCAAACTGAACTGGAACACAAACAATCTCAAAAGGGGGTTAGCCATGAAAGCTAAACGCAAAATTGAGGTATTCAGCGCAGATTGTCCCGTCTGTCATAAGACGATTGAACGCATCAAGGGCCTCGCATGTGATTCCTGCGAAGTAAGCGTACTGGATATGCACGACCCGGATGTGGCCGAATGCGCAAAGAGCCTCGGCATTCGATCGCTGCCCGCCGTAGTAATCGATGGCAAGCTCGCCGATTGCTGCTCGGGTCGCGGTCCGGATGAGGCCGCACTGCGAAAAGCAGGCTTGGGACAACCAATTACTTAGTCGAATACCTGGTAGTCAGTGCCTGGGCCAGGGGTTGCAGATACACTTGGCCCAGTCCGGTTCTGTCGTACCGTAGCTATCATCAAATCGATATGATTTGCTTGAACATGCTCAGAGACATTTTTCATTTGTGGAGGGTCAACAAAAATCTTAGTTACGTTGTTAGTTTCCTGCGGTACGAGCAAAGTAAGGCCTTCTATGGCCAAAATGAGCGCGTAAAAAGGGCGAGGTGGTGGTTCCGGCTGGGGGGGAGACCGGTGGACCACACTGCCTCGCCGAGGTCTATAAAGCTGTTCGAAAACAGCATTATAGGTTAAAAACTAACCAAAAAAAATAACGCTTCCAGAAAATTCTGTCAAACGAAAAATACGAGAACTACAAAAATCCTTTAAGGGGTTTACTTCCACCCCATATTGTCTCAGTAAAACCAGTATACAAGTTATGGCGATAAAATGCAAGTTAAAAATCCCTTTTTTTGTTTTTTTTGGAACTTTATCTTATCTGAACAGAAATCATAAAGCCGGACGGTTTGAACATTTACACTTGCCGGCCCTGATTACGACCGATAAGCCTTAGAAGTTGTCATTTCACGAGACCTTGTGGATGAAAAAACCGTCAAAATTTTTGCCTTAATTGCTTTTATGCTGGCAAAAGCTTTCACAGCCTGATATTTTGAATACGTCCATAGTTTGTGGTGGATTGAATTTTTAATTTTCGGCTCTTGGCTGTTCTGCTATGATAAAAATTTCTGAGAGAATAAAACGTGTAAAGGACACCATTAGCTCTGCCTGTGCCCGTGTTGGCAGAGACCCTGGTGAGGTAAAGCTCGTTGTCGTAACCAAGTCTGCTGCAATCGAGGCTGTAAAAGAAGTTATTCGTCTCGGCTTCAGCGACCTGGGGGAAAATCGCGTTCAGCAATTGAAAAAAGTGTCCGCTCAGATAGCTGATTTTTTCCAGGGACCTGAAGGTGGTTCAGACCTGCCAAAAAACGTCAGTTGGCATATGATAGGCCATCTGCAGCGCAACAAGGTCAGCCTTGTCTTGCCTATAGCTTTTCTGATTCATTCGGTAGATACACTTCGTTTGGCCGAAGAAATAAACACCTCAGCGGCAAAGCTCAACTTATGCCCAAAAGTGCTTCTCCAGGTCAATACTTCCAACGAACCACAAAAATACGGTGTTCCGATAGGTGCGGCAACACATCTGGCTGAGCAGATAGAGACCCTGCCGAACTTAAAACTGGTTGGCCTGATGACAATGGCACCATTGACTCATAACAAGAATGTTGTTCGAACTTGTTTTGTTCGGGCAGGAGAATTATTTATCGAGATGCGCGGCGAAAAAATTGTCAGCCGGCAGTTTACCGAGCTGAGTATGGGTATGAGTTCAGACTACGAAATCGCCGTCGAAGAGGGGGCAACCATCCTTCGCATCGGCTCGGCAATTTTCGCCGGCTGAGAGAGCAACGAATTTTCCGGCGCTCCTGTACAACGCTCTGCCATTCCCATTTCTTTTTGTCATCCTCACACCAACACAGTCAAGCTTCTTCTATCATTTACAACATTCTGCATCTCTTCTTGCACAGGAACGATATACAGATGCTAAGGACTTGTAAATAAATTATCTTCCCTTTTTGGCCGGCAGCGGCTTCGGCTGGCGGCCTCAGCAAAACTCGGACTACCAACCAGTAGTCCTGCGTTTTGCTTCCACCGTAAGGTGTCCTGTGGACTTGCCAGTCTTGTCCTCGCTCAGCCAAAAACGAAACTCGCCTGCCGGCGGTCAAGGCCTAATTTCTCTACCAGTCCTAAGCCCGCAAGAGCAGAAAAAAATGAGAGAAAATGCAAAGTACAACGCCCATCAAGCCGAAATTAGCTTATGAATAGTGAACATTCCTTAGGGAATGGTATTTAACAAGCGGTCATTCGATTAAATGCCGGTAACTGAATGAAAGAATGCTTGTTTACGGTCCCATAACGTAATCAGGAAAATAGACGAAATGGAAAAAGTAAAATTATTAACTGCTATTGAGCCGAAAAAAGGCTTTATAGATGTTCTGTATCTGACAAATCAAAGCCAAATCCCGCCTGAAATAAAGCGACTTTTGAAGAGGAGGAAACTTTCTTACCACACTCTTCCGATAGACAAGTTTTCCAAAGTACGCGACAGACTCGATTTGATTGGGACCGTCATTATCGATACGAAAGACTCGGACTTTTCGCAGCAGCAGCAATTGGCCCGAACAATCGAATCCCTTGAGATAGAAAATATTGGCATGATTTTACTCACAGACCGTCCGGATATGCCCGTAAGAAGTTTTTCTATATCGCCATCAAGGACTAGTTTCTCTATGATCAACACCATGGAGTCAGTTTCCATGGATGAGCTATGGGCCAAAATAAGTGCTAATCTTGCATATCGCAAAAAAAGTTCTGGAATTACGACAAAACCTTTAATTCCACGAAAGCATGTGCTGAGAATTCACAGGAACAAACTGGCCGAGCAACTTTCTATGACAAAAACCCTCGCGGATAATCTGGCAGAGCAGCTTCGTTTAGCTGGTCTTGTGCAGCAGGATTTCCTCCCCGCCCAGTTGCCAAATACTGATGAAGTGCATTGGGCCACGGTTTTTTTGCCGGCAGAGTGGGTCTCTGGTGACATTTACGATATCGTCCGTATCGACGAGCAGCACATCGGCTTTTATGTGGCTGATGTAGTGGGGCATGGCATGCCTGCAGCACTGCTGACAATTTTTCTAAAGCAGGCCTTGCTTATGCGAGAGACATATGATAGTAATTACCGCATATTCCCACCGTCAGAGATTATAAAAAACCTGAATATGCGAATGGCGGCACAGAAACTCTCCGGTTATCAATTTGCCACCTGCTGCTATTGCCTTTTAAATATAAAAACACTACAACTCACGTTCGCCCGTGCCGGACATCCCTATCCAATCCTTATCAGAGGCGGACAGCAACTCGAACAGCTCGAAATACGAGGCTCGCTGCTGGGGATTTTTGAACAGGCTGAATACCCCCAGCAGACCATACAGCTTCAGCCCGGCGATAAACTACTGCTGTATTCCGACGGGGCCGAGCCCTTCATAGGCAAGTTCGATGACGAAACCGGCTTTGGTTTCAGCGAACAATTTTACGAAATCAAAGATTCGCCTGTTGTTGAGATGATGGACAGACTTAACACGATTGCCCATAATCAAAAAATCGAACCGTCTGAAGTTGATGATATTACAATGGTCGCCCTTGAAATACTTCCTTAGTACTTGTAAAGAAATTAGACCCGTGACACAAAACCAGAGACTCAGGTTTTTATTCTTCATCCTTTAACCGATTACAGGCTCTTCAGAAGCTGTTTTTTTGCAAATTGCGGATATTTGTCCATAAGAGCCTATCCAAATAACCCGCTCTATTACGGCCGGCTGCAAAGCCCGATGCCTGCGTTGTCGGTCAAAAACGTTCTCAACGTGGAGAAAACCACGTCTCCGAGCATTTTTGGCCTGCCGCCTTGGCCTCGAACTTTTCGCTCGGCCTCATAACGAGACGGTTATTCGGATAAGCTCTAAACCTCATTGAACATTTCTAAAATAGAATTTCTAACGGATATTTGCGGGGATTTGTTGTCTTGCAGATGTACCAAAAATTGTTTGCAAAAACACCCCTTTTGGTTATACTCATTCGGATTGTCGGGCTACGGCGGGCTTCGCCCAGACAAGAGCGATACTTGTTGCAAGGAAAGGATGCAACGATGGCGGAAAATGATACCGATTTGCAGAAAATTAAAAAACTCATTGAGATAATGAAAGAGAATGATCTTCTTGAGGTTGAGATAAAACACGGCGACGACAAGATTTTTCTAAAGCGTTCGCAACCTCAACCCTCCGTTGGCGGGGCCGTAAGCGCTATACCGACAATGAGGCCGGAACCCGTCGCCACACCTGCCCACGCAGGAGGCGCCGAGGCTTTGATTCAAACTTACGTCTCGCAAACCACCCCGGCTCCAGAAGATTTGGTGGAGATAAAATCGCCTATCGTCGGGACATTCTACGCAACACCAGGCCCCGATTCTGAGCATTATGTAGAAGTCGGCTCGACGATCAGTCCACAGACGGTCGTTTGTATAATCGAGGCAATGAAGGTTATGAATGAGATAAAAGCCGAGACCAGTGGAACGATTGCTGAGGTACTTGTAACCAATGGCCAGGCTGTTGAATATGGCCAGGTACTTTTCAAGGTCAAACCAGACTAAATTATGATTCGATGCTTGTCGCTCGACGCTCGATATTCGTTGCGAGGATCGAGTATCAAGGATCGAGAATCGAGAATATGTTTTCAAGGATTCTGATAGCAAATCGAGGTGAGATAGCACTGCGCATCATCCGTGCCTGTCACGAGCTTGGTATCGGGACAGTTGTGGTTTATTCCGAGGCGGATAAGGACGCTTCATACTTGCAGCTTGCTGATGAAGCCATTTGTATCGGGCCGCCCGACTGTGCCCAAAGTTATCTGAATATTCCCCGTATTATAAGTGCCGCCGAGATTACTGACGTTGAGGCAATTCATCCCGGTTATGGCTTCTTAGCTGAGAACATAAACTTCGCCCGGATATGTCGTGAGTGTGGGATAGTATTCATCGGCCCTCCCGTTGAGGCAATGCAATTGCTTGGCGACAAGGTCCAGGCCCGCGAGTTAGCACGCAAAGTGGGTGTACCGGTAGTGCCCGGCTCCGATGGTGCTATCGAAAAGGAATCAAATGCGCTAAAACTGGCGAACAAAATGGGCTACCCCGTAATAATAAAAGCTGTTGCCGGCGGAGGTGGCAGAGGTATGAGAGTTGCGCATAACGACATCAGTCTGCATTCGGCATTTAGCGCAGCACGTGCCGAAGCCGAAGCAGCCTTCGGCGATGGAAGCATCTATCTGGAAAAGTTCATAGTTGAACCCCGGCACGTCGAAGTCCAGGTAGTAGCCGACAATCACGGAAACGCTTTACACTTTTACGAAAGGGACTGCTCCATTCAGCGAAGACATCAAAAGATGATTGAGGAATCACCCTGTCCTGTTCTGGATAAGCACACAAGAGGGCAGCTTGCCGACGCCGCCTTGAGGATTATAAAAAAGGCCAAATATGTCAATGCCGCAACTGTTGAGTTTCTTTTAGACAGCGATAAAAACTTTTACTTTATTGAGGTGAACACACGAATTCAGGTCGAGCATCCCGTTACTGAGATGGTTACCGGCCACGATTTGATTAAGTTGCAGTTGAAAATCGCCGCAGGCCTGCCTATCAAATTCAGCCAGAGAAATATCAAGCATACCGGCGTAGCAATTGAATGTCGGATTAACGCCGAGGACCCTGAGAACAATTTCGCTCCTTCACCGGGCACGATTACCCGGTTAATTCTGCCCGGCGGCCCCGGGGTCAGAGTCGATACGCACATCCATCAGGGCTGGACGGTCTCAACGAAATACGATTCGATGATTGCCAAGCTTATTGTCCATCAGAGAACGCGAACTGAAGCCATTGCCACGATGAAAAGGGCTTTGCGGGAATTTGTTATCGAGCCAATTAAAACGACGATACCCGTCTGCCTTGATATCCTTTCCCACAACCTTTTCGTTAAAAATAAAATCGATACCGGCTTCGTAGAGCGGAATTTCTAATCTCTTAGCTCGTAATTCCCGGCCCGCATCGCTGCTAAATATTTCTAAATCGAGCGTTCCTTGTTCGATATTTGTTTTCGTCCGTACAATAAATCTCACATCAATCTGGAGTACGTTAGGCTAATTGTTGTGAAATTCACCTTATACGGAACAAGCACGCACAAAACAAGCAGCAACAAGGCCGACGGTTCGAAGATGGAAGTTATAGGTCAGTTCCGTCTCTATTAAAATATTCGGGGCCAACCGACATCACTATCACTGAGTAAAACGTCATATTACTCATATAGTGACAGCGATACCGATTGGCCCCCGCCAACCTAAAGTTTTAATCTATCCCTGATGATTAGGAACAGGTTGTCTCCTGTAGAACAGGAAGAAAATAATCGCCAGAGCAATCAAGCCGACAAGCCCGTTGTCGCCCAGCGTACTAAGTAGCGATGTCATGTTTGAGACTATTCCGGTTTCTCCTCCAAAGAAGGGGACCGCATCGCCAAATAGGATTTCAATCGCAATCCCAAGGGCGATCAGCAATAAAAATATTTCGGTAATCTCACCAATCCATCTTTTTGCTTCTTCAAGAAATCGCATCGTTTTTCTCCTAAATAAATTGTGTTATTAAAAAACTACGATTTACAAATACGCTCGCATTGTAGTCGGCATATCTTTTCAATTACTTTAAGTTTATAGCTACAAGATGAAAATATACGGCTAATTAAAAAAAGTCCTATCAACTTGAAAAATCTGAAAAAATCTGACAGAAATACCCCCCAAAACCAACCTATCAGTATTGAAAGGACGGTTAATCGACCATACCACGGGCATAAAAAGAACCTGCGATGACCTCTGGGAACAAGTTTAACGGCCCTTGAATTATTTTTAATGCATAATGCCGAGAGTCGTGAACAGACAGAATGAATCTTTTGCCTGTCTCTAAACTAACAACAGACAAATGTGCAGTGATATATGCCGACAGCGAGTAACCATCCTCAAGCAGCATTTGAGGCTGCCAGCCACTGCTCGATATCATGCTCGAGTTTTCGCATCTTTTCTTTGCGTGTCTATGCCACGATGCGGCTTTGCGCCAATAAATATTCCTTTTTTCAAAAGACTATCGAGGCCCGTCTGTGCTTTCACCGATATTTGAACCGGCAACGTTGAGATTATTGTTTTCAAAGTTTATTGCTTAAAGGGGGCTAATTACCTACTGCGTTGCAGGTTCGTCCATTTCTTACTTAACCTTTTGTTAAAATGGGTGACTTTTTGCTTGACGCCCTTGTTAAAATAGGCTATTATGTATTCATGTTTGGAGACATTGTGTATTTTGTTTTACGCATATCGCTTATTGTGGCACTTTGGGCCTTTGTTTGGCGGCTTTTGGAGCCCAGAACACAACTCATGCGAATATTGAGGGCAGCAGTGCTCCTCCTCGGTCTTTTAGGTATCCTGGTCGTATTAAGAATGACAGGGCGGTAATTACGCTCCTTTAACCCCACCTCTTTTTACTTTGGCGTCCTTTATTCCGTGCTTGTCCCGATGGTACCTGTCGGGGTTCGATACCGAAGGTTCGCCCACGATGAATTCGATATTTGTTCCCGCCATTGTGAGGAGCCCTTCGGCTACGCTCAGGATAAACTCCGCGACAAAGCAATCTCGACAATATATTCGGACTTCTCACTGTCTGTGAAAAAAAGGCTGAGGAAAAAAGCTTGCGTTAAGGAAAGGAGAGCCACTCTTTTCATGCAAGCCCAAAAAACCTCAGCCCATTTTTCATATAAATATTGTGACCTGAGTGAAAATCCGTTTTGTTAGTCGTCAGTAAGTTGTCAATCAAGATACGAGCGGTGAGCAACGAAATACGAGCGGCAAATCATTTTTCCAGGGCTGTTAAATCTTCGTAGGTCTCGCGTTTTCTGATGACCGAGAATTTTTCACCGTCAACGAGCACTTCAGCGACTCGGCATCGAGCGTTGTAATTGCTGCTCATACTAAAGCCGTAAGCCCCCGCGGTAAAAACAGAGAGCAAATCGCCGCGTTTCACCGGCGGCAGACCTCTATCTTTTGCAAAGAAATCCGCACTTTCGCAGATTGGCCCGACTACATCAACAACTTCGGTGCCGTCCAGCCGCAAATTTTCCTCCCGCTGCGGTGGAACAAACTTGTCATCTACTTTTGCAGGCCAAATGAAATGAAAAGCATCATACAACGATGGACGAATCAAATCGTTCATCCCCGCATCGACAATAACAAATTTCTTCCTGCCGCCTTGTTTGATATAAAGCACGCGAGTAAGCATTATCCCTGCGTTGGCGCAGATGCTTTTGCCCGGCTCTAAGATGAGTTTGAGGTTCTTGTCTTTCAGCAGCGGAACGATGCCTGCTGCGTACTCTGCTGCTGAAGGCACGGTGCCGGACTCGTAGTCGGCGCCGTAGCCGCCGCCTAAGTCAAGAGCTTCGATAGTGTGGCCTTTGCTGCGGAGCTGGTCAATAAGCGGCAGGATTTTTTCAACAGCTTCAACATACGGGTCAATCTTTTTGCCACCCGTCCCTAAGTGGACATGAATCACGCAGAGACTCACTGCCGCATTGTCGCCGTAATCAGCAAAGACTTTCAGTGCCCGCTCGATATCGACGCCGAATTTTGTTTCTTTCCTGCCTGTGGTCAAAAAGGCATGAGTTTTATACATAACGTCAGGATTGACACGCAGAGCTGCTTTGGATTGTTTGCCTTGTTGTTTAGCTAATCGAATCAGGTTTTCCAGTTCTGCTTCTGATTCGATGTTAAAATAACAGATGCCTGCGTCTAATGCTTCGATGATTTCGGTATCGGTTTTACCGATACCGGCATAGACGATTTTTGATGGTTTTCCGCCGGCCAGCAAAACGCGGTACAATTCACCGCCGCTGACAATGTCAAATCCACTGCCAGCCTCGGCCATAAATTTGAGGATATTGATATTACCGCAGGCCTTAACGGAATAGCAAATCGTTGTATCGAGCCGGCTGTATGCCTGCCGAATCTTTTGCAGATGCTCCTTAAACGTGGCCTTGCTGTAGATATAAACCGGCGTGCCGACCTCGTCAGCGATTTTCTCAACACTTACGTTTTCAGCGAACAGCTTGCCGTTTTTATAGTTGAAATAGTCCATATTGTTATTCTCTTTGCGGATCGCCCTCTAAAATTGCAAAAATATCTATCTATACCGACGAATAGTATAAAGAATTGGTCGCTGATTGCAAGAAGGCAGTTGTTCCTGAGGTGTAGGGATAATTTTATTGTTAGGAGGCGTTATGAAGGAGCTATACCTGTGGTTCTGTATATAGATAAAAAATGGAAGGTTTTATCATAGTGAGAAAACCTTCCATTTTCGCATAACTTGCCGCAGTTGATTGCGGCTGAAACAACCGGCTTTAACCGGCAGCCCACCAAAATCCATAGCCATAAGGACGAGCGGGCTTTTGTTAAATTGCTACGCTATCTTTTTTTCTTCTTAGTTGCTTTCTTCTTAGTTGCTTTCTTCTTGACTACTTTTTTCGTTGCTACTTTTTTCTTGGCTACTTTTTTCTTTGCTTTTTTCTTTGCCATTATTTTGTCACCTCCTTTTGGCTGACCAAAAATCCTTTTACGTTTATTTATTTAACGTTACAATACTTATTTACAATAAGAAACTTTATTAACAAATTATACAAAAAAGTTAATTGTTTTTCATATTATTTTTATCGTCCAGAAGTTCAACAATACTTGATAGAAATTTTTGTCTTCCGTATTTTACACAACTTCATATATTGTTTACCATACTCTTTAATAAAACGATGCAAATTGTTTTATTGTAACTGAAGCTCTTACTAAAACTAAAAAACTGTTTTGTTGCGCTTACCCTTGTTGGAGTCGATTTATTTAACTTATAGGCCGATTTCAGTGTTTATGATTGTCAAAGAAGACTTTTATCGTGTTACTATGTAATATGTTTTTAAAATGTTATGGAACGTAAGAATAAAGTAAAAACCGGATTACACTTTAACTGTTTTACTATTTGCTGATGCTTTTGTTGCTGAAAGTTTTTTAATTTCTTTTGTAATATTTTTTCAACAACACACAGTTTAGTTGTTAATTATTTATGGCAAAAAGAAAAATAGCTTTGTTTGGTGGTACGTTCGACCCCGTTCACCTCGGCCATACTACTGTCGCTGCGGATGCAGCCGAACATATTGGCGCAGAGAAAATCATTTTCATTCTTGCAAAGCGCTCTCCACTCAAAGGTTTCCCGCCAAAAGCAAATGACAGTCATCGCCTTAAAATGACAGCTCTTGCAATCGCCGAACAAAAGAGTTTTGAAGTAAGTGATTGCGAATTGAAAAAGCCGGCGCCGAGTTACACTTTGGAGACTGTAAAGCAGTTTCAGACCGAATACGGCAGCGACACTTTAATCCATTGGCTCGTGGGCGCCGATAGCATCGATGATTTGACGTATTGGCACCAAATTGTCGAGCTGATTGACGTCTGTATTCTAACCACGATGTACAGAGCCGACTTCGAGCCCCCGAATTTTGCCAAATTTGAGGCTCTATGGGGCCCTCAGCGCATTGAAAAACTCCAGCAAAATGTTATCCAAACCCCTTTAATTGATATAAGCAGCACGGAAATACGAGATAGATTAGCTGCCGGCCGTGATGTAACCGATATGTTGCACCCGGCCGTTGCCGACTATATTCGCAAACACGGTCTCTACCAATCAAAAAAATAGCAGATAGTCCGCAGCGTACATGTTAGTACTGCACGCTATTTTTTTTCGACCGACTTTACCAGCCAGTCATACATTCACCGGTCCTGGCTGATATTGGGAAGACTTTAATTCCCTTATTTAGTTTACGGGCATCGGCTTTCGCTTTTTCGATATCGACATCCACCTGCCCACCTGCTAACAAGTCGATTTTATTTATAAGCATCGCCTTTGACTTTGCAAAAATGGCAGGGTACTTCGCCGGCTTGTCGTCACCTTCTGGAACGGAAAGCACAACTATTTTGCCGGCCTTACCCAGACAGATAAAACTGAAGAATTTGCTTGCCAACATCGATTATCTGCGTTAATATTGTTTTGTATCTGGGGCCATAGCTCAGCTGGGAGAGCGCTTGCATGGCATGCAAGAGGTCGTGGGTTCGAATCCCATTGGCTCCATTGGACATATCATTTCCATGCTAACACCAATATGCCACCCAACATATTCACTTTGCAATCTCTGCTAACACCAATTCGACTACCTTAGGCACCGAAGCCGCAATTTCTTCCGAAAGCTCCAAACCGCACCCAATGTCCTTGGGCTTAATACCGAAAACTACCCGCCTCCTCAGGCCCACTCCCAGTTACTGTTGAGGTTGTATCACCTGCTCGCGTTGTACCTTGTAGCGGTTACCCCTCCATCGAATGGTTGCCGGGCCAAAGGCATGAAAAACGCGTACACGATGAGAATTCTTCAGGTCTTTATCATCCTTTGCCTGGAATGTAAACAAGGCGCCTTCTCCATACTCTTCTGTGTTCCAGCGACGCGCATGAAAAGCCACAAAACGCGGCCCTTCAACTACGAATTCCTATGGCGGCAGGACGACATCTCCTCCCAGCTTTGACGTAAACCGGGCCTCTTTTGTCCCGAAATTTACGATGACTTTTGTTGCATCCTTTCCCCACACGTAAGGGTTCGGTATCGGCTTGACTGCCTGCGGTTCTCAGCAGTACCAATAAACAGATTAGAACAAGCTTACGCATATAAACTCCTGTTTCAATAAAGTAGCAAATTTAATGGATAAATAAAAGCCTCTTGGCTGTATTATACAGTTATTCTTAGCGTTTTTACAGAATACGCTACGCTGAGATTGAGATTGATTGGCATAGTGAATTATTGCATAGTGTGTGGTTCGATGGTATAATCATCTATGGTTATTGGGTTCGGACAGAACAGAAAGGAGATTCGATAATGACTGCAAGAACAAAGACAAAGTGGATTAGCACAACCGTTATTTTGGCATTGGTGATTGGCGTCCCTGTCGTCGGCGCCGAACAGCGTTCCTCTGCGGAGCGTAAGCAAGCGCGGAAAATCCTGGATGCCAGTGATTTGCAGGGAGGTTTCATCGTCCACATCGGCTGCGGAGATGGGAAGCTCACTGCCGCGCTGCGCGCAAATGACAGCTATCTTGTCCACGGCCTGGACACAAATGTAAAGAACGTCGAAAAGGCCCGTAAGTACATCCAGTCGCTTAAGCTCTACGGGAAGGTTTCAGTTGACCGCTTGAATGGCAGAGGTCTTCCATACATTGACAACCTGGTCAACCTCGTCGTCTCGGAGCAGCTTGGCAGAATTACAATGAGTGAGGTCATGCGAGTCCTGGCCCCTAATGGTGTAGCCTACATTAAGAAGGCTGGAAGGTGGGCCAAGACTGTCAAGCCGCGCCCAAAAGAGATCGACGAATGGACGCATTACCTTTACGACGCAACCGGCAACGCTGTCTCGCATGATATGGTAGTTGACCCGCCTGCCCATCTGCAGTGGGTGGGAAGCCCAAGATGGTCGCGCCATCATGACCGTATGGCAAGTATGGGTGCGCTGGTATCGACCAATGGCCGTATCTTTTATATCTTCGACGAGGGCTCGACAGTTATCATCCAGTTACCGCCAAAGCGAACCCTGATTGCGCGGGACGCGTTCAACGGTACTATTCTGTGGAAACGACCGATCCCATCGTGGCATACTCATCTGTGGCCTTTCAAAAGCGGCCCGACCCAACAGCAGCGACGTTTAGTCGCTGTCGGCGAGACGGTATATGTTACGCTTGGGTTTCAGGTACCGCTGACAGCACTTGAGGCGGCAACCGGAAAGACCATCCGGACATATGAAAACACGGACGCTACCGAAGAGGTTATCATTTCCGAAGGCGTGCTCTTCGTATTGGCCAATGATGCCCCAATGAACTACAACGAATACAGACCCGCAGTCAACAATATTGGCCAGGCCAAGGCCCGTGTGGCAAAGGAATGGCCGTGGGACGAGCGACCAAGACGCATTATGGCGATCCAGGCAGATACGGGGCGTCTTCTCTGGAGCAAAAAATTTCGGGTCATTCCTTTGACATTAGCTGCAGACCAGAAGAGAGTACTCTTCCACGACGGCGAAAAGATAATATGCCTCAATCGCCGGGACGGCGAGCAGCTTTGGGCTTCAAAGCCGGTCTCAAGACGTCCTTCCATCCCGTCAAACTTTGGGCCGACGCTGGTCGTGTACAAGGACGTTGTATTATTTTCAGGCGGTGACAGGTCCATGTCGGCATTGTCTGCTGATACCGGTATAACACTTTGGACCTCTGACCATCCCCGTTCCGGCCACAATTCTCCTGAAGACCTTCTTGTCGTTGGCGGGCTTGTCTGGGCGGGGGCAATAGCAGCCGGTAAAGATTCAGGTGTATTCACCGGACGAGATTTGTACACCGGTGATATTAAAAACCAGTTCTCGCCTGACGTCGAGACCTATTGGTTCCATCATCGATGCTACCGGGCAAAGGCAACAGACCGCTGGCTCCTGCCGTCCAGGACAGGCATCGAATTCGTTGATTTCGAGAGTAAGAGCTGGAAGATACATCACTGGGTTCGAGGCGGCTGTATCTACGGTATTATGCCGTGCAACGGCCTTGTCTATGCACCGCCGCATTCCTGCGGCTGTTACCTCGATGCCAAACTGTACGGATTCAACGCCCTGGCTCCTGAGTCCAAAACCAGAAAGGTCCCGAGGAATGTACCTGATGCCGATAGACTCGAGCGCGGCCCGGCATACAGCAAAATTGACAATCGAAAATCGACTATCGAAAATCCAAATGATTGGCCTACTTATCGCCACGATGCCGGACGCACCGGCTTCACAAAGGCACAGGTCCCCGTTGAGCTGGAACGCGCCTGGGAAACTAATCTGGGCGGCAAGCTGAGCAGTGTCGTAGTCGCCGGGAACAGAGTTTTTGTGGCTTCAATAGACACCCACACCGTACATTCCCTCGATGCAAAGAACGGCAGAACACTTTGGAGCTACACGGTTGGAGGACGGGTTGACTCGCCGCCGACCATCTATCGGGGCCGGGTCTTGTTTGGCTCAGCCGACGGCTGGGTCTATTGCCTGCGCGCCTCCGACGGCGAGCTGGCCTGGCGTTTCCGCGCAGCGCCCGTAGATCGGCGGCTTATGTCATTCGAGCAATTGGAATCCGCCTGGCCGGTCCACGGCAGTGTGCTTGTGCAGGACGATATTGTCTATTGTGTCGCTGGTAGGTCGATGTTCCTCGACGGTGGCCTCCATTTGTTAAGGCTTGACCCGAAAACGGGCAGAAAGATATCAGAGAACATTCTCGACGACCGCGACCCGAAGACCGGTGAGAATCTGCAAGTCCACGTCAAAGGCCTGAATATGTCACCCGCACTTGCGGACATTCTCTCAAGTGACGGCAAGTTCCTTTACATGCGGACCCAGCGTTTTGACCTTAACGGAATACGCCGGTATATCGCCCCGACCGATGTCACTGACCAGTTAGGCGAGGGACGGCATCTGTTCTGCTCGACGGGTATGTTAGACGACACATGGTTCCACCGCTCATACTGGATATTCGGCAAGAGCATTGCTTCGGGCGCCGGCGGCTGGTTCAAGGCCGGCAAAGTTACCCCTGCCGGCCGATTGCTGGTTGTCGATGATTCCAACGTCTATGGTTACGGCCGTAAGCTGCAATACTACAAGTGGACAACACCTATGGAATATCACCTTTTTGCCGCTGATAGAGAACCAGAAATCATTAAGAGAGCGGCACGAAAGCAAACAGCCAAACTAACAGCTCGGCAAAAGAGACAGCAGGAAAAGAAACGGCGCGCTGCCCCCACAACCAGGCCGCTCTATTATTGGTCGCGGGAAACGCCGCTTTACGTTCGTGCAATGGTCCTGGCGAACAAAACTCTATTCATCGCGGGCCCACCGGACATAATCGACGAAGAACAGATATTTAAAAATCCTGATGCTCCGGGCGTTGCCAGGAAGCTTCGCGAGCAAACTACAGCCCTTGACGGACAAAAGGGCGCTTTGCTGCGTGTGGTTTCGGCCTCGGACGGCAAGAAACTTGCAGAATACAAACTCGAAACTGTACCGGTCTTTGACGGTATGGCCGCCGCCAACGGACGACTATACCTTTCAATGAAAAATGGCCGAGTACTGTGCCTGGAAGGTAAGTAGTATCTGTTGCGGAAACAGTATTTGTCATTCCCGCAGAAGCGGGAATCCAGTTTTTCGCTCTGGACCCCTGCTTCCGCAGGGGTGACATCGTCGGTTTTTGCTTTCCGCAACAGGAACTAATTAGCACAGATAAATCTGTGAAATCTGTGGAAACAAACCCAATGAAGAATTCCACGATAACGCGAAGACAGTTTCTGAAAGTAAGTACGGTGGCGGGGACAACGGCATTTGGAAACTTAGCAGGTAAAAAGATTGTTGCGCGAGAAAGATTAGTATCTCGATCGCAAAGCTCTAAGCCGGGAGGTCCTCAAAGCAAGCCAAACGTGCTGTTCATCGTTGTCGATGACCTGAATAATTCCCTCGGATGTTACGGACATTCTGTGGTCAAATCCCCCAACATTGACCGGCTGGCTGCGCGTGGCATTCGTTTTGACCGCGCTTATTGTCAATTCACGGTTTGCAATCCGAGTCGCACATCGTTTCTCACCGGGTTAAGGCCGGATTCGACTGGCATTTTAAACAACACCACTCCTTTCCGGTCGAAGCTGCCGGATGCCGTAACTCTACCACAGTTGTTCCGCAAAAACGGATACTTCACAGCTCGCGTGGGAAAAATTTTTCATTCAGCTAAGAATAATATGGATGACCCTCAGGCGTGGGACATAACATCTGACCCTAAAGGAACACCACTGGGCAAAAAAGGGCAAGGGAGGAACCTTACCGGCGGTCGAGTCAGGTGGTGTCGATGGCTTGCTGCCCAGGGAGACGACGAGGACCAGCCTGATGGTCAAGTTGCCGCAGAAGCCGTCCGTCTGCTGGAACAGTATCGTCGTGGCCCGTTCTTTCTTGCGGTTGGATTTCACAAGCCGCACGACCCGTTTATTGCGCCGAAACGATATTTCGACCTTTATCCACTTGAGCGTTTGAGACCACCGAAAGACCCGCCTGACCGCTCTGCCGAGCTTGGCCAGGCCATTGCAAGTAGTTGGAAAGCTGAATTCGACCGTTTCACCGACCGGGAACGACGTGAGTTTATGCGTGCCTATTATGCCGGAATTTCTTTTATGGACGCGCAGGCAGGAAAGATAATCGCAGCAATGGACCGACTGGAACTCTGGCAAAATACTATAGTGGTATTTCTTAGCGACCATGGCTACCATCTTGGCGAACGAGGCTGGTGGAATAAGAACACTGTGTTTGAATTGTCAGCGCGGGCCCCTCTGATTGTGGTAACACCCCAAATGAAAAGAAAGAGTAAGAGTTGTTCGCAAATTGTAGAATTCGTGGATATCTATCCCACCCTGGCCGACCTGTGCGGGCTGTCCGCGCCTGCGAATCTGGAGGGAACCAGCTTCCAGCCGTTACTCAACGACCCGGAACTGCCCTGGAAGAAGATGGCGTTTACACAGGTGCAACGCGGCAGGATAGCTGGTCGTTCCGTGCGAACCAAGCGCTGGCGATACACAGAGTGGGACCAGGGCAGGCAGGGCGTAGAATTGTATGACCACAACACCGACCACGGGGAATACTATAACCTTGCTCGTGACCCTCAGCACACTCAGACCATTGCAAAGCTAAAGAAACTGCTGCGATAAGTCTATGGGATAGCGCAAAGTATTTTTTTGGAAAGCTTCTGCCTAACCTCGATTCTGCATTACTCTTTATTTTTTTGTATAAACGGAGAACATAATATGACTCAAAACATAACACGCAGTCCACTTGGGGACGCCTCACGGCGGAGCTTCCTTAAACGCTCGGCGATTGGTGCCCTTGGTGCGGCAAGTGCTTCACGAATCAGCAGAAACGGCGTTATAGGTTTGGTCGCGGCATAGCCGAAATTAGCAATATGACCATTTGAGCGGTTAGGCTCGTAACAGAAAATTAGAAAAATAAAAAATTCGCAAATTTTTTTTAATCCGCATTGGCCAGCGCCCAAGCCGATTTTATTGGACAGTGAAACATACGATAAAGCCGGTTTGCTCATTTGGGCTATATATGGTAGTCGAAGCAAATGCGGTTCGGCTATATGGTGGTTTGGGTTATGGGGCGTTACTCTGGTCATTGCCCGGTTGGCTAAAGAAAAATTGTGCACCCTGTCGATATTGCGTAGGTTGATAAGATTTTTTACCACTTTTGAAGGATCTGAACCTATGAGTAAAAGGGAGTTGATAGACTACATTTGTGAAATCAACAGAAGTGCCAAGCCGGAATTTCTCGCCAATTTTTCAGAAGAAGATCTCAACGCTTATCTTGAGCATCTGATGGAGCTGGATTTGGAAGAATTGGTTGTTTGCAGCTAAGAAACTGTGCTCGACTATTTCTGTGGACTTAGGACTTGTAAATAAATTAGGTTTCGTTTTTGGCTGGCTGCGGCTTCGCAGATTACCTGCTGTCATTGTTACCTTTGGATGTTTGGGTAAAAAATGCTGGCGGCGGCGCCTTGTCGGCGGTTACGATTGCACTGGGCCGTATCTCGACAATGCTGTTTTGCTTAAACTCGACCAGCACAGGCACATAATCCCTCGGAACACAAAAAACAAAGTCAATCCATTTCTCCCTGGCGTTGTCCTTGAAGTCGTCACGCTCTATTTCTATCTCGATGCTTACTTGTATCTGGTCCGCCGCCTTCAGGTGCCCGATGGGGTAAACGTTTATTCCCGCACCGGCTAATGGGTCTTCGCCGTATCCTTGTCGTTTACAGATGAGTCTTAATTGAGGAAGTATAAATGCGCCGCCGTTTATCTTATCTTTTGTGCTTAGTACGCTTCTTTTTATTCCCACTCGCACTATTGTGGGCTGATAATTGTTGCTGATGGGGGGCATAGATATTGACTTGCCGGTGGACTCATCCTTAAGTTTGCCTTGACGATTCAGTTGAGAAACAATCTCGCCCACCTGCCCTTTGAGGCTTTCGGGGGCCGGCCATACAGCCTGCTTTGACGGCACGCTTATCGCCGGAGATTTGCTGGTGAGGAGTGAGGTGCCGGAAATCTGCCGGTCCAGGTAAAGCTGGTCAAGGTAGTCGGGATGGATGGTGGCAAAACTTCTTTTGCCGCTCAAGCTGCCCCTGCTTATGATACTGAACAGGCCTGTTGCAAAGCCGTCTGCGTTGAGAAGGACTTTGTAACGCTTCTCGTCAAAACGCTTGTAAGGATACTTGCTTGATAAAGGTGCCATCCCAAAGGCGGTAAGCAAAAAACCCGATAGTAAAAGGCCTAAGAAAAATCCGCACACAACCCGTCCGATACGCTCAGGCAGAAACCCTAAATTAATCGGCTGGCGAGTTAGAAATATCACACCTGTCTGCAGCGTTCCAAAGACTACAATGAATAGCAGCGCAAAACACAGCATCTGAGCCCAGGGCACAAGGGACAGGAAACGACTGTCAGCGCCACGGCTGATAAAGACATTTGCCAGAACCTCGAAGAAGCCGAACGCAGCTATACTTGCACAAACAGCAATTATTATCGTAGCGAATGCCCTGACAAATGTGCCTTTGAAATATTGATAAGCAACACATCCCAAAATTATTAACACCACAGATAAGCTGGCTAAACTGGCCATTACAATATCTCCCATTTTTTAAGTGAGCTAAAGTGCCTAAAGTTTGAAAAAAGAATAGGGGATGAATAGCAAACTTCAAAATTCGATATTCCTTGTTCGATACTTGTCTGACGACAGTCAAGATTCATTATTCATCCTTTTAACTTTAGCTCACTTTAGCTCACTTTAGGCACTTCAAACTTTAGACACTATTTTGGTTTTTTCGTTTTGGATGCTGAAAGCACCCGAATCATTTCATTTATTGATACTGTTCCACTGATGACTCTTCTTAGTGCCTGTTCCTGCAAATAAAGCATTTTGGCACGTCTGAATTGCATGCCGATTTCCGACAGTGATTTCGTTTGTGTTAGAGCCTTTCTTAGTTCATTGTTCAGTGTGATAATCTCGAATACGCCCATTCTGCCGAAATAGCCCGTTCCCTGGCAATTTTCACATGTCGAGGGTTTGCCGCGTTTGTCGTACACCACTTTGCCCGTGCGGTAAAGCACTTTTGTTTTTTCTGCGCTGATGTTAAACTTTTTCAAAAGTTCCTTGTCCGGCGTGTATGCCTGTTTGCATTCATCGCAAAGTTTTCTAAACAGCCGTTGGTTACTTATGCCCAGAAGGGTCCCAGCGGCCAGATTCCTGTCGCCGACAAATTTCAGCCATTTAGCCAATGCCTGTATTACGCTGTCTGTTTTGAGAGTAACATACATAATTTTACCGTCTTTGGCAGCCGTACAGGCAATCTGTGCCGTCTCGACATCCTCGCAATCGGCAACACCAACAATATCCGGCCCCATTCTTACTACCACTTGCAGCTTTTTAGCAAATGTCGTTGTACCTGTGTCGCTGAGGCTAAAAATGTTTTGAGTTATATTCGGCAGCTTGTTGGAAGGCTGTGTTTCAAGCGTGTTTACATGGTTAATGAAAGCGTCATGATTTCGCAGCAGTGCGTAAAGGGTGGTTGTTACTCCGCTTTTGTTAGGCCCGCTTATGATAAAAACACCCTGCTTCATCTCACTGAATTTATTTAACTGTTCGTACTGCTCAGGCATCAGGCCGATATCATCTAACTTTAGTACGGCCTCTTGTGTTATTTGTTTGAGTCTGACCTGTTCCCCGGCAGTTGACCCGGCTGTGGCTACTTCCCACTCGGTATAATTTTCGCCCTGATGTATCCTAAACGCGCCTTTTTGCGGTTTTCGCTTTTCCTTGGTCTCCAAATCCGCAAGTTGCTTGATGAAGCGAATGAAATACCGCATTTGCTCTCTGCCCATACTCGGCTGTTTGAGCGCTGTACCGTCAACGTAATAGGCTACTTTATAGTCCTGGGGTGTCGGGGAAAACATAATACTGCTTGCCCTTTTCCAGATGGCATCGCTCAGGATTTCATAAGCTGTCTTATAGCCGAAAAAGTCCGGCGTGCGGGGTTCAGGTAAAGGGACTTCATTCTTGTTTGCTGTTATGAATAGAAAGTTTTTGAATCCCTCAAGTTTCTTTTCTTTGCTAACGAGCAGGCTTTTGATGTGGTCAGCCGTCAGTACCCTGTCAAAATCCATAACCCTCGAATTTCGGTGCTTCACATAAGCCAGAGATGTTGCCCCTACAACTATCAAATAGAGCAGCATCCCGACGAAAAAGACAGGAATAACCAGCCAGATTATTGTTCCCGCCGCTCCGGCGCCCAGAACAATACCTGTCCAGAAAACCGTTTTTGTCTCTATTGCTCTGGCGTCCTGGTAAACCCACGTAAGCAGCGGAAGCCATCCAAAAAAGAAAGCCAGGAAAATGAGAAATTTGATTATCGATATGTAGCCGCCGTATCCGATAGCTGCTAATAATAAATCCGGCATAGAATGCTCCGTTAAATCTTACAAAATACCACTGGCAGTGGTCCTGATACCCTTTAGTGCCATTTTTAATTCTTCTGTATTTGGTGCGTGTTTATATGCGTCTTTCGGGTCGATAGAACCGTCGTTCACCAGTTCACAAAGATTATATGTAAGGTCCTGCATACCTTCATGTTGCGAGCTTCGGATAACACTGGACAAATCGGCTTCGCGGCCTTCGGAGATCAGTTTTCTGACAGCCGCGTTCGCAATTAGAATCTCAACAGCAGGTATTCTGTCAACGCCTTCCTTCAGACATGGAACTAATGTCTGGCTGACGACCGCTTTAATTGCCAGACTTAAAGTCTGTCTTACAAGGTCTCGTTCGTTTTGCGGAAACAGGTTCAAAAGCCGGTGAACACACTGCGCCGCATTTGCTGAGTGCATCGTTCCGAAAACAAGATGGCCCGTTTCTACAGCTCTCATTCCGGCGCTGACCGTTTTAGCATCACGCATCTCGCCAATGAAAACAATATCGGGGTCTTGACGCAACAGGTACATTAAGGCCTCTTCAAAGTCTTTGACGTCAATCCCGATTTCCCTTTGTGACACTATCGCTTTGGCGTCCTTAAACAGATACTCGATAGGGTCTTCGATCGTAATTATATGACACGAGCGAGTGTGGTTGATGTGGTCTACCATTGATGCGATTGTTGTCGTTTTGCCGCAGCCCGTAGGACCTACTACAAGAATCAGCCCCTGCCTGCTCTGGCATATCTTTTCAAGTATCGGCGGCAGGTGCAGTTCTTCAAACGGCGGGATGGTTGTGTTGACGCGTCGGGCAGTGAGGCTAATCACGCCTCGCTGGCGAAATATGTTTGTTCGGAAACGATGTTCACCCTCGAGCTCGTGCGCGAAGTCCAGTGTCCCATGCTCGGCGAAAAGCTCTTTCTGAGCGGGGCTGAGTATCTCAAAAACCAATTCTTCAATCCTCTTTTTGCTCATTACTTCGCCGGTAGTCTTTTTCAACTCCCCAAAGAGACGCAGCCTCGGCGGCTGACCTACTTTCAGATGCAGGTCGCTTGCACGGGTTTTGATAGCTGCCCTGAAATACTTGTTCAATTCCGGCTCATGCTCAGGGCTTGTTCGGTCATCAATAGGTTGTTCCGGGGACATAATTACCACTAACTCCAAACTTTATAAACTAACTCTTACTGCCACATACTATATTATAAAATTCTAAGCCCGTTGTCAAGCTTGATGCTTGAACAATATTGATTTTCGCCACAAATCATAAAGGAATTCTTTCCGCCTGTAGCTGTAGGGGCGGTTCAGGCTCGACTGATATCACCGAAGTCCGAACCGCCATTGCTAAATATTCGCTGTACCGGCTTTGCCGGTCTTGCCAGCCAGAGCACGTGCAGAAAAATAAAAATTCTTTTCAAATAAATGTTTGACAATACGATTATATCTTGGTAGAGAACCTATGACATTACACGGAAGTAATCAAAATACAGGGGTCGTTCTATGGAATTGGAGAAAAGGGAGCTTTCAGGCCGAGAAAAGGATGAAGCGTCAATAAAACTTCTCAGAAAGCTCGGGGAGCAATTGTATTCCTCTGATGCATCGAAAAGAAGAACGGCCGCTTATAAATTGTCCTGGATGCAGGAGGATGGTTTAGACATCTTAAAAGCTGTTTTGTTCGGTGATTGTCCTGCACACACGAAAAACGCAGCCGCCTATGGCCTTAGAAAAATGCGGGGAAGAATGAAGAAAATGGCGCTGGAGATTTTAGGACAGGGCCTCAAATGTCACGACTCTTCTACCAGAGAAATTTGCAGAAACGCTTTACAGCTATTAGGACAGAAAGTACCAAAAGAACCTCGTGCGAAAAGGCCACCGGTATCACATTTGACAATCAGGGAGATTAAGGAAAAAAGCGGGCCACGCAGAAGTGTCGTTACCCGTCGAACACGCTACTAAAAATTCGCGCCAAATAAGGACGCTTCCTGAAACTTAAAAAGCCAAAGCACACAATAAAGTTCCCCCTCTGCGCTCACGTCGCCAACAGCAATGTCAAAGTCATATAGATTGCAACGCTTATCGAATCGTTCGCGGTTGTAACTAATGGCCCGGAGCTTATAGCGGGGTCTATGCCGATTCGGCGGAATAAAAAAGGAAGAAACAAACCAAGAGTCGTCGCCACCATTATTGCTGAGAACATAGCTGTCCCGAACGCAAACACAAGCCGCGCAGACCCTACCGTGCTTTCCGCAGCCCTCACGTTAAGTAATATCGCGCACGCCACACCGCCTATAACTCCGCAGCTCAGGGCTACAAGAAGGGCAATGCGCACCTCACGCGTGAAAACCTGACTTACTCTCAATGCCACAAGGTGACCGGTTGCCAATCCCGAAACCACAATCGCCGAAGTTTGCAGCCCGGCGTTTCCGCTGATAGCTGCAATCATCGGCACAAAAGCAAGCGCAGTGGTATAAACGATAGATAAACCTTCAATGTCGAATTTCTCGTAGAAAAACATCAGGACCAGAACCGTTACCCCCGTCCCGATTAAACAGGGCAAAAGCCACGTCATTCGGATACGGGCCGCGCGAAAAGCCGAAAACGTATCCAGCTCATCCGCATCTGTACCGGCCATCGTGTACAGGTCCTCCGCAGCCTCTTCCTCCGCAACCTCGATGATACGGTCGGCGGTGATGCGCCCGACCAGCTTATCGTCATTGTCCAGAACCGGAGCTACAATCAGGTCATTCTTGCTGAATATATTCCGAACCTCTTCCTGGTCCATATCAACGCTAACGTAAATCGTATCGGGGCCAACCAAATCACCTATCCTCGTCCCTTCCGGACGGGTCAGCAGGAACCTAATACGAACATCACCAACAAATCCACCTGCCTTGTCAACAACATACACGGAAAAGAAGTCTTCATCAATTTCCGCAGCACGGATTTTATTGACCGCTTCAGCGACCGTTGCATCCTCGGACACACTTATCACAGCAGGGTCCATAATCCCGCCTGCTGAATCCTCCGAGTAGCTCAGCAATTCTTTAATCTCAGCCGATTCAGCCGGAGGTATGCTTTCGAGAAGTTCTGCCCTTTCTTCTTCCGGCAGTTCCAAAAGAACGTCAGCCGCGTCGTCAGGGTCAAGTTCACTAACAAGGCTGCTCAGCTCCTCATCTTTGAGCAGCTCGAACAGTTCCGCTCTGGTCGCCTCACCAACCTTTTCCAACACCTCAGCCGAAGTTGGTCTGTCCATAGCGTCGAAGATGGCACGTCTGTGCTCGTTATCCACAAGCTCCACGACTTCGGCTATGTCACTGCTTCGCTGGTCGCTGAGCAGTTCTCTCAGGGCCGATTTATCTTCGGCTTCAAGTAAAGGCTCTATTTGCTGCACTAATTGTTTTTGTTCATCCGCCATTAAATCATACCCACTGCTCTTATTGTATTGTTCGCATCACATTCGAGATACGATTCACGAGTTCACCCGCCTGCGTCATAAAATAACTGAATTTCTTGTACCAGGCAACAGTTTTACAAAAACTAACCACTTTTAATTTAATATTGAATCCCGCCACCGAATCGACACGGTATGAATTTTAGTGGATTTTATGCTACGTTTATGTTACCGATGTCGAACATGGAAACATCAATACACAGACGCAGAAGAATACTTCTCCACTTTTTTTTAGGGATTGGATTGCCCAGTTTGCTTCTGGGTTATCTTGCGTTCCGTGGCATCCAGAATGATATAGCGCTGCTGGAAAAAGAGCAGCTCAACGAACACAATACAATTGCCCAACAGATTACTAATTCAATTAATGACAAGATTTCGGCTCTCGAAGAGGCCTTTCTCGATTCCATCGCGAATCTCCAATCGCCTCAGCGCGGTTCAGCCGTCCTGCGTTCACTGGAGCGTCTAAAAAGCCGCCAATCTCTCGTTGAGGAAGTCTTCTTCTTTGAAAGTGCCGAACGCATTCAACTTCCCCTTGCGAAGCTCCTTTTTCTTTCCAGCGGCAGCGCAAAATCATTACCGCCTCAACCGCGGCCATCCGCCTTGTTGCTCGGAGAGCAATATGAGTTTCAGCAGAAGCGTTATCAAGAAGCCCTGACCAGCTATAAGCAGGCCTTTGCCCAAATTTCCAATCACCAGGCCAAGGCTGAAGCGCTAAATGCAATTGCCAGAGTTCAGATAAAATCAAACCTTTTCCCGGACGCCATAAAATCGTACGAGACAATTGCACAAGACTACAGCAATACACGAATGGGTGGTGGTATGCCATCGGGATTGGCTGCGAGGTTAGAGCTCGGCGATTTATTTTCTGCAATCGACGATTCAAGTAGTGCCGTTCAGACATTTATTCGTTTATACCAAAGCCTGATTCATGCCGAATGGGAGCTGGAAAAATCTCAATATGAATTTTTTGCTCAACAAGCTGAAGAATCGATTGATGAAATCTTTTCGCAGGATGCACCCATGCAGTCATACCAAAGCACCTTTAGAATGTTGAGAAGCGAGGAAAAGAAGCAAAGAGAAATCACGGAAAGGCTGCTTACATTTCAGGAGAATGCAGCGCCTAATTTGCTGGCAAAAGTCCCTCGAAGTATGGAAAATTCCCGCAATGCACTCAGGCGATTTACATTGGACATCGCAGGACGCACGTATCTTGTTTCCATCCCGGGCGAGCGGGAAGGAAATGGAAACGAAGATAACGGGATTTGGGGGCTTCTGCTCAGTTCTGAACAGCTCAAGGCCAACCTTCTGGCGCCGATAATTCGGCAGCATGTTTCCTCAGAGGATATTCACTGGATTGTAAAAGGCAGAGACGGCCAGGCCATCTTGAAATCGGATGACTCAGCATCGGGTTCTATGACCGTCAGAGCCAATTTTGCCGGGAACTTTCCACCCTGGTCTCTTGAGCTATATCAACAGGACCCGCGTCTTTTTGAAACGCTTCTCACTTCACGACGCGGCATTTATCTTTATATGTTCGTCCTTCTCGCAGGTATTCTGATATTCGGCCTGACCCTGACAATTCGCATCGTTACCCATGAGCTTGAGCTTGGAAAAATGAAGTCCGATTTTGTTTCGACCATTTCCCACGAATTCAAAAGTCCTTTAACATCTATCCGGCAGTTGTCCGAGATGCTTCAAGCCGGCCGGGTCCCTTCTGAAGAACGCCGCCAACGCTACTATAATGTTCTCCTGGAACAAAGTGAAAGACTCTCGTTACTCATCGACAACATTTTAGATTTTGCAAAGATGGAAGAAGGTAAAAAAGAATTCGAGTTCGAGATGGTTGATATCGGCCCACTATTGGAAGAGCTTGTTTCAACGATTCAACAGCAGGTGCGTCACGAAGGCTTTACCGTTCAGGCAGAAATTGATAAGCCCCTGCCATCCATTCAGGCCGACCGTGCCGCCATAACCCAGGCGATTACCAATTTGATTGACAATGCCATCAAATACTCTGCCGGAGCCAAGAAGGTCTTCGTTCGGGGATTTACCCAGAATCAATATCTGATTATTGCCGTCCAGGACTTCGGCCTCGGCATCGAGCCGGAAGAAATCGACAAAGTTTTTGAACGCTTCTATCGCGGCGGTGATGAGCTGACGCGGACGGTAAAAGGAAGCGGGCTTGGATTGACTTTGGTCAAACAAATTGTCCAGGCCCATCACGGGAGTGTGCACGTTGAAAGCGAGCCTGGCCGCGGCAGCACATTTTCGATAAGGCTTCCACTACCATTGACGGAGGTTTAATTAAATGGAAAAAATTCTTATCATTGAAGATGAGGAAAGTATCCTGATGGCGTTGGCCGATGACCTCGCCCTTGAGGGGTACGAAGTTGCAAGCGCAAGAGACGGGCTCCAGGGCCTCTCAATGGCAAAAGAAAAGGGACACGACCTCATCATTCTCGACATTATGCTGCCGAAGATGGACGGCTTTGAGGTTTGCAAACAATTGCGTCAGGCCGGCGTGGGAACACCCATTCTGATGTTGACCGCCAAAAGCCAGGAGATTGATAAGGTCCTCGGACTGGAGCTGGGCGCCGACGATTACGTTACCAAGCCATTCAGCCCCCGCGAACTCATTGCTCGTGTGAAGGCCATTCTTAGACGAGTCAAGGGTATCCAGGAACAGATGGATGTTTATCGCTTCGGCGACGTGGAAATTGATTTCAAAAAGTACGAAGTGAAAAAGAAGGGACAGCCGGTTTATTTGACTACGCTCGAGTTTTCCTTAATCGGCTTTCTCATTAAGCATAAAGACCAGGTCTTGGACCGTTCGGCCATTCTTGATGGGGTCTGGGGCGAGGATGTATATGTATTACCCAAGACCGTGGACACTCATATTGGCCACCTGCGGAAGAAAATCGAAGACGACCCGGCCAATCCCAAGCACATCATTGGCGTGCGGGGCATAGGATACAAGTTTATTAGCTAAGGTTCAGAGGTTCAGGGTTTAATGGTTCGACAGTTGAAAGGTTCAGGGTTAAAAATAGGGTCATTCCACCAACCTTGAACCGTTGAACCCGGAACTTTGAACCATACCAAAAATAGGATTATTCCACCAACTTTGAACCGTGAACTTGGAACGGTAAACCTGCTTTAGCGTTTGCTTCAAACCGCTAAAGTACTATGAAAGGTAACATCCAACAACCGTGAACCGTTGAACCTTGAACCTCTGAACCCTGAACCCAAACACAACTTCACCAAATCTTCACCAAAACTTCACTTGGGCTTCACGCATTCGACAGCTCTCCATAGTATAATTTTCTCCATAAGCAAAACCTTTTAGTTGTAACAATTGGTCGGTTGTATTGGCGGCTAAAAAAAGAAAGGAGAAAAGAATGAGAGAAACCTTTTAGTGTTGACAGTTGGTCAGTTTTATTGGTAACTAAAAAGTTAAGGAGAAAAAAAATGAAAGTTCGCACACAACTAACAAACAATGAAAACCGAAAAAGGACAAACACGAAACTTCAATCTATCGCTGGTATTGTTTTTGCGCTGATGCTTGTTGTGGCCTCATCGGCCTACGCCAAGCAGAAAGCCGGAGTGCTTTTCCAGTCCGGCCTGTACCAGGAACAAGTGAAGGGGGACCTGGATGCCGCCATCAAGGTTTACGAACGTATCATTGTAAACTTTCCCAGGAACCGTCCGGTCGTGGCAAAGGCCCTGCTCCACATCGGCCTATGCTACGAGAAGATGGGCAAACAGGAGGCGCAGAAAACCTATCGACACCTCATCAAGGAGTATGCCGACCAGCCGGAGACTGTGCAGACAGCGCGTGAACGCCTGAAGCAGCTCGACGCCGGGGCGCCGGGAGCCAAAGTCAACGGACCTACCTACCGTCTTGTCCTTGACGAGCAAATAGCCGGTAAGCATATGGGTATGTGTGACTTCTCGCCCAGCGGTGACCGGATTGTATTTCAATCTCCGGACAATTTATACATCACCGATCAGACCACAACCATTATACGACCGCTTCTCGATGATTTAGGGCCATGGCAGCAGGTCGGTCGGCCGCGCTGGTCGCCTGATGGTCGGTTAATTGCCTATTCGCTAATGAGAGCGCCGCCGCCGGATTCGGATGCAAAGATCATATGTGCCATTTTTGTCCTCGATCCAGACGGCGGAGCGCCTCGGCAGATCGGTCCTGATGTGACTAAACGATTTATTCAATCGGTCTTTTGGACACCTGATGGCCACCTTACCTACCACACCAACGAAGGTATTCGCACGCTTACCCTGGACGGCAATGAAGTTCGGTTCATCCTAAGGAAAGATGTGCCTTTCGTCAGAGGTGAGTTGTTGGGGCGTGGTTATTCACCGAATGGACTTTGGTTCGTGTCTAACCGGAAGAAGAAAGACGGGTCCGGCTCGAATCTCCGTATTCTTCCCGTTACAGGAGGCACAGACCGGCGCCTCACTCACTTGCCGGGGTCCAGCAAAGCTCCCACATGGGCTCCCGATGGACGTACCCTTTACTTTGTCTCGGGGAGAACCGGTACATTGAATATCTGGCGACTCCCTATGGACCAGGAAAAGGGCCTTGCGACAGGCGAGCCCCAGCAGGTGACGTTTTTCAAAGATACGATTGTACTGGACCCCAAGGTGCTTGGCGACGGTAGTAGCATCGGCTTTGGCATGTTCAAGATAAATACATCCATCAAGGTGGCGGACTCTTCATCGCCGCTTGAAGCCCGTTCGCTGGTTCGTTGCGCCAAGTATTGTCCGGAACTGTCACCTGATGGGCGAATTATCTACTATGTGAACAACATGCCGGGCAAAGAAGGAATATACGCCGTGTTGCGCGACGGAGGCGCACCACGACGATTGACCGAGAGTTTTCCAGAGGAGCATACAGGCTTGATTAACTATCACAGGTTCGCTCTCTCACCCGATGGTCGGACCCTCGCGTACTCCACCAGAATCGGCAACGAGAAAGGCATTTTTACTGTACCGACAATGGGAGGAGACCCGAGACTTCTGGTGCAAATAACAAATGCGAAATCGAGCCCGGTGCCGCAGTGGTCTCCAGATGGCTCTCAGTTGGCATACTCGGATGGCAACGATCTTTACATCATTCCCGCGGCCGGCGGCCAACCACGCAAACTCGCCCATATGAACCACGGATGGGAGGACTACTCCGTCCGCTGGTCACCTGACGGGAAGTTCATCGCTGCCTTTGGCATACCCAAGCCCGGAAATAGCGCTGATAACGCTGTTTTTGTGGTGCCTGCCTCCGGCGGCGAACTGCGGCAACTGACGTCTGACGTCGAGTGGAAGGAAGGGCTTGAATGGCACCCGGACGGCCAGCGTCTGACGTATCACGTGTCCCGGCTTGACAGTGAGACGCATCAGACATACCTGGATGGTCGAGAACCCACCTTGCTCGTTAACGCTCCTGATGTCTGGGACTACGTCGGCAAGTGGGCACCGGACGGCCGTCGCTTCTTCTTTGTAGGTGGCCCTCGCATGTACGTTTATGACGAATCCTCCGGCAAGACAACGCAGGTGTCAGAACACGGGGATGAAGCAGGCGTTCCACGCTGGAGCCGTGATGGAAAGACGATGGCCTGGTGGGCAACCAGGAGAACAAGCCGTCAGATCTGGATAATGGAGAACTTCCTGCCGAAATCTACAGCCGGCGAGTGAGGTCAGTAACAACTTGGGGCGGAACAAATCCACCGTTCCGCCCCCTTCGCTCTACCACAAATCGTTAATAGTGATATTGGTTTTGGATACAGCACCTGCTGTCCTTTAAGACAGAGCTCCAGCCATCTGCCTTCTTTGCCTCTGTGCAAAATGCTCGCTATTTACTTGTTATCCACATCGAATGCGATATACTTGTTCGCAATAGCCTCCCTTTGATAAAGGCTATCCCGGCGTTGGTTGAGTGGCCCCACAATCTCAGAGGTTCAAGGCTCGTGGCTTCTGTTCGAGCAGATGGGAAAGCATTATGAAAATCAAATTTGTTCTCTTGCTGGTATGTCTTTTGTCAACGGCCGGCCTGATGGGTGATTTGTTGGAAAAGGGCCTCAGTGAAGAAAAGTCAACCGGGTCTCCGCGAGACAGCAAAGAGCCTTGGCGCGGCGTTCACATTGGTATTGGCAGCCAAAAGGCGGTGGAGCAGTTGACCGGTGCTGTTGGTGAGTTAGCCAAGCTCGGTGTAAATGTGATAGTAGCTGAGATTAATTACGGATACCAATATAGGTCGCATCCTGAGCTCCGGAGAAAAAATGCCGGCAGTGCTAAGCAGATAAAGAAGCTGCTCGGTGAATGCCGCAGGCACGGTGTCCGGCTGATTCCGCAATTCCAATGTCTTGGTCACCAGTCATGGGGCAAGAACACCTCGCCGCTGCTGGCAAAATATCCTCAGTTCGATGAGACACCGGGCAAGTATCCGAACAACGAAGGCATTTACTGTCGAAGCTGGTGTCCACTGCATCCGGAAGTCAACAAGGTTGTATTTGCACTTATGGACGAGCTGATAGAGGTGTTCGAGGCAGATGCTTTCCATGTGGGTATGGACGAAGTGTTCCTCGTAGCCGAAGATGATTGCCCACGATGCAGAGGCAAGGATAAAGCCGAGCTTTTCGCAAAAGCCGTCAATGATTACTACAATCATCTTGTCGGCAAACACAAAATTGAAATGCTGATGTGGGGCGACCGTTTGATCGATGCGTCAAAATACAGCTACGGCAAGTGGGAGGCCAGTGCCGACAACACAGCGGGAGCTGTCGATATGATTAGCAAGGACATCATAATCTGTGACTGGCACTACGAGCTGCGGCAGGCGTATGAATCGGTACCAATGTTTCTTGAGAAAGGTTTTCGCGTTTGGCCGGCCAGTTGGCGCAAACCCGACGCCGCTAAGGCTTTTGTGGATTACTCCAAACGATATGACAATGACCGCATGTTAGGACATCTAAATACAACGTGGGGGGCGGTCGCCATAAACGAGCTGCCGTCCTTCGAGCCGCTGAGGTACGCGACGAGGAGTTTCAGCGGCGGCAGTGAAAAGTGATAAATCCGGTACTACTCTGCGAAGTACTTCGCTGCGAAGCACGAGCATGAAAAGCTGAAGCGACTACTGCTTGGGAGCAACGTGTACGCATCTTGTGTATCTATGGTGGAAGATGATGGTAATACGCAGTATCCCTTACGGGAGAAGATTGTATATTTCGAGAATGGTTCGACAGGCTCACCATCCTGAGCAGAGTCGAAGGAAAAGGCCGCCTATGAAACACGCAGGCATTTTTATCTCTATTATACTAACTCTGACTGTAGCCAATGGTGCTGTTCGCCAAGGAAAAAGGCAAAGGCTGAGAAAAGTCCCGTCACCGCGAGCGGAGCTGAATCTGAAGGAAGTCGCCTTTAAGATTGTGTACGAAACCTACCGAGAAACCGAAGGCCGACAAAACTGGGAGCTGTACCTGATAAACGCCGATGGTTCCAACCAGATTAATCTTACCAACACCCCTGATGTGGATGAGATGTATCCCCACGCCTCGCCCGATGGTACAAAGATATGTTTCGTTGCTGACGAAGGGACAGGCAGAAGAAAGGTTCGAAGTGTCTATTATATGAACGTTGATGGGACCGGACGTTTCAAAGTTGCCAGAAACACTCGGCAGCCCTGCTGGAGTTTTGACAGCAAGAAAATCGCTTATTTAAAGGGAGAGTATGAGCGCTACAGCGACAGGCCATACGCAACATCTGATCTGATAATCTATGACCTTCAGACCGGCAAATACACTCCTCACCCTAATAAAAAATTACATCATATTTATGCTCTGTGCTGGTCACCCGACGGCAATTGGTTTGTTGCTGCCATACACGGAGGTATGGAGTACAGCGATGCTGTCCTGGCTTTTGAAGCCAATGGGAAAAAGCTATTTGACCTGGGATGGTGGGGAGTCAAGGGCTGCCGACCCGACTTTAATCTTGACGGCAAAAAAATGGTGTGGGGGGAGACTGACTGGAATCTATGCCTGGGCGATATCGACCTGACCGGCCGTGCACCACGCGTAACTAATATTCGCGAAGTTGCACGATGCCTGCGTAAGTCTAAAGTGTATCATGTTGATTTCTCACCGGATGAGCGGTACATCGCTTTCAGTTATGGCCCTTTCAAGGGAGCGCAACAAGTTGGCGGTAAAGCGAGAGGCTGGGACATCTGTGTGGGTGATATGTCAGGCAAGTGGGTAAAAATCACTACTGACGGCAACCACAACAAGGAACCCGATTGGGTGCCCATTCCATCGATAGGCCAGTGAGCAAAGGAGACAATATGACAATGAGGCAGTATAAGTCCGAAGTCAGAAATCAGAGGTCAGAGGTCAGAAGTCAGAAGTCAGAGTCTGTCCTCTGTCCTCTGTCATCTGTCATCTGTCTTCTGTTCTCTGTCCTCTGTCTTCTGCATTATAGTGTGAATGAAGCTGTTTGCGGCACAAAGGCGCAAGATGCACCAAAGCTGCGGCAAATACCTTCACCAAAATCTGAGCTTAACCTCAAAGAAATCCCCTTTAAGATAGTTTACGAAACCTACCGTAAGACCAACGGCAAGGAGAGCTGGGAACTGTATTTGATAAACGCGGATGGCTCCAATCCTGTCAATCTAACCAACACCCCTGATGTGGATGAGATGTATCCCCACGCCTCTGGCGATGGGACAAAAATCTGTTTCGTAGCTGATGAGCTGGTAAGAAAGAAGAAGGTTCGAAATGTATATTATATGAACATTGATGGAACCGGACGCGTTAAGGTTGCTGAAAATGCTCGACAGCCATGTTGGAGTCCTGATAGCAAAACTATCGCTTATCTAAAGGGGGAATTTACACGTTACACTATGAAAGACTATGCCACTAAGGGGATTTTATTTTACGATATAGATACGCATAAACACAGAGAGCATCAAAATAAAAACCTGTATCATCTTTATAATATTTGCTGGTCGCCGGACGGTAATTGGTTTCTTGCAACGGTGCACGGCGGCATGGGTTTCAAGCACGCCAACCTGGCCATCGAAGCCGACGGAACCGAAGTCTTTGATTTAACAAAGTACAAAGTTACAGGTTGCAGGCCTGATGTTAGCCTCGATGGTAAGAAGATAACATGGGGATTGACTGATTGGGATTTATGCACGGCTAATATCAACCTGGCATCCCGTGCACCACGAGTGTCTGATGTTCGCCGCGTTATCAAGTGTCGAAAAGAATATGAGGTTTATCACACTGACTTCTCGCCGGACGGCAGATACCTCACTTTCAGCCACGGCCCAAAAGCCGCTGAAATGGTAGGCGGCAAAGCGCCGGGCTGGAATATCTGCCTCAGTGATTTGACAACAGGAAAATGGGTAGAAATCACTACCGACGGGAATCACAACAAAGAGCCTGACTGGGTGCCGATTCGCACTTTGAGCCGTTAAGCGAATGTGAAACCCAGACAAAGATGATTTGTATGAGCACACAACTTAATAGACCGACAACGCGAATCTTTTTTTTACTGCTGATACTGGTCATTGTCCCCGGCTGCCGCCGTACTAAGGACACCGCCAGTATGCCGGAGGTTATAACAACGAAGACGGGTATTGAAATGGTAAAAATTCCCGGAGGCTTCTTTGATATGGGAAGCAAGAACGGTTCACCGGATGAGTCGCCGGTGCACAGGGTATGGATCAGCTCGTTTTGGATGGATAGATTCGAAGTAGTTCAAGAGCAGTTCAAGAAGTATCAGCTCCCCGACCCCTCTCATTTCAAAAATCCGAAGAATCCCTTAGAGCAGATAAACTGGACCGATGCAACTCTATATTGCAACGATCGTTCACGAGCAGAGGGCCTTGAGCCTTGCTACGATGAAGAAACCTGGGAATGCAGCTTCCAGGCAAACGGATACAGACTTCCGACAGAAGCTGAATGGGAGTATGCCTGTCGGGCGGGCACCGGCACAAAGTTCAGCTTTGGTAACGAGGCGCGGAAGCTGAAAACCTATGCCTGGTTCACTGAAAACTCACCCGGAAAGACACATCCTGTCGGACAGAAGAAACCCAATCCCTGGGGGCTTTATGATATGCATGGAAATGTGTCAGAATGGTGCAATGATTTTTATTCCGAGAATTATTACAAAGACAGCCCGGAAAAAAATCCAAAGGGGCCAACTGAAGCTAAGGAGAGGGTCTTGAGAGGCGGCGCATGGAACTCCAGCACCGATAGCTGCCGGTCATCATATCGCACGAGTGACCCTTCCATTGATGATACTTGTCTTGCGAATGACGCTATAGGATTTCGCTGCGTAAGAGGGACTCCGCTTAGCGACAGCTCAAATGCACCTCCCAACACATCTACTGGAGAAGATACGGTGAAGGAAAATACAAACCAAAAAGCGTCAAAAACAGGATTCGTTTATGATGATATTTATCTCGAGCACAAAACAACAGAAGGCCATCCGGAAGCACCTCAGAGGCTGGTCGCAATAGTTGATAGGTTGAAGGCAAAGGGATTATACCCTCAATTATTCAAACTGTCACCAAAACCGGCCTCTTCTGAATGGCTTACAATGGTTCACTCACCTGAATATATACAGCGTGTGAGAAGAAGTTGTGAGGAAGGCGCAGGATACCTCGATTCCATGGATGTTCCGATATCACCAAAATCCTATGAAGCAGCGCTGGCAGCCGTGGGAGGAGTGCTCTCGGCCATTGATGCGGTCATGGAGAAAAAAGTCACGAACGCCTTTTGTGCGGTACGTCCGCCGGGCCACCATGCACTAAAGGATAAAGCAATGGGGTTCTGTATCTTTAACAATATTGCTATTGGCGCCCGCTACGTCCAAAAGAAACACGGCTTATTGAAAATACTCATCGTGGATTGGGATGTGCACCACGGCAACGGTACTCAGGCAACGTTTTATGACGACCCTTCGGTGCTGTACTTTAGCGTTCACCAGTACCCCTTCTATCCGGGCACCGGAAGCGAAACGGAAAAGGGCAGCGGAAAAGGTTTGAATTACAACATTAACGTTCCCTTGCCGGCCGGTTCCGGAGATGCCGATTATGTGAGGGGCTTCAGAGAGAAACTTGAGCCTGCGGCCATTGCCTTTTCCCCGGACTTTGTGCTCATATCTGCGGGATTTGATGCCCATAAGGATGACCTGCTCGGTAGTATGAAGGTTACCGCGCAGGGATTTGCGGAGCTGACGCGGATAGTCAAGGCCATAGCAGAAAAGTGTTGTGAAGGTCGTCTCGTTTCTATTCTCGAAGGAGGGTATCATCTGGACGGTCTGGCCGATTCGGTAGAGGCACACATTCAGGTCTTGACGGAATAAAGGGGCGCAGGGAATGTTATTTCATACTTGGCCGTTTGTACTATTTTTCATTATTGTTTATCCCGCCTACCTGGCCCTCAAGAACACTAAGCTCAGAGTTCCCTGGCTTTTGGTTGTTTCATATTTCTTCTATGCCTGCTTCTACCCGCTATATCTGATTCTAATCGTGTATTCGACACTGCTGGACTACACCGTAGTTACGAAAATGGCCAAAAGCACTCGGCGGAAAATGTGGCTTTCCATAAGTATTGTAAATAATCTCGGGCTGCTTGGTTTCTTCAAATACGGTGGATTCGTTACCGATAATTTAAACCATTTATTGTCTTCATTGGGTATTCCTTATGCACTCCCTGCTCCTGATATACTATTGCCCATCGGTATATCGTTCTATATCTTCCAGTCGATGAGCTACACCATAGATTACTATCGTGGTAAAATTGAAAGAGAGCCAAGCCTCATAAGGTATGCGACCTTTGTCTCGTTCTTCCCTCAATTGGTTGCCGGGCCAATCGAAAGAGCCAAAAACTTACTCCCCCAGCTGCATAAACCGCCCAGGGTCTCCAGGCAGGACATGACGGACGGTCTTTCACTTTTTGTTGTCGGTTTCTTCAAGAAAGTCGCCCTGGCCGACTATATGGCTCTTTACGTTGACAAGGTGTATGACGCTCCTGAGCAGTTTCAGGCGCCTGCGCTGGTCCTGGCTACTTTCTTGTTTTCCTGGCAAATCTATTTCGACTTCAGCGGCTATACGGATATGGCACGAGGCGTGGCGCGAATGATGGGCTTTCGCTTAATGCTGAACTTTAATAATCCATACTTGGCAACGGGCCTGGGTGACTTCTGGTCCAGATGGCATATCAGCCTTTCCTCCTGGTTCAAAGATTACGTCTATGTTCCTCTGGGAGGAAACCGCAAGGGCAAGTTTAACACCTACAGAAATATGTTTCTGACTATGGTAATTTCAGGATTATGGCATGGTGCAGCCTGGACATTTGTCATCTGGGGCGCGTTGCATGGGCTTGGGCGTCTTTGCACTCGTGAGCTGGAAAAAACTTCGTTCTACAAAGATAGAGTGCCGAAACTAATGAAACAACTGCTCGTCTTTGCCTTCGTCACCTTTACGTGGATTTTCTTCCGGGCTGAAACAATAAGTGACGCATGGGTGATTGTAACAAGAATATTCAGCTCCGGACTGGCAAATCCTTATTGTCCATTACTGGCTTTGGCTTTGATTTTTGCTGTGTGGCTCTATCAGTTTGCTTATGAATCCAGGCTTAAGTGGGTCCTTGAGCTAAGACCCGTGCGCATAGGAATTGTTCTGTTATTGGTTTTCTACCTGGCCGTCTTTGCCCCGGCAAGTGAGAAGGCGTTCATCTACTTTCAGTTCTGATATTAGTTAGACTTTATAAGAAGCTTTAATAACTAAGGCAAAATGCGATGCCTAAAAGTAATATCTTAGAAAACCGAAAAAGTTCTTGTCCGTCGAACGAGCCTGATGTCCCTTTCAGTTCCAACTGCGTGCGATTATCCGGATACGAATGGATTTTCGTTGGAATTGTTGCCCTGATTTTATTTTGTTTCGGGCCTGCGCTTTGGGAACGGATGGAGAAATTTGAGCCTGAATCCGACTTTCGCCTGGGCTACGAGTTAAGCAATGACTACTGGCTGTACAGCCGATATTGCCGATGGGCAATCTCAAAGTACGAGACACTTGTAATTGGAGATTCTGTCATTTGGGGCCATTACGTTTCTCAAAATAACACCTTGTCGCATTATCTCAACCAAATGATTGGCCGTGACCAATTTGCCAATTTGGGTGTGGACGGCATCCATCCCGTGGCATTAGCAGGTTTGTTGAGATACTATGGTCACGACATCTCAAACAAGAAGGTTGTTCTGCATTTTAATCCTTTATGGATGAGTTCTGAAAAGAGCGATTTGCAGAGCAAGAAGGAGTTCCGTTTCAATCATCCCAAACTGGTACCGCAGTTTATTCCAAACATTCCCTGCTATAAGGACCCATATTCAAAGAGGATTTCCGCTGTAGTAGAACGCTATGTGCCTTTTTTAAGTTTGACGTCCCATTTGAAGATTACCTATTTCGATAACATGGACCTGCCCACATGGACACTGGAGCACCCATACGAGAATCCGGCTAATGCCGTCACCTTCGAGCTTCCCGCTTCTGCCAACAATATTCAGAACGAACATATTTCCTGGGCCGAGAGGGGGATAGCTAAAAATGATTTTCAGTGGGTTAAGCTTAAGACGTCGCTGCAGTGGAACTTTTTCCAGCAGTCGGTTGAGCTGCTGAAGGAAAGAGGCAACAGCGTATTCGTCCTCGTTGGCCCATTTAACGAGCACATGCTCAAGGGCGAGAGCATCGGGATTTATCGAAAGATGAAAAGTAAGATTGAAGTTTGGCTGCAACAAAATAATATCGCCTACTATATGCCTCCGGCACTACCCAGCGAGTTGTATGTTGATGCCAGTCACCCACTAAGCGAAGGATATGCCATGCTTGCGAAACAGCTCTTTGAAAATGAGTCTTTCAAATCCAGCATCCTCTACTCCGGCTCCGATTTTGCCTCATCTGATGCTAAGGACTGGTAAAGAAATTAGGTTTCGTTTTTGGCTGAGCGAGGACAAGGCTGAGGCCGCCAGCCGAAGCCGCAGCCAGCCACAAATGGGAGCTAATTTATTTACAAGTCCTAA